>NZ_JANFVR010000214.1 GCF_024609805.1 Tahibacter caeni | reverse complement strand
GCCGGCGCGGCGCGATCGCCGGCGGCGGTTTCCTGGCAGCCGCTCAGGGCCAGGGCGACGGCGACGGCCAGGCTGCGGCGCAGCCAGGAAGAAGTACGGATGGACATGGCGGGACTCCGGTAGCGCGGGATCGACGCGGCGCCGCGGCGACGGCAGTCGCCGCCGCGCGGTGCCGCGGTCGCCAGGCAGTACGCAGTCGCGCGCGGTTTTCTCCGCGGCGGCCGCAAATCCGCGCTAGGGCGCCAGCCCGAGCGCCGTGCGGCGCCGCCGCGTGAGTCCGGCCGCGGCCTGCGCATGCGACCAGCGCACGAGCTCGCGCAGGTAGGCCGGCGGAAACGCCGCGACGTCGACGACGGTGACCCAGCGATGCCGCGCCATGTAGCGCGCCGGCTTCACGCCGGGCATGTCCGTCAGCTCGAGGAAGCGCTCGGGCGTCGTGCGGAAGCTGAAGCGCCAGCGCTCGGGCTCGCTGGTCTTGAACCACGCGAAATTCTTCCCGCCGACCGAGTAGACGAGGATGTTGTACGGCGCTTCGAGCAGACGCTCCTGCGTCGCCGGCAGGCGGCGGCAGAACGCTTTGAGCGCGGCGACGTTCATGGCGGCGGAGACTCGCGCAGCGAAGACGAAACGCGATGCTAGATCAGCACGCACGCGGCTGCGCGACGCGTCGCGGCATGAATGCCGCACCGGCCCGCGCATCGCGCGACGGCGGCCGGCAACCGTGGTCGACGCGCAACGAACGACAGGCCGCCGTTGCGCCGGATCGCATTGGGGGAAATCGCGCTGCCCGCGCGTCATTCCGGACGACGCGGGCGTCGCCCGCGGCAGCGCGCAGGAATTGCAACAACGGCGTGCCGCGCGACCGATGCGCTCTCTCAGCCGGAAGTTAACGAAACTACGAATTACATCGTATTCAATCGCCCACAGAACGACAAAAGGAAAGAACATGCATCTGCGGCTTCGCTCCCTGAGCCTCTGCCTGCTCGCCGCCGGCGCCGTCGCGCCGGCCCAGGCCGTCTACGTCAATCCGAACGGCACGGGTCAGGCGCTGATCTATCCGTACTACACGGTCAACGCGGGCCAGCAGACCGTGCTCTCGCTGACCAACACCACCGACCGTGTGAAGGTAGTGCAGGTCAACTTCCGCGAGGCCTACAACGGCCGGCTCGTGCTGCGCTTCGACGTCGTGCTCGGCGCGCACGACGCCTGGAACGCGACCGTCGCCGAATCGCCGGGCGGCACCGCCGGCATTCCGGTGCTGGCGCTGCGCGACGACAGCTGCACGGTTCCGCAGCTCGCGTACTGGACCAATCCCGGCGGCGGCGGCGGTCCGTGGCAGGAGCTGCTGCCCTACGACTACACCGGCAACAACGCCGACGGCGGCCCGACCGCCTATGCGCGCCTGCGCGAAGGCTATTTCGAGCTCGTCGAGCGCGCCGAGCTCGTCGGCGATCTCGCGGCTGCCGCGAACCAGCGCAACTGCATCCGCTTCGAGGATCCGAACGCGATTCCGTCCAACGGCGGCGTGCGCGCCCCGGGCGGCGGACTGCGCGGCAGCTTCGCGATCGTCAACGTCGCCGAAGGGACCATCCTCGGCGGCAACGCGACGGCGCTCGACGGCTTCAGCACGACGCCGCTGTACCGCAGCGGCCAGGAACCGCTGCTGTTCGACACCTTCGCCTCGCCCAACGCCGGCAGCAACGACGTCAGCGCGCAGGTTCCGGTCAACGGCCGGATGCTCAACCTGCTGTTCCCGGCCAACCGCAAGGTCGATGCGATCTCCGCCGTGCTGATGACCGACCGGCTGCTCGGCGACGTCACGCGCGAACCCAACGTCGGCAGCAACAGCGAATGGGTGGTCGCCGCGCCGACCAAGCGCTTCCACACCGACGCGGCCCGCCAGCTGACCCAGCTCGCACCGTTCACGAGCTACTTCAACACGCAGCACGCGCAGGCCTCGTGCGCCGGCTTCGCCGCCGCACTGCACGACCGCGACGGCCGCGCGATCGCGCTGAACTACGATCCGGCCGGCAGTCCGCCGGCGAACCAGCCGCCGCCGGCCGCGCTGTGCCATGCGGTCGACGTGCTGAGCTTCGCGCCGACCGCCGCGGCCACGCCGGTGCTCGGCTCCACGTTCGGCAAGACGCTCGGCGCGCCGAGCCCGGCCGCCGAAGCCGGCTCGCTCGAACTGACCCTCGGCCTGACCGGCCAGGTCCGCAGCTATCTGCCGGCCGGCACGACGGGTCCGGGCCTGGTCGGCCTGCCGGTGGTCGGCTTCGAGGCTGTCAAATACGTCAACGCCAACGCGGCACCGGGCATGCTCGCCAACTACACGCTCGCGCGCCCGCTCGGCGCGACGGCGGGCTGCGCGAATGCGGCCGGCGCGGCCGCCGCCTGTCCGTAAGCGTCGTGAGTGCGGCAGGGTCCGGCCATACGCCGGCCCTGCCGACGTCGCCCGGCCAGGGACGGCCACCTAACCGGCGGCGGCGCCCGCCGCCATGTACGCCCGTGGCGCGGGCCGGCGTTTGCGATGACGGAACCTGACGTTCCGTCACCGGAGCCTGCGATGAAACCGCGCCGTCTGCCTGCCCTGCTGTGCCTCGTGCCGCTGCTGCATGCCTGCGGCGGCACGCCCGAGTCCTTCGCTGAACGCGTGCAGCAGGCGTTCGAGAGCGGCGACATGGATCGCGTGCTCGCCTTCGCCGCGATCGACGACGCGCCGGCGGACCTGCGCTTCTTCCTGCTCGACCAGGTGCGCGAGTGCGGCGAAGCCGCGACGACCTGCACGGCCGAAGCCACGCCGCTCGACGAGAAGTTCAGGCAGAGCCTCGGCGAGCTCGCCGCGAAAGGCCTGGAAACCCCGCAGATGCCCGAGGGCCTGATCGTGCTGACGGCCAAGGAGGCCGACGGCGCAGGCAGCGGCAAACTCAAGATGCCGTATGCCCGGGTCGGCGGCCAGTACCGCCTGATCAGCCAGCGCTACACGGCCGCGAAGCTCGCCGAGCTGCGCGCGACGACGAACCAGCAGTTGCTCGACCAGATGCTCGCCGCCGGCATCTACGACATGGCCGCCGGCGAGCGCCGCACCGACTGGAAGGACACGGCGACGGCGCTGCCGGCCGACGGCGGCGAGCCGGGCCAGGCGCTGGTCAGGACCAGCACCGCGCTGTACGCGGCCGCGCAGGCCGGCGATCCCGACGCGGCGGTCGCTTCCGGCAACGATTTCGCGAAGCTGATGCTGTCGGCCACGGACTTCGGCGGAAAGCCGGTCGCGCTCGATGCGCGCAAGGCCAAGCTGCGCACGCAGGCGCTGCGCTTCCTGCACGACGTCAAGGTCGGCGGCGGCTGGCAGCGCGGCGACGAGGCCGTGCTGCTCGTCGATGCGAAGAACGGCGCCGGCTGGATCGAGCGCGGCGCGCTGTTCCTGAGCAGGCGCGACGACGGCTGGGGCGTCGCCGGCAAGCAGACCGTCACCTATCCGCAATGAGCCGGCGGCGCGCCGAGCCGGAAGCGCGGGCCGCGATAGGAAATGCCGCGGCCTTGCGCTGGCATGCCTTTGGGTCGGCAATGTCTACTTGTCATTGCCGGCGCGTATTCCACTACCTCCCAAAGGTGAGCCATGAGCAGCCAGCCCCGCCGCCCGAACATCCTCGTCATCCTCGTCGACCAGCTGCGCTTTCCGCGTTTCGCCTACGGTCCCGACGGCGGCTTCGCGCCGGCGCTGAAGAACATCGTCGGCTTCCAGGGCGACGACGCCGACATCGCGCCTTACCGCGACTACTTCCCGGGGCTCTGCGCGCTGCGGCGCGATTCGGTCGTGCTGCGCCGGCACACGATCGCCTCGTCGGCCTGCATTCCGAGCCGCGCCGCGCTGATGACCGGCCAGTACGGCACGCGCACCGGCGTGACCCAGACCGACGGCCTGTTCAAGAACGGCGACGCCGCGAGCTTCCCGTGGCTGGCGGCCGACGGCATACCGACCCTGGGCCATTGGTTCCGCGGCGCCGGCTACCGCACCCATTACTTCGGCAAGTGGCACGTCAGCAACCCGCCCGACCACAGCCTGCAGGACTACGGCTTCGACGACTGGGAGCTGTCCTGGCCCGAGCCGCACGGTTCGAGCATCAACAACCTCGGCGCCTATCGCGACATCGGCTTCGCCGACCTGGTCTGCGGCTTCCTGCGCGGACAGGCCCTGGGCCTGGACTACAACCGCAAGCTCGCCCAGCAGCTGCAGAGCGTGCCGCTCGCGCCGTCGCCGCAGGCCGAGCAGCGGCCCTGGCTCGCGGTCGCCTCGTTCGCGAACCCGCACGACATCGCGACCTATCCGGCGCTGCCGCGCGGCCTGGATCCGAACGCGCCGAAGCTCGGCCCGCTGACCGTGCCCGCGGCCGGCACGCGCTCGAACCCGCCGCTGGCCGGCAGCCTGCAGTTCGACCTGAATCCGCGCGGATTCCCGCAGGACAACGCGAACGTGGCGCCGACCACGACCGAGGATCTGCGCCGCAACAAGCCGCAGTGCCAGTACGACTACGCCTACAAGATGGGCCTTGCGCTGGCCAGCAAGACCGGTCTCAGCGCGCAGCAGCAGGCCGGCCTCGATGCGGTCGGCGCGGCGCTGCTCAGCGGCATCCCGTTCCAGCTGACCGCCGACCCGACCGACGCCGCGCAGAAATTCCTGCAGTACTACGCCTGGCTGCAGCACCTCGTCGACGGCCACATCCATCGCGTGCTGACGACGCTCGACGAGAGCGGCCTGCGCGACGACACCATCGTCGTGTTCCTGGCCGACCACGGCGAATACGGCGCGGCGCATTCATACCTCATGGAGAAATGGCACGCGGCCTACCAGGAAGCGCTGCACGTGCCCGTGGTCGTGCAGTCGTCGCGCTACAACACCGGCGACAGTCCGCGCCAGATCGACGCATTGACGAGCCACATCGACATCGTGCCGACCTTGCTCGGCCTGGCCGGCGTCGGCGAACGCGAGGTCGAGCGCATCGCCGACGACCTGCGCCGGACGCGGCCGGTGCCGCCGCTGGTCGGCGCCAATCTCGCGCCGTTGATCCGCGGCCACAGCGACGTCGTCGTCGGCGCCGACGGCCAGCCGCGCGAAGGCGTGCTGTTCGCAACCGACGACGAGATCACCAAGCCGCTGGCCGACGCGCACGATCCGCACCAGCTGCACTCGGAACACGAGTTCGCGGTGTATCTGCAGCTCGTCGAGGCCGTGCGCAACGGCGACAGCCGCATCCCGCACAGCGGACCGGTCGCCGATCTCGCGCCGGGCCCGGTGCGCCAGCCCAATCACGTGCGCTGCGTGCGCTCGGGCGAATGGAAGCTCGCGCGCTATTTCGATCCGTCGGGCGAGCACGCCGACCAGTGGGAGCTCTACGACCTCGCCGACGACGGCTGCGAGACGACCAACCTGCTCGTGACCGATGCGGCGTTCCCGACGCCGATCGCCGATCCGCCGGCGCCGCACACGCCGGCCGGGATCCGCGAGACGGCCGAGCGCCTGCATGCGCTGCTGCAGCGCTACGAGGCGCAGATGCTGAGCTGGCCGGCCTCGTGAAGCCGCGGCGCGCGCGGGTTGCGGCGACGTGAAAGGCGAACCGCAACCTACGCGGCCGGCGCCGCGCCGTCGCGGAACCAGCGTTCGGTTTCCGCGTCGGCAGGCACGAGGAATTCGACGCGCAGGCGCTCGACGCGCGTGTCGAGCGGCGCGTGCAGTCCGGCGATGACGACGAACAGCGCGAGGCGCACCTCGTCGAAGCGATAGCGCAGCAGCACCACGGGCGCCGCGGCTGCGCCCCCGTCGCGGCGCAACAGCTCGCGCACTTCGGGATTCGCGGCGAGCTGCGCGACCAGCGCGTCGAGCTCGGGCCGGCGCAGCTGCACGTGCTCGGCCAGGTAGCGGCGCAGCAGGCAGGCGGCGGCTTCGCTCCAGTTCTCCAGCCGCTCGCGGCGCGCGCCGGGCCGCAGCATCAGCTCGAACACGTTGTCGCGCGGCACCTCGTCCAACGCCGCGCCGCGCACGGCCGACCACAGCCGCGCGGCGCCGCGGTTGCCCTGCTCTATCCAGGCGCCGTCGCGCAGCAGCAGCGCCGGAAACGGCTCGTGCGACTGCAGGAACGCGCGCATCGCGCGCTCGACCAGTTCGAGCTCGGCCTGCGACTGCACGCCGGCGTCGTAGGACGGCGCGAAGCCCGCGGCGAGCAGCAGCTGGTTCTGCCGTGCGACGTCCAGGCCCAACGCCGCGCTCAGCGCGAGCACGACGCCGCGGCCGGGCCGCGCGCGGCCGCTTTCGAGAAAGCTCAGGTGGCGCTGCGAAATGCCGGCGACGAGCGCGGTCTGCAGCTGCGAGCGGCCGGCGCGGCGCCGCTGCGCGCGCAGCACGGAGGGAAAGGACTCGGCGACCGGCAGCGGATCGGCGTTCATGCGGCATCCGGCAGTTCGACGCTCCATGCTAGCGCGCCGCCGCCGCGGGTCCGGCAGCGCCGCGCGCGACTGCGCGCCGTTGCAACATCGGCCGCGCGGCGGACGCGGCCGACGCCGGGCGCAACGGTTATTGCATTTTCCATTTCTTGCGCCATCGCCGGCAGCATGCCGCGTCGCGCCGCGCCGATTACCTGCGCGGTAATTGGCGCGCACGCCGCGCCGCGTTGTGCTCGCCCGGCGGCCGATCCGCGCCGCCTATGGAGATCACCATGAACACCCTGAGCGCCATCAGCTTCCTCGCCGCCGTGCTGACCGCCCCTGCGGCCGCCGCCGCGCCGCACTGCCACGCGATCCGCGGCGTCATCGTCGACGCGCCGTTCACCGAGGGCTGCGCGAGTCCGAACCGCTTCTGCGCCGCCGGCACCGTCGACGGCAACCGCAACTTCCACGGCAGCACCGAGTTCGTCATGGACGGCGCCGTGCGCGGCCCGGCCAGCGCGCCGGGCACGATCGCGACGTCGGGCCTGCTGACCTACACCCTGCGCGACGGCACCCTGCTCGTGCGCGAGAGCGGCCTGTCCGGCCTGCAGCAGGACGGCGAAACGCGCTTCACCGCGTTCCAGCAGGTGCAGTCGGGCAGCGGCCGCTATGCCGGCGCGACCGGCCATTTCTACGTGCTGGGCCAGGCCTTCGCCGACCATTTCGAAGCGGAGATCCAGGGCGAAGTCTGCACGCCCTGAGCCCACGGCGAAGCCGCGGCGGCGTGCGTTGCGCGCGTCGTCGCGGCAACCGCCGCGCAGTCGCCGGCCGCCGATTCGCGGCCCGCAGCTCTACCGTAGCAGGCCTGCGCGGATGCGCCCGGCTATCACGGAAATCGCGTGCAGCACGAAAAAAATCCGCTTCCGCCGACACGATCACGAACCCGCTTTTCTGAATGCAATTTTTTTTTATGACGCGTTGGATATTGATATACAACGCAGATTCCGGCAGCGCCCAGCACGGACGTCCCATCCCGCTCGCCGCGGAAACGCGGTCACCTGGAGTCCGCTCATGAGTCTCAACTGGCCAACATTCTGTCGCCGTCCACGCTCGACAAGCTGCGCATCGAAAGCGCCGTGAACCAGGCCTTGCGCGACCGGCTGCTGAAGGATCCGGCCGGCGTGCTCGCCGAACACGGCATCGCCGTGCCGGCCGGCATCAAGGTCAACACGGTCGCCGACACCGCCGACACGCATACGCTGACTCTGCCGCCGTTCGTCGGCACCGACCTGTCGAACAAATCGCTGGATTCGGCCACCGCCGCCGCGTCGACCTGGGAATGCACGACCTGCACGGCGATCTGCGCCGGCTCGCTGGCCTCGCTGACCTGCGTCGGCAACACGTAAGCATCGCAACACCGTCCTCTTCGCTCGCGTGACCGCTGCCGCGGGTTCCTGCCGGAGCCCCGCCGGACGGCTGCGCGCGGAAGAAGCCGCCGGCGGCGCGCCGACGATCCCGCCGCCGCGTCGCGCCGCCGCCGCCGATGCGGCGAACGCGCCGCCTTTTTTTCAGCGCCGCCCGTCATCGTCGGCACACCGGCCGTATAGCTCGTGCAAACACCCCCACCACGGAGACGCCCATGCACCTGCTCTGCCGCCGTATCGCCGCCGCCCTGCTGTTCGCCGCCGGCCTGCCGGCCGTGTCCGCCGCCGATCCCACCGCGCCGCAACGCGCGGCCCGGACGGCGGCCGCCGACTATCGCCAGGCCCAGCGCGACCGCCTGGCCGCCGCCGAGGATCGCGAC
>NZ_JANFVR010000213.1 GCF_024609805.1 Tahibacter caeni | reverse complement strand
GGCCGCGCCCGGCCTGGCCGGCCAGCCGCGCCATGCGCTGCGCGTCGGCGAGGATGCCGCGCAGCACGCGCAACTCGCGCGCGTCGGGCCGGGCGCGCAGGAACAGCTTGCGCAGACGCAGCATGATCGTCGTCGGCGAGCGGCCCTTGTGGAAATCGATGTCGTCGAGGGTCGTGGCCAGGTGCGCGAAGAAGCCTTCCATCTCGCCGGCGCTGGCCGGCGGATCGCTGCGCAGCGGCGCCGGCGCGGCCGGATTGTCGAGAAAGCCGATGCGCAGCTCGTAGGCCAGCACCTGCACGGCCTGGGCCAGATTCAGCGAGCCGTAGTCCGCGGCCGTAGGAATGTGCACGGCGCCGTGGCACAGCGCGAGTTCCTCGTTCTCCAGGCCGGTGCGTTCGTTGCCGAACACGATCGCAATCTCGCCGCCGGCCGCGGCCGCCTCGCGCACGGGGCCGACGAACGAGCGCGGCGTGTGTTCCCGCAGCGCGACGGCGCGCTGGCGCGCGGTCGCGCCGTAGACGGCCTCGCAGTCGGCGACGGCCGTGCGCAGATCCGGCACGACGACCGCAGCGTCGAGCACCGCGTCAGCGCCGGCGGCGAAGGCCGTCGCCTCGGGATCCGGATAGCGCTGCGGCGAGACCAGCACGAGCCGGCCGAAGCCCATCGTACGGATCGCGCGCGCGGCGGCGCCGATGTTGCCGGGCTGGGAAGTGCGCACGAGCACGAAGCGCAGGCGCGCGGCGAGGGCGGAAATGTCGGTCATGGGTTCACGGCGGCGGCGGCACGCGGCCGGCAAGCATACGCGCCGGGCCGGCCTGCGCGCAGCCGGCCCGGTTTTGGCGCTCCGGGCCGCTTCTGCTACCCTTCGCGCCCCGCGCCGGCCCCGATGCCCGCGCCGCTCTTTCTTCAAGCCAATCCGACCGGAGTTTCCATGCCCCGCCCCGCCATCAACGTCGCGGTCCGTGCCGCACGCGCCGCCGGCAACCTGATCGTGCGCAACATCAACCGCGTCGAGGGGCTGGCCGTGCTCGAGAAGGAGCGCATGGACTTCGTCTCCGAAGTCGACCGCATGGCCGAGCAGCTGATCATCCGCGACCTCAAGCGCGCCTACCCCGGCCATGCCTTCATCGGCGAGGAAACCGGCGAGACCGGCAAGTCGCGCCAGACCTGGGTCATCGATCCGCTCGACGGCACGCACAACTTCCTGCGCGGCTTCCCGCACTTCTGCGTCTCGATCGCGATGCTCGAAGGCAACGAGCCGGTCTACGGCGTGATCTACGATCCGCTGCGCGACGAGACCTTCACCGCGAGCAAGGGCGACGGCGCCTTCCTCAACGAACGCCGCATCCGCGTCAGCGCGCGCGAAGGCGTGGCCGGCGCGCTGCTCGCCACGGGCTTCCCGTACCGCCAGCGCCGCCACCTCGGCGCGCAGATCGACATGACCCGCGCCCTGCTCGCAAGCGCCGAGGACGTGCGCCGCACCGGCTCGGCCGCGCTGGACCTGGCCTACGTGGCCTGCGGCCGCATCGACGGCTACTACGAAACCGGCCTCAAGCTCTGGGACATGGCCGCGGGCTGTCTGATCGTGCGCGAAGCCGGCGGCCGCTACTGCGACATGGCCGGTCGCGACGGCCTGCCCGAGTCGGGCAACCTCGTCGCCGGCGGCCACAAGGTCGCGTTCGGCATCGTCGAAACGATACAGCCCGTGCTGACGCCGGAGCTGCTGGCCGGCTGACTGCCCGCCGCTCCCGATGCACAAGAAAAACGCGGCTCACGGCCGCGTTTTTCGTTGCAGCGCCGGGCCGCGCGATCAGTCGATGCCGAAGGACTGCAGGCTGACCGGCAGCACCTGGCCCAGGAGCCGGAACGCATAGTCCGGCTGCGTGAAGCCGCAGGACGTGTTCGGGCTCCAGGCGGTGCAGCCGCTTTCGAAACCGTCGCCCGGGTTGCGCCACTGGCCGATCGCGCCGGCCTGCGGCGTGGACAGATTCCAGTAGTAGTCGCCGCCGGATGCGCCGAAGTCGTAGATGGGCTGGTAGGTGATCCAGTATGTGCCGGCCGCGGTCAGATCGCAGACGCCCGGCAGGTTGACGGTCGCGATCTGCGTCGACGTGTTGTAGGCGACGGTGACCGACGGATAGTTGCAGACCGTCGTTCCCGGAACGCCCGCGGCATTCGCGTAGATACGCACATTGCCCACGGTCGGGAACGCGCCGGTCGTGCCGTTGCCGACGAACGCCGCGAATTCGACCGTGCTGATGCGCCAGCCGGCGGCCGGCACCACGAAATCGTCGGCGCCTTCGGAATCGTACGGCGCGCCGCTGGACGAGGAGAACTGCGACGACAGCGCGCCGTTCGTGCTTACCGTGCCGAGCTGACTGTAGAGCTCGACCGCGCCGCCCAGAGGCGCCTGCGGCTGGGCCGGACGCGCGGCGACCGCACGACGCGACGCGCTGTCGCGGCCGGCCGCATCGGCCGGTGCGGTCGTCACGGTGGCGACTGCTGCCGCAGCGGCGGCGAGAAGCATTGCAGTGGATTTCATTGCAGACCCCTTAGTTGTTTTGGATACCCCGCCCCCAGGACGACCAGGTTTTCCGACCTGGGCCGGAGGCGGCCGGACCGCGCTTTCGCTGCATGACCTCGACAGCGGAAAAAAGCTGGCCAGTCTGCGATATAGCCGCGCCGGCTGCGATTCCGCTATAGGCCATTGGTTGGGTGCGGCGGCAGTTCCAGCGCTGTGCGCAGCCGGCGTTCGGCCTCCGGATAGCGGGCCGCACGTACGTGCGCCGCGCCGATCGGCTGACGCACCTGGGCCGCGCTGGCCGTACGCACGCTGCGTGCGACCCGGTGCGGTTCGCGGCAGGCGGCCTCGAACGGCAGCCCGCAGAACGCGAGCAGCTCGCCGATGCGCCGCTCGGGCTCGCGCACGAGGTCTTCGTAGCGGCTGTCGAGGAAGTGTTCCGGAAACTGCTCCGCCCATTGCCGGCTCAGGCGGTCGTAGCTGCGCCACTGGCGGGCGAGATCGTCGAGGTCGTAGGAATACTCATGGCTCTGGGCGAACAGCTGGCGGAAGCAGGACAGGCAGTTCTCGACCGGATCGCGGCGGCAGTTGACGATGCGCGCGGCCGGCAGCATGCGCCGTATCGCGCCGACCAGCGGCCAGTTGGCCAGACTCTTGTCGGTGAACCGCGGCGCGGCGCCGCGCCAGCGTGCGGCGCGCGCGAGATAGTCGCGGCCGAGGCGATCCCAGTCCGCCGCGTCGGCGTCGGCGACCCAGTGCGGAAACAGGCTGCCGCGCCGCGCCGATTCGGCATCGATGACCTGCGCCAGGTCCGGCATCTCGCCGGCCGCGTCGACCTGGCTGTGCGCCGCGAGGATCTGTTCGGTCAGGGTCGAACCCGAGCGCGGCAGGCTCACGACGAAGATCGCCTCGGCGCCGAGCTGCGGATCGAGCGGCGTCGACGGCGGCGGCATCGCGAAAGCGGCGCCGATCTGTTCGTAGTGCCGGGCCAGCGCGTCGGGATCCCAGCCGGCGAAGCCCGCCCGCTTGAGACGGTTGGCCCGGACCAGCGCGGCATAGGCTTCGTCGTAGCGGCCCAGATCGTCCAGTGCCTTGGCCGCTGCGAAACCGAGAAAGACGCGCTGCTCGTCGGTCAAGGTCGCATCGCCGAGCAGGTGCTGCAGACGCCGCGCCTGCTCGGCGTCGAAGCGGTAGGTCTTCAGATCGGCCAGCGCGTACCACGCGCCGCCGGCCGTCGGCTCGTCGCGGACGGCCTGCTCGAACGCGGCGACGGCAGCGTCGACCTGCCCGAGCGATCGCAGGGTCTCGCCGAAGGTCACGCGCGCGGGCACGTGGCCGGCATCGAGCTGCAGCGCACGCTCCAGCGCGGGCAGCGCGAGCTCCAGACGTCCCTGCGTCTTGTACATCTTGCCGAGGTTGTACCAGGCGGCCGTGAGCGTCGGGGCCAGGACGACGGCACGGCGGAACGCGTCTTCGGCGGCCTCGCCGTCGCCGCGCGCGCGTTGCGCGCTGCCGAGGTTGTTCCAGAGCAGCGCGTCGTCGGGCGCCGACTGCAGCGCCTGCCGGTAGGCATCGACCGCATCGTCGTACTGGCCGCTCTTGTGCAGCACGATGCCGAGCATTCGCAGGGCTTCGGGATGCGCGGCCCGGGCCTGCAGCACCGGGGTCAGCGCGGCCACGGTCTGCGGCAGGCGGTCGGCGGCGAGGTGCTCGGCCGCCTCGGCCATCCGCCGCCGCAAGGTCGCAGGCAGATCGGCATGACGTTCGGGCTGGGCGCGGCCTGCGGAGGCGGCGGCACGGGCAGGAGGCGACGAAGACAAGGCGGCAGGCACTCGGAACGCTGAGCGGGCCGTACACCTTACCAGCCCTGCACCGCATGTGCGCCGGCCCCGGGACCGGTAGGGACGCGCGGCGCTGGCTCGTCCCGGAGACTGCACCGCGGAGGACGCTGTCCGCGCCGGCCGCGCCAACGTCGCGCCGGCGGTCTCTCCCGTTCCTGCCCTCCCCTCCGCAGGCGGGCGGCGTCCCCGCGGTGATCCTTCGCCGGAAAACGAAACGGCCCGGTTGCCCGGGCCGTTCGCGAAATCCGGTCCTCGCGCGGGCCCTACGGCCGCGCGGCGAGCTCCGGATCTTCCTTCGTCCGCGGCATGAGGTCCTGCTTGGACACGCCGAGCCAGAGCAGGATCGGGTTCGCGAAGAACACCGAGGACAGGGTGCCGACGAAGATGCCGATCAGCATGATCAGGCCGAAGTTCTCGAGCGCCGGACCGCCGACGAAATACAGCGTGCCGACCGCGAGGCTCGTGGTCAGGCCGGTCATGATCGTGCGCGACATGGTCGAGTTGATCGAGCGGTTGAGGATCTCGTACGGCTCGCCCTTGCGCGAGGAGCGGAAGATTTCGCGCACGCGGTCGAACACGACGACCTTGTCGTTGATCGAGTAGCCGACGACCGACAGCACGGCGGCGAGCGCCGGCAGGTCGAACTCGCGCCCGGTCAGCGCGAAGATGCCGACCGTGATCAGGGTGTCGTGGATTTCGCTGGCCACCGCGGCAACGGCGAAGCGCCATTCGAAGCGCAGCCACAGGTAGGCCATGATGCCGAGGATCACGAACAGCACGGCCACGAGGCCCTGCTCGCGCAATTCCTCGCCGACGCTCGCGCCGACGAAGTCGCTGCGCTTGACGTTGACGTCGCTGCGGCTCTTGGTCAGCGCGGTCAGCACCTCGGCGGCGATCTTGTTGGTCGCGACCTTGGCCTCGCTGCTGCCGGCCGTGGGCTCGGCGGCGGACGCGGTCTCGGCGTGCGGCTTGATGCGGATCGCGTAGTCGGTGCGCGTGCCGAGGCCCTGCACGACGGCGCCGGTGAAGCCCGCGGCGTCGAGCGCGGCGCGAATGTCGGCGATCTCGGCCGGCTCCTCGTAGTGCACTTCGATCATCGCGCCGCCCTCGAAATCGAGGCCGTAGTCGAGGCCGCGCACGAAGATGATCGCGGCCGACAGGACGACGAGGATGGCCGAGATGATCAGGCTCGGCTTGCGCCAGGCCATGAAGTCGATGTTGCTCTGGGACTTGAAGAGTTCCATGGGTGTCGAGCTCCTGGATCAGACCGACAGGGTCTTGACGCGGCGGCCGCCGAAGATCAGGCCGACGAGCACGTGGGTGACCATGACCGAGGTGAACATCGAGGTCACGATGCCGATCGCGAGCGTGATCGCGAAGCCTTTGATCGGGCCGGAGCCGAACGCCATGAGGCCGAACGCGGCGATCAGGTGGGTCACGTTCGCGTCGAGAATCGTCGCCCAGGCCTTGTCGTAGCCGCGGCTGATCGCGGCCATCGGCGTGGAGCCGTTGCGCAGCTCTTCGCGTATGCGTTCGCAGATCAGCACGTTCGCGTCGATGGCCATGCCGAGCGTCAGCACGATGCCGGCGATGCCGGGCAGGGTCAGGGTCGCGCCGAAGATCGACAGGATCGCTACGAGCAGCACGAGGTTCAGCAGCAGGCCGACGTCGGCGATCAGGCCGAACAGCTTGTAGTAGATGCCGACGAAGACGACGACGAGCAGGACCGCGAGGATCACCGCGAACACGCCCTTGCCGATGTTGTCGGCGCCGAGGCTCGGACCGATCACGCGCTCCTCGACGATGTCGACCGGCGCGGCCAGCGAGCCGGCCTTCAGCAGCAGGGCCAGCTCCGACGCTTCCTTCATGCTGTCCAGGCCGGTGGTCTGGAACTGCGGACCGAACACGCCCTGGATCGTCGCGATGCTGATGATCTCTTCCTTCGTCTTGAAGGTGCGAACTTCCTTGCCGTCGACGGTCTTCACTTCCGGAATGCGCTCCGTGTAGACCACGGCCATCGGCTTGCCGACGTTGCCCATCGTGAAGTCCAGCATGCGCTGGCCGCCCTTGGCGTTGAGCTTCATCGACACGGCCGGCGTGCCCGTGGTCGGGTCCGGTATCGAAGCCGCGCTCACGAGGTCGTCGCCGGTGACGATGGTCTTCTTCTTCAGCAGGTGCGGCGAGCCGCTGGTGCGGTGGTAGTACAGCCGCGCATCGGCCGGCGCGGACGCCGTGCCGCGGGCGACTTCGGCCGCGAGCGTCGGCGACGACGGGTCGACCGCATGCCATTCCAGGGTCGCGGTCGCGCCGAGCAGTATCTTGGCCTGGACCGTGTCCTGCACGCCGGGCAGTTCGACGACGATGCGCGAATCGCCCTGCTGGGCGATGACCGGCTCGCCGAGCGAGCTGATGCGGTTGCGCAGGGTGCCGACGTTCTGGCGGATCGTGTCGCGCGCGATCTCGCGCAGCTTCACGTCGCTGATCTTGGCCACGAGCGAGAACGCGTTATCGGTCGCGTTGCCGTTTGAGATCTGCAGCTCCGGAGCGACCTTGCCGACTTCGACCGCGAGGCGGTCGCGGTCGGCCGCGCTGCGCGCGACGGCGACGATGCCCTGCGGCGAGCGGCTGACGCTGACGCCCGGGATCTTCTTGTCGCGCGCGATCTGGGCGATCTCGTCGCTGTACTGGATTTCCTGCTTGTCGAGCACGGATTTCTGGTCGACTTCCATCAGGAAGTGCACGCCGCCCTGCAGGTCCAGGCCCAGCGGCATGCTGTGGGCGTAGATCGCCGTGAGCCAGTGCGGTACGGTCGAAGCGAGGTTCAGCGCCGCCGTATAGCCTTCGCCGAGGCCCTCATGCAGCGCTTCGGCCGCGGTCGGCTGCACTTCGGTGCTGCCGAGGCGGACCAGCAGGCGCTCGCCGTCGAGCTCGACCGACTTGAACGCGATCTTCTTCGTTTCGAGGATGCCCTGCGCCTTTTCCTTCAGCGCCGTGTCGACGGTGAAGCCGCGGTTGGCCGAGATCTGCACGGCCGGTTCCTTCGGGAACAGGTTCGGCAGCGCGTAGAGGAATCCGAAAAACAGCGCCACGGCGACCAGCGCGTATTTCCAGCGGGGAAACTCGTTCATGCCATGAATCCCAGGTTGATGCGGCAGGCCCTTGCCCGCCCGCGTCGACGTATCGAAAAACGAACGGCGCCGGAGTCAGCGGCGCCGCGAGGTCAGGCGGATTTCAGGGTGCCCTTGGGCAGCACGGCCGTGATGGCCTGCTTCTGCAGCTTGACGACGACGTTCGGCGCGATCTCGACGCTGACGTAGGACTCGCTGATCTCGACGACCGTGCCGAGCATGCCCGTGGTCGTGGCCACTTCGTCGCCCTTGGCGAGCGCCGCGAGCATCGCGCGCTGTTCCTTCGCGCGCTTCATCTGCGGGCGGATCAGCATGAAATAGAAGATCGCGAACATCGCGATCATCATGAAGATCGAGCTCATGCCGCCGCCCGGGGCCGGGGCGCCCGGCGCCGTCTGCGCCTGCGCGGTCGAAATCAGAAAGTCCATGGGTTTTCTCGCTGGTTGGAGGCCGGGCCAAACGACGCCCAGGCTTGCAAAGTCCGGCAGTATGCCATGCGGCAGGACCCGACGCACCGCAGGGCGTGGAGGCTAGGACCGGCCGGTTCAAGGGCGGGGCCGGCGCCGCCTACAATCGGGCCATGTCCTTGCACCGCATCTACGGCGGCCTGGTCCTGGCCGTCCCGCCGCGCGCGAGCGCGAGCGGCGCCATCCGTCCGTGCCCGCTGCCGCCGCTGCTGTATCTGCCGCTCGTCGACGAGCGCGGCGGCGTGTTGCACCGCCGCATCGACGTCGGCGGGCGAGTGCGCCGCGGCGAGCCGCTGGCGCTGGCCGGCGACCAGCTGGCCACGGCGCTGCCGGCGCCG
>NZ_JANFVR010000212.1 GCF_024609805.1 Tahibacter caeni | reverse complement strand
GCGCTGCAGGCCGGCGACCGGCTGCCGCTCGCCGAGGCGGCGCGGCCGTGGCTGCGCCGCGCGCCGGACTGGTCGCTCGCGCCGTGGCCGTGGTTCGATGTATCGCCGACGCGCGTGCTGCGCCTGCTGCGCGGCAGTCATTTCGACGCGCTCGACGCGGCCTCGCGCACGGCCCTGCTGGGCGAGCCGTTCCTGATCGCGTCCGAATCCAACCGCGTCGGCGTGCGTCTGCTCGGTCCGGCGCTGCAACTGTCCGCACCGCTCGAACTCGTCTCGGCCGCGGTCACGCCGGGCACCGTGCAGTTGCCGCCGGGCGGCCAGCCCATCATGCTCGCCGCGGAACACCCGACCACCGGCGGCTATCCGCGCATCGCCCATCTGATCGCGACGGACCAGCCGCAGCTGGCCCAGCGCCGGCCCGGCGAAACGGTGCGGCTCGCGCTGGTCGAGCCCGACGAGGCCGAAGCGCTGCGCCGCCGTCAGGCGGCCGCGCTCGCACGGCTGCACGACTACGTGAAACAACGACGGCGGGAACTCGGATGCGACGCATAGACCTGAACTGCGACCTCGGCGAGTCCTACGGCGCCTGGCGCATGGGCGAGGACGACGCCGTGCTGGCCGAAGTCAGCTCGGCCAACATCGCCTGCGGCTTCCATGCGGGCGATCCGGAAACGATGCGGCGCACCGTGCGGCTGGCCGTCGCGCGCGGCGTCGCGATCGGGGCGCATCCGTCCCTGCCCGACCTGCAAGGCTTCGGCCGCCGCGAGATGAGCATCGGCACCGACGAAGCCTATGCGCTGACCGTGTACCAGATCGGCGCGCTCGCCGCGTTCGCGCATGCGGCCGGCGGCGCGCTGCATCACGTCAAGCCGCACGGCGCGCTGTACAACATGGCCGCACGCGATGCGTCGCTGGCCCAGGCCATCGCCGCGGCCGTCGCGGATGTGGACCGCGGCCTGATCCTCGTCGGCCTCGCCGGCAGCGCGCTGCCGCAAGCCGGCCGCGCGGCCGGTCTCGCGGTCGCCGCCGAAGCGTTCTGCGACCGCCGCTATCGCGCCGACGGCAGCCTGACGCCGCGCCGCGAGGCCGGCGCCGTCATCGACGAGGTCGAGGCCGCGGTCGCACAGGGACTCTCGATCGCGCTGCGCGGCGAAGCGACCGCCGGCGACGGCAGCCGCGTCGCCGTCGCGGCCGACACCCTGTGCATCCACGGCGACAAGCCCGACGCGGCCGCGTTCGCGCGGCGCCTGCGCGCGGCGCTGACCGAAGCCGGCATCACGATCGCCGCGCCGGCGCGCGGAGCAACTGCATGAACTACTGGCCGCTGCTCGGCGTCGCCGCCGTCGTCGCGGGTTTCGCCGCGCGCCTGAATCCCATGCTCGTCGTCGTCGCGGCCGGCTTCGTCAGCGGCTTCGCCGCCGGGCTGCCGCTGGCCGACCAGCTCGCGCTGCTCGGCAAGTCCTTCGTCGCCACGCGCGCGCCGCTGCTGATCGTGCTGACCCTGCCCGTCGTCGGCCTGCTCGAACACGCGGGCCTGCGCGAGCACGCGCAGCGCTGGATCGCCGGCCTCTACTACATGAGCCTGTCGCTGCTGCTGATCTGCTACATGGCGCTGCGCCAGATCCTGGGCGCGCTCGGGCTGACCTCGATCGGCGGCCACGCGCAGACCGTGCGTCCGCTGATCGCGCCGATGGCCGAAGCCGCCGCGCGCAAGACCGCGCCGGGCCTCGACGAGCTGCAGCGCGAACGCATCCGCGCGCTCGCCGCGGCGACCGACAACGTCGGCCTGTTCTTCGGCGAGGACATCTTCATCGCGTTCGGCGCGGTGCTGCTGATCCAGACCTTCTACACGGCCAACGGCATCCATCTGGAACCGCTGTCCATCGCGATCTGGGCGATACCGACGGCGATCGCCGCGTTCGTGATCCACGCGCTGCGCATCGTCGTGTTCCAGTACGGTCTCAAGCGCGACGCGGAGCCGCGCGCATGATCGCGCTGAGCTACGTCTGGTGGCTCGCCGCGCTCGTGCTCGGGGCGGCGGCCGTGTTCGACCTGCGCGCGCGGCGCTGGGCCAACGCGCTGTTCTGGGCGCTGATCGCGATCGTGTTCGCCGCGGGCGATGCGATCCTCGCCGCCGACAAGGCCGGCAACCGGCTGCCGACCCAGCTCGCCGGCGCGGCCGTCGTGCTGATGGCGCTGCTCGCGGGCTCGGGCCTGCTCAAGCGCGCAACCGTCGGCGACGGCGACGCCGAAGCGCGCACCGCCTCGGCGCAACGGCTCGGCCACAAGCTGTTCGGCCCCGCGCTGATGATTCCGCTGGTCACGACCGTGCTGTTCCTGCTCGCACCGTATCTCGTCGCCGGCGACTGGCGCCTGTTTCCGGCCGGCAACGCGACCGTGCCGGCGCTCGCGCTGGGCTGCTGCGCCGCCGTCGCGTTCGCGCTCTACGTCACGCGCAGCCGGCCCGCGCAGGCCCTGCGCGAATCGAGCCGGCTGCTCGACCAGCTCGGCTGGGCCGTCGTACTGCCGATGCTGCTCGCCGCGCTCGGCGGCGTGTTCGAGGCGACCGGCGTCGGCAACGCGGTCTCGGCGCTGATCGGCCAGTTCGTCGCGACCGACAGCCGCCTGGCCTGCACCGTCGCCTACGGCCTCGGCATGATCGTGTTCACCGTGATCATGGGCAACGCGTTCGCCGCGTTTCCGGTCATCACCGGCGGCATCGGCCTGCCTTTGCTGATCCGCCAGCACGGCGCCGATCCGGCCGTCGTCGGCGCGCTCGGCATGCTCACGGGCTATTGCGGCACCTTGCTGACGCCGATGGCCGCGAACTTCAACATCGTGCCGGCCGTGCTGCTCGAGCTGCGCGATCCCTACGGCGTCATCCGCGGCCAGGCACTGACCGCCGTGCTGCTCGCCGCGACCAATATCACGCTGATGTACTTCCTGGCCTTCCGATGAGCGACGCCCTGCCCCGCGTGCTGCTGACCGGTTTCGATCCGTTCGGCGGCGAGAGCCTGAACCCGTCCTGGGAAGCCGTGCGCCGCCTCGACGGCGAAGTCGTGCGCGGTCATCGTCTGGTCGCCGAACAATTGCCGACCTGCTTCGGCGATTCCCTGCGCCGCCTGCGCGCGGCGCTCGCGCGGATCAAGCCCGAACTCGTGGTCTGCGTCGGCCAGGCCGGCGGCCGTTCGCGCGTGTCGCTCGAACGCGTCGCAATCAACGTCGACGACGCGCGCATCGCCGACAACGCCGGCAGGCAGCCGGTCGACCGGCCCGTCGTGCGCGGCGCGCCGGCCGCGTATTTGTCCACCTTGCCGATCAAGGCCCAGCTCGCCGCGTTGCAGAAGGCCGGCCTGCCCGCGGAGATCTCGCAGACCGCCGGCACCTTCGTCTGCAACCACGTGTTCTACGGCCTCATGCACGCGCTGCGCGAACGGCCGCAGATCCGCGGCGGCTTCGTGCACATCCCGTTCCTGCCGGAACAGGCCGTCGCCCACCCGGGCGCGCCGAGCCTCGCGCTCGACACCATCGTCGCGAGCCTGCGCCTGATCGTCGACACCGCGCTGACGACGCGGCGCGACAAGCGCGTCAGCGCCGGCGCGACGCATTGAGGCCGCAAAAACCTTCCCCGGCGCGACACGCCTGGGCAGAGGGAATCGCGAGAACTTAATAGCTCAGGATCCGCAGGTCCTCGACGATCCAGAAACTGCCTTCCTTGACGAAGCCCGAGGCGACGAACACGTCGCCATAGTCGCGGTCGACTTCGGCAAACTCGGGGCACGGCCGGCCGGCGGTCTCGATGCAGCCGCCGCGTGCGACGTCGTTCCATTGCGGCGTCATGACGCCGGCGCCGGTCTGCGGATCGCGCGTCGGCAGCCAGCTCAGCTCGAGCAGCCGCCAGCTGACGTTGTCGACGGTCGCGCGGATGATGAACGCGTAGCGCTGGTCGGGACGGATCGGAAACGGCACGCAGCTGCCCGCGACGATCAGCGGGTCGCCCGCGTAGCCGAGGCTGAAATGCTCGATCGCCACGCCGCTGCAGGTGCCGCCGGTGCCGAAGCCGTCGGGCACGTGGCCGAACGTGATGCCGCGGCCGAGCGGACAGCCGTTCGCGAACTGCGGCAGATCGTTGATCGGGCACGGCACCATCGTCGCGCCGCCGCGCAGGCCGAACGCGAAATGCATGTCGGGATCGGCCGCGGCGCTGCCGGTCTGCAGCTGCAGGGTGACCTGCTGGATCTCGTCGTTGCGCACGGGCCCGTAGCTCCAGCGCGCCCAGTCCGGCGAACCGCCGTGGCCGACGTAGGAATACGGTCCGGCGGCACCGGCCGCGCCGGCCAGGCTCAGGGCCAGACAGGCCATCGTCGCAGCGACAGGCTTCATTGCCTTCTCCTCGCGCACCCCTGCGCGACGAGCATGCCAAAGCGCCGCGGGCGCGGGCAACCCGGCACCGGGACACGGCACCGCAAATGAACGCGGGAACTAATGGATTTGTGGCAAATGCCGACGCGTCAGCGCGCCGCGGCCTGCTGGGTCTCGGCGCCCTTGTCCGGCTTCGCGTCCTTGGCGTCCTTGGCGTCCTTCTTGGCCGTCGTGGCCGGTTCGCAGCGCCGGCTCGCGGGCGGGCTGACCGTCAGCACGAGCTCGCCGGTCGCCGCGTACGGCAACTTCACCTTGACCGCGTCGGTGGAGTAGTAGAAGCCGCCTTTCGAGGCGGCCTTGACCGAGCTGCGCCCGGTTTCGAAATGCGCGCCGATGTCCTTCTCGGTCGTCGCGACGAGGAAACGGTTGAGCCGGCCGACCTTGACGCAGCCGACCAGCGCGGTCGGCTGGAACGGCCGTATGTCGATGTTCAGCGGATCGACCTCGACGGTCTCGCGCACGCCGCCATCGTCGTCGAGCAGGTAGAACAGCGGCTTGAACACCGTGCGGCGCTTGCCGCCGTCGGTGTCCTGGGCAATGACGCGGACTTCGATCAGCGCTTCGTCGAGCGGCTTCACGAGTTCGACGCGGCGAAAATAGCTGCGGCCGCGCGGCAGTTCGGCCTCGGGCGCGCCGACGTCGACGGCCAGCCGCGTCGGCTGGTCCGGCAGTAACGTCACGGCGCCGGGTTTCGCGGTGACCACGCCGGGCTTGGGCGCCTCGGGCTTGCCCGTCAGCTTGTCGCGCAGCCACGTCAGCGGTCCGGCCGCCGCTGCCGCGGCCAGGCAGAGTCCGGCGGCGAGAACCGGGAAACGGAAAGATCGTGCGCGCATGGGAAAAAACGACAGCCGCACCCGGCGAAAGTTTCGCGGCCGCGCTCCTGCGGCCAAATCTGACCGGACGCGGCCGCGATGGGGCGCAGCCGCGTTCGTCGCGGGGCTCAATCGGCCAGCGGCTGCAGGTCCTTGTCGTAGGCCTTGATCTGCAGGTAGTCCGCGATGACCTTGATCAGATGGCGGTGCTCGGCGCTGGCGTCGCCGGCGTTACGCAGCACGACGCCGGTCAGCTGGCCTTCGTCCTTGAGCTCCTGCAGCGAGCCGAGCAGCATGTTCTTGCCGAGCGGGTTGCCCTGGAACAAGAACTGATCCTTCTGCACCGCCTTGACGTAGGCGTTGCCGTCCTTGACGTCCTTGGCCGCGTACGCAGCGAAGGCCAGGCCGAAGGTGGCGAACAGGGCCAGCAGAATGCGTTTCATCGTCGACTCCGGGGGATCGCGGCGCGACGGCCGCAGCTAGCGTGAATGAAAGGGAGGTTCGGCGTCACTTGGCCGTGCTTTCGGCGCGGACTTCGGTGATTTCCATGCCGGGCTTTTCCTGCAGGAAGGTGTGCACCTTGAGTTCGATGCCGATGCGCGCGAGGCCCTGGATGTGGCGCTCGGTCACCTTCTGCTTGCCGTCGCGCTTGAGGAAGACGCTCTGCACGGGCTTGTTCTGGTCGCGCAGGTAGCGCAGATGGCCCTTGACGTCCTCTTCCGACAGGGTCGCGCCGTCGAGGTCGAACTGGCCGTCCTTCTCCGGCAGCAGGGTCAGGTCGAAGCTGGCCGGAATGTTCGGCGCGGCCACCGTGTCGGGACGCGTCTTGCCGCCGCAGGCGCCGAGCAGCAGCGCGGCGATCAGGGCGAGCAGCGATCCGCGCAGGATCCGGTTCATGGCACGGTATTGCATCAGGCTGTCCTGGTTGGCGAAAACGGAAAGGCACGCAGCGTACAGCAAACGCGCAGCCGGCAATAGAAGCCAGCGCGGCACGGCGAGCGCGCGCTTTCGGCAAAGCGCGAGGGGCCGGTTCAGGTCCGCGGCAGGGTCACGCCGCGCTGGCCCTGGTACTTGCCGCCGCGGTCGGCGTAGCTGGTCTCGCATTCCTCGTCGGATTCGAGGAACAGCATCTGCGCGACGCCTTCGTTGGCGTAGATGCGCGCCGGCAGCGGCGTGGTGTTGGAGAACTCCAGGGTGACGTGGCCTTCCCATTCCGGCTCCAGCGGCGTCACGTTGACGATGATGCCGCAGCGCGCGTAGGTCGACTTGCCGAGGCAGACCGTCAGCACGCTGCGCGGAATGCGGAAATATTCCACCGTGCGCGCCAGTGCGAACGAGTTCGGCGGAATGATGCAGACCTCGCTCTTGACGTCGACGAAGCTCTTGGGGTCGAAGGCCTTGGGGTCGACGATCGTGGAGTTGATGTTCGTGAACACCTTGAACTCGTCGGCGCAGCGCACGTCGTAGCCGTAGCTCGAGGTGCCGTACGAGATCAGCTTGCCGCCGGACGCGTTCTGGCGCACCTGGCCCGGTTCGAACGGTTCGATCATGCCGTGGCTCTCGGCCATGCGGCGTATCCACTTGTCGGACTTGATGCTCATGGGTCGGGTCGGTTTCCGCAAAAACGAGGGGATGGGACGCGGCACCGCGCGCCGGCCGCCGCAGGGACGGCAGGCGGCGGCCCGCGCCGCGGTCAGGTGTTCTGGATCACGATCTTCGGGAACTGGATGGCCTTGTTGCGCGCCTGCAGCGACAGCTTCGCGGCGACGCGCCGCGCGATCTCGCGGTAGCGCAGCGCGATGTCCGACTGCGGCGCGGCGATCACGCTCGGCGTGCCCGCGTCGGCTTCGCTGCGGATGCGCATGTCCAGTGGCAGGGAGCCCAGCAGCGGCACGCCGTACTGCTGCGCCATGCGTTCGCCGCCGCCGTGGCCGAAGATCGGTTCCTCGTGCCCGCAGTTCGAGCAGACGTGCGTGGCCATGTTCTCGACGATGCCGAGCACCGGCACCTCGACCTTGCCGAACATCTTCAGCGCCTTCTTCGCGTCGATCAGCGCGATGTCCTGCGGCGTCGTGACGATGACCGCGGCGCTCATCGGGATGCGCTGGGCCAGGGTCAGCGCGATGTCGCCGGTGCCCGGCGGGAAATCGATGACAAGGTAGTCGAGCTCGTCCCAGAGCGTGTTCGTCGCGAGCTGCATCAGCGCCTGCGTGACCATCGGGCCGCGCCAGATCACCGGCGTGTCCTCCTCGATCATGTAGCCGATGCTCATGATCTGCAGGCCGTGGTTGCGCTTGGGACTGAAGTTCTGCCCGTCGGGGCTCTCGGGCTTGCCCGAGGTCGCCGTCAGCAGCGGCAGCGACGGGCCGTAGACGTCGGCATCGAGCACGCCGACGCGGGCGCCTTCGGCCGACAGCGCGAGCGCGAGGTTGACGGCCGTCGTGGACTTGCCCACGCCGCCCTTGCCCGAGGCGACCGCGACGATGTTGCGCACGCCCGGCAGCGGGCTCAGGTCCTTCTGCACCTGGTGCGCGTAGACGCGGAACGACACGGTCGCGACGGCGGCTTCCACCTCCGGCAGCGCCTCGAGCACGCGCTGGATTTCCGCGGCGAGCTCGCGCTGCCAGCCGGCGGCCGGATAGCTCAGCTGCACGTCGACCGACACGCGCGAACCGGAAATGCCGACCGCGCGCAGGGCGCCGCTGCTGACGATGTCGCTGCCCGTATGCGGGTCCTGGACGGCGGCCAGCGCCTGCCGCACCAGGGCCTCGGTAACCTGGGTCATAACTGCTCCTGGGAACTTTCGGCGCGGATTGTAGTGTCAAACCCCCCGCTGCGCAGAGCCGGGCCGTCGCGCCCGCCGCATTGCGATCCGCCGTCGGCGCCGGCATCCTGCGCGCCGCGCTTCTCGTCCCCGAAGGATTTCCCCATGCGTTCGAGCTTCCGAATTTCGCTTGCCTTCGCCCTGTGCGCCGCCGTCGCGGCCTGCTCGGGCGAGGCGCCGCCCGCCGCCAAGGACGCCGCCGCCGGCACGGCGAAAGACTCCGCCGACGCGCGCGAGGCC
>NZ_JANFVR010000211.1 GCF_024609805.1 Tahibacter caeni | reverse complement strand
CCTGCGGCGCGGGCAGCGGCCCGACCGGGCTACGGCCGGCGGCGGCGCGGCAGCGCAGCGGCATGATCGAGCACGTCGACCCGGCTGCGTCCCGGGCGGTAGGCCGCGTCGAGCGCCGCGTGCACATAGTCGGTCGCGGCGGCGCAGGCTGCCGGCAGATCCTGTCCGCGGGCCAGATTCGCGGCGATGGCGGCGGCGAGGGTGCAGCCCGTGCCGTGGCCGTGGCGCTGCAGGCGCACGTGGACGAACTCGTGCAGATCGCCGTCGCAGTAGAGCCGGTCAACGACGACGGCCGCACCGCGCTGGTGGCCGCCTTTGATCAGCACGGCAGCCGCGCCGTCGGCGAGCAGGTCCTGGGCGATGCGGTCGAGGTCGCTTGCGCGGCGAATCCGCCGGCCGCCCAGCGCGGCGGCCTCGGGCAGGTTCGGCGTGACGACGCGAGCGAGCGGCAGCAGGTGCTCGCGCAGCGCCGTGACGGCGGAGGCCTGCAGCAGCGACGCGCCGCTGGTCGCGATCATGACCGGATCGAGCACGTAGGCCGCCGCCGCGGCCGGCGCCATGCCGCGCGCGACGGCGCGGATCGTGCGCGCGTCGGCGAGCATGCCGGTCTTCCAGGCGGCGATCGCGAAGTCGTCGAGCACGGCGGCGATCTGCGCCCGGATCTGCGCCGCCGGGATCCCGTGCACGGCCGTGACGGTGCGCGTGTTCTGCGCCGTCACGGCCGTGATCACGCTGGTGCCGTGGACACCGTGCGCCTGGAAGGTCTTGAGGTCGGCTTGGATGCCGGCGCCGCCGCCGGAGTCCGAACCGGCGACGGTCAGCACGCTGGGGCGGGGTCGGGGATTCTGCATTTGTTGTAATCCTGCAACAGGTCGGCGGCCGTGCTCCGCCGAATTGGCGCAAATTGCCGTCTGGACACGGTAAATCGGTAGTGTTGCGTACTTGACTCGGTGTTGCGTTCTTGCCAAACTCCGCGCCGACAATCACCACAAGCCATGGAACCACACGGCAGGTCATGTACCGGGCTAGCGCAACAGCAGCGTCGAGGAAGCCGATGGGAGCGATCAGTTTTGGCCTGACGCTCCCTTTCTATTTTCTTGCCCCGACCGCCTTCGCCCAGATCGGTGGTGAATCCGTCATGCAGCGCTGGCAGGAGTATGCCCGCCAGAGCATCCAGCCCGATTTCTCCTGGGCCGAACCCGAAACTCCCGCCGTCGCGCCGCAGCTGCTCGAGCTAGCCACGAGCCGCAGCAGCCGCTCCAGCTACACCGCCATCGGCAGCAACGCGCTGATCGGCGTGTCCGTGCGCAGCGGCGTCGACGAAGTGCCGAGCAGCCGCCTCGGCGACAACGGCATCGTGCCGCGTCTGATTCCCGAAGCCCGTCCGGGCCTGCACCGCTACATCGTCGCGCCGTCCTACGTGCGCGGCTGGGGCGACAGCGGCCGCTGGTCCGTGGCGGCGCTGTTCGCCTACCAGCGTTTCGCGAATGCGACGTTCGGCGAAGGCGAGTACGGTGTCGACGAATTCGCCGCGCCGCCGGGCCCGGCGACCGCCGCTTATGGCCGCGGCGTCCGCGTCGAGTTCAGCGAAATGCTCGGCGAGCGCCTGCGCTGGACCACGAGCTACCAGTCGCGCGTCAACATGGACGCGTTCAACAACTATCGCGGCGTCTATGCCGATCCGGGCGATTTCGACATTCCGGCCAGCGCGAGCCTGAATCTCGGCGTCGGCCTGGCCCCCTGGCTCAGTCTCGAATTCAATCTCGAGCGCGTGATGTACAGCGACATCCGTGCGTTCAGCAGTCCGACCTTGCCGCGGCGTTTCCTCGCCGCGCTCGGCAGCGGCGCGAGCCCGGTGTTCGAGTGGGGCGATCTCGACGTCTACAGCGTGGCCTCGGTCTGGCACGGCGGCAGCAACGGCGACGTGGCGCTGCGCTACAGCACGCGGACGCAGCCGGCACCGACCTCGCCGCTGCTCGACCGCCTGCTCGGCGACGTGTCGAACTACAGCTTCGACCTGAGCTATTCGCGCTGGATAGGACAGAACGGCCAGTTGCGCTTCATCACTAGCTATGCGCCGGCACAGTACCTGTTCGGCGCGCCGACCAACTACGCCGCGCGCAATTCGCTGGTCGGCAACCAGCTCGAATTCGAAGCCGTGCTCGCCACGCGCTTCTGACCTTTTCACACTCCATGGGCTTTGAACAGGGGAGCTTTGCTCCCCTTTTTTTGTTCTGGAGCCGGGAATGGGAAATGGAGAACCGGACATCGTCAAGGCGGTTGACGTCGAGGCTCGGCTGCACATGCTCATCCCATTCCCGATTCCCGCGCCAAGGGCCCGCGGCGCTCGCGCTACAGCTTCTCCGACGCGTAGTCGGCGAGTCGCGAGCGTTCGCCGCGGCGCAGCGTGATGTGCGCGCTGTGCTGCCATTCCTTGAAGCGGTCCACCGCGTAGGTCAGGCCCGACGTCGTCTCGGTCAGGTAGGGCGTGTCGATCTGCTCGACGTTGCCCAGGCAGATCATCTTGGTGCCGGGACCGGCGCGGGTCAGCAGGGTCTTCATCTGCTTGGGCGTCAGGTTCTGTGCCTCGTCGATGATGACGTAGCGGCTCAGGAAGGTGCGTCCGCGCATGAAGTTCAGGGAGCGGATCTTGATGCGCGAGGCGAGCAGGTCGTTGGTCGCCGCGCGGCCCCAGGCGCCGCCTTCGCTCGGGCTGGTCAGCACTTCGAGGTTGTCGGTCAGCGCGCCCATCCACGGCGTCATCTTTTCTTCCTCGGTGCCCGGCAGGAAGCCGATGTCCTCGCCGACCGACACGGTCGCGCGCGTCATGATGATTTCGCGGTAGCGCTGCTGGTCCATGACCTGCGCGAGGCCCGCGGCCAGCGCGAGCAGGGTCTTGCCGGTGCCGGCCGTGCCGAGCAGGGTGACGAAGTCGACGTCCGGATCCATCAGAAGGTTCAGCGCGAAATTCTGTTCGCGGTTGCGCGCGGTGATGCCCCAGACGTTGTGCGAACCGGTGTAGTCGTCCATGAGGCGCAGGCGCGCGCGGCCGTCGCGCACCTCGATCACGCGCAGTTCGAGCATGTCGTCGCCGTCGGGAATGTAGAGGCACTGGTGCGGATACCAGTCCTCGTTCTTGCGCAGCCGCACTTCGTAGAACGTGTGATTGCGCTCCTGCCACGACTTCAGGTCCTTCTGGTGCAGCGACCAGAAGCCTTCGGCGAGTTCGGTGTGGCCGGAGTACAGCAGGCTGAAATCGTCGAGCGCGCGGTCGTTCTCGTAGTCTTCGGCGGTGATGCCGTAGATCGAGGCCTTGATGCGCAAGTTGATGTCCTTGCTGACGAGGACCACCGGCACGCGCTGGTGGAGCTCGCGCAGCATCAGCACCGCGGCGAGGATCTGGTTGTCGGCCTTGATCTTGCCCGGCGCGGACTCCGGCGTGCGCGTCTGGAAGTACAGCCGGCCGACGGCCTTGCCGCGCTTGAGGTTGACGCCCTGCGGCGAGACCAGGTCGAGGCCCTCCTCGATCTTGCGCTCGCCGCCGTGCTCGATCAGTTCGTTGATGAAGCGGCTGACCTGGCGCGCATTGCGCGATACCTCGGATGTTCCCTTTTTTGCATTGTCCAGTTCTTCAAGGACCGTCATCGGGATGAAGATGTCGTGTTCCTCGAAGCGGAACAGCGAGGTCGGGTCGTGCATCAGCACGTTGGTATCGAGCACGTAGATGCGCTTGCCTCGGGTCATGTGTCAGCCTCGGGCGGGGGGAAGAAGGCCGGGGCGGCGGGCGCCGCTCCGGAGGACGCGGATCGGGCGCCGGCGGCACTCACGCGGCCGGGATGCTCCCGAGTACGTCGGCCGCGTGGCCCGGCACCTTGACCGGGCTCCAGCGTTGGTGGATGCGGCCGGACGGATCGATCAGGAACGTGCTGCGCACGATGCCGAGATAGCGGCGGCCGTAGAGCACTTTCTCGTGGATCACGTCGAAGGCCTTGCACCAGGTCTCGTCGGTGTCGGCGATGAGCGCGAAGCCGAGCTTCTGCTTGGTCGCGAAATTCGTGTGCGTGCGCGCCGTGTCGCGCGACACGCCGACGATGACGGCGTTGCGCGCGGCGAACTGCGCCTGCAGGTCGCGGAAATCCTGCGCCTCGCTGGTGCAGGCCGGCGTATTGTCCTTGGGATAGAAATAGATCACGACCCACTTGCCGCGCAGCGCGGAGAGCTTCAGGGGCGTGCCGTCGGCGATGGTGCCGGTCAGTGCGGGAGCCTTGGCGCCGGGTTCGAGCATGGTCAGAACTTCATCGGGTCCATGATGGCGTCGAGATTCAGCCCGTCGCAGAACTCGAGGAAATCGTCGCGCAGCGCGGCGATGTGCGTCGTCGCCGGAATGCCTATCGTGACCTGGGCCGAGAACATGTCGGCGCCGGTCTGCATCGCACGGTAGCGCGAGGAATGCAGCTGCTCGATCGTGATGCCGCGGCGGCCGAAGAACTCGGCGAGCTGGTGCAGGATGCCGGGCCGGTCCGCGGCGATGACTTCGACGACGTAGGGCAGCAGCGTGTTCTGCACCGGCTTGGGCCCGGTGCGGAAATGCGTGATGCGCAGATTCTCGCCGCGTTCGAGCTTGTTCAGCGCGTTCTCGAGCTTGGCGATCGCGTCCCAGGGGCCGACCGCGAGCGCGAGCACCGACACGTCCGAGCCCAGCGCCGCGACGCGCGCGTCGACGAGGTTGCAGCCGCATTCGGATATGCGCCGTGTGACCGCGACCAGAGGCGACTCCGGTTGCGGTGCGAACGCATTGATGAGGAGGTAGTTCTCGTTCGCCGGCGGACGTGGCGCGGTTTCGGTCAAGGCGGATTTACCTGCTTGCTTCACGGTCCGTGCGTCGCCTGGAGGTGGTGCCGAACCGCGCCGGCAGTGGCCGCAGAATACTTGCCACACCAGGGGGCCGCAAGTAACATCCGCCGCTCTTTTCCGAGCCCGGAATCCCCCGCTTTGAATCTCTCCGGAAGCATCTGTGCGCTGGCGACGCCGTTCGATTCCGACGGCCAGCTGGACCTCGATGCGTTCGCGCGGCTGATCGAGCGGCAGATCGCCGGCGGCACCCAGGGCGTGGTGATCGCCGGCTCCACCGGTGAGGCGCATGCGCTGACCACGGACGAGTTCGACACGCTGGTACGCCACGGCGTGGCCGCTGTCGCCGGCCGCGTGCCGGTGCTCGTCGGCACCGGCGGCGCGAATACCGCCAAGACGCTCGCGGCGACGCAGCAGGCTCGGCTTCTCGGCGCCACGGCGGCGCTGGTCGTGACGCCGTACTACGTGCGCCCGACCCAGGAAGGTCTGTACGCGCATTATTCGGCCATCGCCGACGCGGCGGGCCTGCCGATCGTGCTCTACAACGTGCCCGGCCGTACCGGCTGCGACCTGCAGCCGGCGACCGTCGCCCGGCTGGCTCCGCACCCGAACATCGTCGCGATCAAGGAAGCCGTCGCCGACGCGGAACGCGTCGCGCAGCTGCTGGCCCTGCGCAGCGATGCGTTCCGGGTTCTTTCCGGCGACGACCCGAGCGCCGCGCGCAGCCTGCTGGCCGGCGCCGACGGCGTGATCTCGGTCGCCAACAATCTCGTGCCGACCCTGTTCCGCGCGCTCTGCGACGCGGCCCGGGCCGGCCGTCGCGACGAAACGGCGGCGCTGGACGCGCGTCTTCAGCCTCTGTTCGACGCGCTTGGGTTGGAATCCAACCCGATTCCGCTGAAGTGGGGACTCTCGGTGCAAGGGCTGGGCAGCGCACGCCCGCGTCTGCCGCTGACCGAGCTGTCCGCACCCCACCGCGAGCGCTTGCGCGATCTGCTCTCGAACCTGCAAGATGCGGCGGTTTGACCCGCCGGCTCGCCATACCGTCCACACAGATCAAGGTTTGCCCGTGAATTCGAAGTCCGCGATCCGAATTGCGCTGCTCGTCGCGCTGATTCCCCTGCTGGGTGGTTGCAGCCTGTTCAAGTCGCGGTCCGAATGGGACAAGGCGGCCGAGGCGCGGCCGCTGGAAATTCCGCCGGATCTCGAAGCGCCGCCGAGCCGAGGCGAGCTGATCGTTCCGCAGGCCGGCAGCGGCCGGCCCGTCGCGGCGCGCGGTGCGACCGGCGTGGACGGTCTCAGCGTCGCCGATACCGTCGACAGCACCTGGGAACGCGTCGGCCTCGCGCTGGAGCGGGCGGGCGACCTCGGCAGCATCTCGGCGCGCGATCAGGCTTCGCACACGTATTCGCTGACCGTCACGAGCAAGCGCACGCGTGACGAAGGCGGTTTCTTCAAGCGCCTGTTCACGCGCAAGAAGGTCGAGACGGTAACGGAAACGGTGAACATCGGCGTCAGCGCCGACGGCACGGGCAGCCGCGTCAGTGTCAGCGGTGCGGCGGCTTCGGTGCAGCGCGTGACGGCGCTGCTGCGGGAGCGCCTGAGCTGAGCCCGTCGGGGCTCAGCGTCTTGCGCTCAGCGTTGCAGCAGGCTCAGTTTGCCCGGCTTGCCGTCCCATTCCTTGGCGTCGGCAGGCGGGTCTATGCGTTCGGTCAGCACCGGCCAGGCCTTGGCCAGCTCCGCGTTCAATGCGATGAAGTGTTCCTGTCCCGCCGGAACGTCGTCCTCGGGATAGATCGCGTTGGCCGGGCATTCGGGTTCGCAGAGCGTGCAGTCGATGCACTCGTCGGGATCGATGACGAGGAAGTTCGGGCCGGCGTGGAAGCAGTCCACGGGGCAGACTTCGACGCAATCGGTGTACTTGCACTTGATGCAGTTTTCGGTGACAACGAAAGGCATGCGGCTACCGAGCCTGCTGAATACGGAAAGGGGAGTAAAGTGGCGCTCCCTAGGGGGTTCGAACCCCTGTTCTCGCCGTGAGAGGGCGATGTCCTAGGCCACTAGACGAAGGGAGCGCGTCGAGGATCAAGCGTGCGGAGTATAACGGAATTCATTCGACGGGCAATTCCTCGCGGATTGCGCCGCGGCACAGACAAGCCTGCGCAGTCCGGCGTCGCGGCGGAGTCCGCGCGGCCGCAGCTGCGCGTCATCGCGCGCGATCAGCACGGGATTTCCCGCCGCAACATCAGCAACGGTGCGCTGCGCGTGCTGTACCGCCTGAACGAGGCGGGCTACGAGGCCTTCCTCGTCGGCGGCGCCGTGCGCGACCTGCTGCTTGGTGGACATCCAAAAGATTTTGACATTGCAACAAATGCAACTCCCGAGCAGGTGCGCGGCCTGTTCCGCAACTGCCGCCTGATCGGCCGCCGTTTCCGTCTGGCCCACGTCGTGTTCGGCCAGGAGATCGTCGAGGTCGCGACGTTCCGCGGCATCGGCGAGGAAGGCAACGCCGACCGCCACGTCGTCGACGGCCGCATCGTGCGCGACAACGTCTACGGCTCGATCGAGGAAGATGCGATACGGCGCGATTTCCGCGTCAACGCGCTGTACTACAACATCGCCGACTTCAGCGTGCGCGACTACGTCGGCGGCATGGCCGATCTCGAGAAGAAAGAGCTGCACCTGATCGGCGAGCCGGAGCTGCGCTATCGCGAAGATCCGGTGCGCATGCTGCGCGCCGTGCGGCTCGCGGCCAAGCTCGGCTTCCGCATCGACGAAAGCGCCGAGCGGCCGTTCGCCAAGCTCGGCCAGCTGCTCTGCGATGCGGCGCCGGCGCGGCTGTTCGACGAATCGCTGAAGCTGTTCCTGTCGGGACACGGCCTCGCGAGCTTCCGCGAACTCGATCGTAGCGGCCTGCTGCAGTTCGTGTTCCCGGCCACCGCCGCGGCCCTGCGCCGCGAGCGCGGCGTGGAGTTCCGCCGGCTCGTCGAGCGCGGTCTGGCCAATACCGACCAGCGCGTGCAGGCCGGCAAGTCGGTCACGCCGGCGTTCCTGTTCGCGCTGCTGCTCTGGGGCGGCGTGCGCGAGCGAGCGGAACGTGCGATCGCCTCCGGCAGCGACGTGCTGCATGCCTGGAGCCATGCGGCCGACACGGTGATCCAGGAACAGACGGCGCGCGTGGCGATTCCGCGGCGCTTCTCGCTGGTCATGGAAGAAATCTGGGCGCTGCAGCCGCGTTTCGAGCAGCGCATGAAGAAACGCGTCATGCGATTGCTCGGCCATCCGCGCTTCCGCGCGGCCTACGACTTCCTCGTGGTGCGCGCCGAGGCGGATCCGGCGCTGGCCGAACTCGCGCAATGGTGGGAGCAGGCCCAGGACAGCGATCCGGCTGAGCTCGGCGACGTGCTCGCTGCACCGGCGCCCGCCGCGGCCGACACCGCGGCGCATGCGGCACCGCGCAAGCGGCGCCGTCGGCGCCGCCGCAAGCCGTCC
>NZ_JANFVR010000210.1 GCF_024609805.1 Tahibacter caeni | reverse complement strand
GGCTTGGCCGCGGGGTCTGCGGGCTCGGCGGATCGGCTGCGCGGCTTGGCCGGGGGCGCCGGCGTCGCGGCGTCGTTGCCCGGCTCGTCGGTCTTCTTGCTCATGGCGCGAGTGTAGCCCGCGGCACCGGCGCCGCAGCGTGCAGCCGGCACGCTATCGCGCGAACCTCACCGCGGCTGAACGCCGCGCCCCGTGCCCGGGGCCCGGCGCGCGGCGTCGACGATCACGGCGAGAAGCTGTACGTCGCCGTGCCGTCGCCGTTGTCCTTGAGCTCGCGGATCGCGCCGGCGACGCCGTTGGCCCTGGCCACGTCGGCCTGGCCTGCGCGCGCGCGGAACGTCGCCGGCGTCTTGAGCTTCAGCGGCGCGAAATGCACCGGGCTCGCGTCGATGTCGCTGCGCCTGAGCGTCGGATGCGCCTTGAGCCAGTCGATGACCACGTCGCGGTTGGTGGTCTCGACCGACATGACGATGTTCTTGCCGTCGAGGCCCGGGATGCCGCCGCTGCCGCTCGCGCGGTAGTTGTTCGTCGCGACGATGAAGGGCTGGTCCGGCCGCACCGGCTTGCCGCCGGCCTCGAGCTTCACGATGCGCTCGCCGGCCGCGCGCGACAGGTCGATCGTGTAGCTCAGGCCGCCGCCCTGGATCACGTCGAAGTTGTAGGTCGGCACGCGCGTGTTGATCAGCGCCTGCGCCTCGGCCGACTGCGGATCGAGCCGGTTGAAGCGCTCGGCGGATTTTTCGAGCCAGTTCTTCAAGGTCGCGCCGTCGATCTTCACCGCGGCGATCGTGTTCGGATAGAGGTACAGGTCCGCCGCGCTCTTGATCGTGAGCCGGCCCGGCTTGACGTCGCTGTAGTCCTCGGCGCCGGCGAAGCCGCCCTTGAACGCGGCCGCAGCCGACAGCACCGGCACGCCGGCGAGGTCGGGCCGCTCGCTCGCGATCCAGTCCTGCGTGAACGCGCGCTGCGCCGCGTTGATCACGCCGAGCGCGCTGACGTCGCCCTGGTCGGCGAAGTACGTGCTCAGGCGCACCTCGGTCTGGCCGATCGCCGTGTCGACCCACTTCATCGTCGCGCGGTGCTCGGCGTCGACGATGCGCGCGATCTCCGGATCCGGCGCGACGCAGTCCTGGTCCTTCGCGCAGATGCTGCGCACCTGGGTATAGGTCTTGTCCTTGACGATCTGCCAGCGGCCGTCCTTGCGCTCGAGCGCGAGCTTGATCACGCCGAGCGCCTTGCCCCAGAAGCTGCCCATGACGGCCGGCACGCCGCGCACGAAGCCGCGTTCGTTGTCGACCTCGGACATGTTGTTGAAGCGCGACTTCGGATTCGTCGCGTTCGGAAAGGTGTCGTGCGAATGGCCGAGCATGATCGCGTCGATGCCTTCGACGCCGGCCAGGTGCCAGTTCGCGTTCTCCATGTCTTTGCTGTACGGCGACGGATTCAGGCCGCCGTGGGACACCGCGACGACGAGATCGACCTTCTGCGCGCGCAGCTCGGGCAGGTACTTCTGCGCGGCCTCGACGACGCCGAGCACGGTCACCTTGCCCTCGAGATTGCGCTTGTCCCACTTGAGGATCGGCGGCGGCGCGAAACCGAGCACGCCGACGCGCAGCGGCACCTGCAGCGCGCTGCCGTCGGGCGTATAGGCCGTGATGGTCTTCTCGACGACGAGCCACGGCCGGTACAGCGGCTTGCCGTCGCGCGCGGAGAACACGTTGGACAGCACGAGCGGGAAGGCCGGGCCCTTGCAGGTCTGCGAAGCGACGCCGTCGGCCGCGAACGGCGTGCCGGTGACCTGGGCCAGGAAATCCAGGCCGTAGTTGAATTCGTGATTGCCGATCGTGCCGGCGTCGTAGCCCAGCGCGTCCATGGCCTTGTAGGTCGCCAGCTCCTGCGTGCATGGCAGCCGCTCGGCCAGCGCCTGGTAGTCGGCGAGCGAGGTGCCCTGGATCGTGTCGCCGTCGTCGAACAGGAAATGGTTGGGATTCTCGCGGCGCGCCTCGCGGATCAGGGTCGCGACACGCTCGAAGCCTATGGTCGGGTCGATCACGCCCTTGAAGTAGTCGAAGCTCAGCACGTTGGCGTGCAGGTCGGTCGTTTCGAGCAGCGCGACGTCGGCGCGGGCGCCGTCTTCGAGACGGGACACCTTGCCGCCGCCGCTGGCGCAGGCAGACAGGGCGAGCGCGAGGCTCAGGGCGATCAGGGCGCGGGACATGGGTCGGAAAACCTCGGCGTTCGGTGTCGGCGGCAAGCCCCCTCGCACGGAAGGGGCAGCCGGGCACTCGAGACGCGAGCGCCCGGCGGGTCTTGAGGAGATGCGGCAGAACGGGAAGCCGCGCCGCGCAGGCCTGCGGAGCCGGCTCCCGAAAGCGCGAACCTTAGCATCGGCCTGCGTCCGTCGCATGTCCGGCCGGTCCCGTGCCGGATGGCTGCGGCGACGCCGGGCTGTCACACTGCCTGCTTAACGTCGCGAACCCGACCGGAGAACTGCCGTGAAGCCATTGCGTCTGCTGCCTGCCGCCGCCGCCCTGATCCTCACCGCCTGCGCGAGCCAGCCCGGCCCGGCCTCGCATCGAGCCGCCGTTGCGGACATCGCCGTGCCGGATATCCAGCGTCCGCAGCAGGAAACCGCGCAGTGGTGGTTCACGGCCGGCGCGGCTGCGGCCCGGACCAACGTCGGCGCGACGCCGCCGAAGGCAAAGAACGTCATCGTGTTCCTCGGCGACGGCATGAGCATCACGACGATCGCCGCGGCGCACATCCTGCTCGGCCAGCGCCTGGGCAAGGACGGCGAGAGCGCGCGGCTGTCGTTCGAGACTCTGCCGTACACGGCGCTGAGCCGTACCTACGAAACCGATTCGCAGACGCCGGACTCGGCCGGCACCATGACCGCGATCATGACCGGCGTGAAGACCAAGGCCGGCTTCATCGGCGTGAGCCAGGCCGCCGATCGCGCCGACTGCGCGTCGAGCCGCGGCCAAGAACTCGTCACGGCCCTGGAGCTCGCCGAACTCGCCGGCATGTCCACCGGCGCGGTGACGACGACCAAGGTCACGCACGCGACACCCGCGGCGACCTACGGCCACCTGCCCGAACGCAACTGGGAAGCCGACGTCGACGTCGGCCAGTCGCCGGCCGGCGGCGACTGCGTCGACTTCGCGCGCCAGCTCGTCGAGCAGCCGTTCGGCGACGGCCTCGAAGTCGTCCTCGGCGGCGGCCGCGAAAACTTCATGCTGCCGATCCAGCGCGATCCGGAAGAACCCGGCCGCCCGGGCAAGCGCCTGGACCAGCACGACCTGATCGGGCAATGGAGCGCGCGTCCCGGCGCGACCTACGTCTGGAACAAGCAGCAGTTCGACGCCGTGGACGCTTCGAAGACGACCCACTTGCTCGGCCTGTTCGAACGTTCGCACATGCGCTTCGAGCACGACCGCACGAATCCGCCGGCCAACGAGAACGGCCGCGTCGCCGCCGACGAGCCCAGCCTCGCCGAGATGACGCGCACGGCGCTGAAGCTGCTGAAGAAGAATCCGAAGGGTTACTTCCTGATGGTCGAAGGCGGCCGCATCGACCATGCGCACCACGCCGGCAACGCCTATCGCGCGCTGACCGACACGATCGCGTTCTCCGAGGCGGTGCAGGCCGCGCTCGACGAGACCGACGCGGCCGACACGCTGATCGTCGTCACGGCCGACCACGCGCACACGCTGACCTTCGCCGGCTATCCGCAGCGCGGCAATCCGATACTCGGCCTGGTCCACGGCGGTTCGGATTTCGAGGACTCCGGCTCGGCGCTCGCGCTGGATCAGCACAAGCTGCCGTACACGACGCTGGGCTATGCCAACGGCCCCGGCTACGTCGGCGCGAGCGACCAGCAGCCCGAAGGCCCGAAGACCTACCCGCACTACTATCGCAGCCTCGGCAAGCCGGCCAGCCGCCGCCCGGACCTCAGCAAGGTCGACACGCAGGCGCCGGACTACATGCAGGAATCGACCGTGCCGTTCATGAGCGAAAGCCACGGCGGCGAGGACGTCGCGATCTTCGCGCGCGGTCCCGGCGCCCAGGCCTTCCACGGCGAGCTCGAACAGAACGTGATCTTCCACGTCATCGTGCAGAGTTCCCCGCTGCTGCGCGACACGCTGTGCCGCAACGGCAGCTGCAATGCCGACAAGGTGCCGGTCAACCTGCCGGATCGCGCGAAGCTGCTCGGGAAATGACCTCCGGCAGCAGGGCGGGAAACGGATCCGTCCGTTTCCCGATCGAAACAGCACCGGCGAAGCTCGCGCAGATTTCCCGAAGCCGGTCGCCGCGCGATCGACTCTCATGCCGTCCCGTCGGGATTCCTTGGCAGGTTTTTCGACGGCCGCCAGGCCGCGGATCACGAGCGGTCGATCATTTCCGAGACGATCCGGCCTCGCCAGCCGCCGGCGGGCCCGGCGCTGACCACGACATCGGCAGTGACATCGCCGTCAGACACGGTGAGCCGCAGCCCCAACGCCATGACCAGGCCGCAGTCGCGCAGCTGCGCGTGAGTCGTCGGATAGTCGAGCCATAGCAGGCCGTCTTCGGCGAAATGGTTGAAATCGGCGAAGAAGACTTTGCGACTCGCGGGTTCCTGTGCCGGATCAAGGCTCATAGCGGTAATGCCCGGTGATCGGATAGTCGAACAAGCGGTCCTCGACCTGCGTGCCGGCGCCGATGTTGTGCACGATCAGCGGCCGGCCGTCGCGGCGCTGCGCGGTGACGAGGCCGATGTGCGGCAGATTGCCGGGCAGCATCCAGGTCACGATGTCGCCGGGCGCGTAGATCGCGGCGTCGCTCTGGTTCAGCGGCAAGGCGCGGCCATGGCGCGCGAAGAACGTCGCGAGATTGGGCACGCGCCGATGGTCGATGTTGCGGTCGGGTCCGCGCAGTCCCCAAAGCTTCGGATACGCTGCCCAGTTTGCGCGCATGTCCTCGTGCACGCGCTGCTGCAGGTCGACGCCGATCGCGCGATAGGCGCGGATCACGACGTCGGTGCAGACGCCGCGCTCGATCGGCACGTCGCCGCCGGGATAGGCGATGCGCGCGTAGGCCGCGTCGTAGCGCAGGGTCACGCCGACCTGGGCCGCGGCCGCGCCGAGCAGATTCGCCGGGAACGCGGGCTCCGCCGCCGGCAATGCCGGCAGCAACAGGGCAAGCAGCGCGCAGAAAATGGTCCGGACGACGCGTCGCCTCGCCGTGTTGCGGATCGCGCTGCCGCCGCCGGCGCCCGTCGCGGCAGTCGCCGTGACCACGCTCATGCCGGCGGCGCCTGCGCCGGCAGCACGCGCTGCGCGCGCAGGAAATCGCCGACGAGCCGCGCGAAGTTGCGGCTGAAATACGCGCAGTCGTTGTGGCCGCAGGCTTCGCGGTACAGCCGCGTGCGCGGCGAGGCGGCAGCCATCCTGCGCGCGTGCGCCGGCGGAATCAGTGCATCGTCGTCGCCGTGCATCAGCAGCACCGCCTGCGGGAAAGCCTTGATGCGCGCGGCCGAATCGAAGCGGTCGCGGGCGAGCCAGCCCGGCAGCAGACGGTCGTTCGCGAGATCGGCCGTCGACGCGAACGTCGACAGCAGCACCAGCGCCGCGAGCGGGCGATGGCGCGTGAGCTCGGCCGCCGAGGCGCCGCCGATCGAGCGGCCGAGCGCGACGATGCGTGTCGCGTCGACGGCCGGCCGGCGCGCGAGCCAGTCGTAGGCCGCCGTCGCGGCTTCGACGAGGCTGTCGAATTCCGGCGCGCCGTCGGCGCCGTCATAGCCCGGCAGCTCGACGAGCAGCACGTGCAGGCCTGCCGCGCGCAATGCGTCGAAGCCGTGCAGATGCTGCGCGACGGTTTCGCCGTTGCCGTGGAAGAACAGCAGGGCCGGCGCCGGCGCCGCGCTCGCCGCCGGCAGGAACACGCCGCGCGCGCGGCCGTAAGATACGGGCGCCTCGACCAGCTGCGCCGGCGCGGCCAGCGCCGTGCGGAACGGATGCGGCGCGCCGGCCAGCGGAAACAGCAGCTGGCGCTGCGCCGCATAGAAAACCGCGGCGTAGCCGGCATAGGCCAGGGCCGCCAGCAGCAGCACGGCGGCCGTCCCGCGTATCGCGCTTCGTTTCATCACCCACTCCGGAAATTCATGGCTCACCCGATTGCCCATCGTAGTCCGGCCGCGAACCGGCGCAGCCCGTTCCTGCTGCTGCTCGTCCTCGCCGTGCCGGCCGCCGCGGCGCCGCCGGCCCTGCGCGACGGCGACGTCATCTTCCACACGTCGCGCTCGGCGCAGAGCGCGGCGATCCAGCGCGCGACGCATTCGCGCTACAGCCACATGGGCCTGATCCTGCATCGCCAGGGCAAGCCGTATGTGTTCGAGGCCGTCGCGACGGTCCGCTTCACGCCGCTCGCGCAGTGGACCGCGCGCGGCGCCGGCGGCCACTACGTGGTCAAGCGCTGGCGCGAAGCCGATGCGCGCCTCGACACGGCCGGCGCGGCGCGCCTGCGCAGCGCCGCGCAGGCGCTGGCCGGCAGGCCCTACGACCTCACGTTCGAATGGTCCGATGCGCGCATCTACTGCTCCGAGCTCGTCTGGAAGGCCTACGAGCGCGCGTTCGGCCTGCACCTGGGCGAAACCCGGCGCCTGGCCGAGTTCGACCTGGCCGACCCGCTCGTCGCCGCCAAGCTGCGCGAGCGCTACGGCACGCGCCTGCCGCTGCAGGAACCCGTCATCTCGCCGCAGACCATCTTCGACAGCACGGAGCTCGTGCTCGTCGACGAGCGCTGATCGTTCGCGTCCGCGGCGCGCGCAGACGACCGCGCGCCGGACGGGCCGGCGCGCGGACGCGAAGGCGGAACCTCGGCGCATCAATCGCCGGCGACGGCGATTTCCGGACGCTGCTCGCCGTGCTTGAGCCGGCGCGCGGTCTCGATCAGCCGCACGAACTCGGCGCGATGGCCTTCCGCGTCGTCGGCATCGCCGGCGTCGCGCGCGAGCGCCGCGATGCGGTCGAGGTTGAAATCGCCGAGATGCGTGCCGCCGCGCAGGCTGTCGGCGAAGGCGGCGACGGCCGCGGCGAAGCGCAGGCGCGGACTCGGGCTGGCCTGCAGCTCGCTCCTGCGCAGCGGCCGCTCGATCAGCCGGCTGACGTCCGCATCGGGCTGCTTGTAGCGCAGCTTGACGAACGCGAGCTCGTCGGCCGACGCCCTGGCAGCCGGCTTGTCACCGCCGTAGCGCAGCGGATCGACCTGCGCGCCGCCGTCGCCGACGAGAGTCAGCTCGTACAGCGCCGTCACGTCGTGGCCGGCGCCGATCTCGCCGGCGTCGACCTTGTCGTTGTTGAAATCCTCGCGGCGCAGCTGGCGGTTCTCGTAGCCGATCAGGCGGTATTCGGCGACCGCGGCCGGGTTGAATTCGACCTGGATCTTCACATCCTTGGCGATCGTGTACAGGGTGCCGCCGGCCTCGGCCACGAGCACTTTGCGCGCCTCGCCTATCGTGTCGATGTAGGCGTGGTTGCCGTTGCCGATGTCGGCGAGCTGTTCGGCCAGCTGCTCGTTGTAGTTGCCGGCGCCGAAGCCCAGCGTGGTCAGCGCGACGCCGTTCTCGCGCTCGCGCGCGACCAGCGTCTTCAGCGCGGTGTCGTCGGTCGTGCCGACGTTGAAGTCGCCGTCGGTCGCGAGCACGACGCGGTTGACGCCGCCCCTCACGAAGTTCTGCCGCGCGACCGAATAGGCCAGCTGGATGCCGGCGCCGCCGTTGGTCGAACCGCCGGCGCTGAGGCCGTCCAGCGCACCGATGATCTTCTCGTGCATGTCGCCCGGCGTCGGCGGCAGCACGAGGCCGGCGCTGCCGGCATAGGCCACGATGGACACGCGGTCCCCCGCGCGCAGGTTCGGCACCATCTGCTTGAACGCGTCGACGAGCAGCGGCAGCTTGTCCGGCGAATGCATCGACCCCGACGTGTCGATCAGGAATACGAGATTCGACGGCGGCAGGTCGCGGGTCGGCAGCTCGTAGCCCTTGATGCCGACGAGCAGCAGCTTGCGCTGCGCGTTCCACGGCGCCGCGGCGAGCTCGGTCGTCACGCTGAACGGCGTGTCGCGCGTGGCCGGCGGCGCATAACCGTAGTCGAAGTAGTTGAGGAATTCCTCGGCGCGCACCGCGTCGGCCGGCGGCAACTGATGAGCGACTAGCATGCGCCGCACGTTGGTATAGCTGCCGGTGTCGACGTCGATCGAGAACGTCGATACCGGATTCTGCGCGGTGATCTGCAGCGGATTGTCGGCGTTGTCCTGGTAGCGCTCGGTATTTGCCGGCTGGCCGGCGAAACGCTGCGCGATCACGCCGGCCGCCGGCCGGTCGGCGCGCTGGCGCCAGAGGCCCGAATAGTTGGCCAGCGTCTGCGGCGGCGCGCCGGCGGCGGTCTGCGCCACGGCCGGCGCCGG
>NZ_JANFVR010000021.1 GCF_024609805.1 Tahibacter caeni | reverse complement strand
GATGATCTCGGAACCCCGCCAAAATCGGTCACGATCAACCGAAATGAGCGGTCACGCCTTACCGAAACAACCGGTCATGCCTTACCGAAATGGTCGGTCACGATCGGCCGAAATACGCAGTAGGCTTGCTCCGCATGAAATCGTCGAGCAGCCGCACGGACTTCCATTCGCGCCCCTTGGCTTTGTGCCCGGTTGAAATCATGAGGTTGGCGCGATCCTCGTCAACCGTTCGACCCAGTGCCCACAGGAGCCTCCGCTCCCCCAAGGATTCGACCAAATTGACGAAGGTCAGGAGGTGCGCGCCTTCCTCGCTGCGTGCGAACTCCACAACATCTTCCCAGTTCGCGAAACCGAAGAAGTCGGGCACGTCGCAAGGCTGTCCGGCCTTCAAGGCGACGACGCCGCGGAGCAGCGCCTTCAGCTCTTTCGTACCGCCTACCAAATGTGGGGTGAGTCCCGAATCCAGGGCCTCGATGACGGCGTTCATGGTGGCCGCGTTGGAGCGCGCCAGCACAGCATCCGGCTGCACTTCTCCGATACGGCTGCGCACCTTGGGATTGCCTTTCAAGGGCGCAGTTGCCCCGAGTTGATACAGTACCTGTGAGGCGAGGCTGGCGATCGCTTCCCCAAACCGAAACGACAGAGTGAGTTGGACCTCACCGTCGGTCCGGATGGTTTCCATCGCGTTTACCGCCCCGCGCCACTCGTAAATCTGCTGGTACTTGTCGCCCACGTAGACCATCTGGGCTTCTTGGTCCGCGAGCACGCCGAGCACCACCGGATTGGTGTCCTGGGCCTCATCCAGCAGGATGAAGTCGGCACCCAGGAGTGGCCGGGGCAGTGCCCAGAGCTTGAGGTAACCGTCGTGCCCGAGCGGCATCAGGTCGGTGGGGTTCACCATGTGGCCCCATAGCTTCTGCGCGCCGGCCACCGCATGCGCCTGGACCGCCCGAAGCACCGCCGGCGACGCCGCCCGCAGGGCGCCATGCGGCGGCACGTGCTCCGGCAGAATGGCCGGCTCCGCGCTTTGCGCGAATCGGCGCACCGTGTCCAGGAACAGGAACGCTTGGGATCGCGGCGCCAAAACCAGATCCGGACCGAAGGCCTGGGGCTTTAGGTCGAAAGCCTGCGCGAGTTCGTTGGCGTTGATCCGCCCGGTGAGTTTCGACACCGAGCCGTGGTAGCTGGGCGCGATGGCTCGGTAGGCCAAGCTGTGCAACGTCGAGCAATCGACGGTCGCCGGGAACGCCCCTGGGTGTCGGCAACGATGGCCCTGTTAAAGGCGATGTACTGGCCGCAGCGTCCGGTGCTGTTGGCCAGCAGTTTCAAGGTGGACGTCTTGCCGGCACCGGCGTAGGCGTTGATCTTGAGGCTCTCGCCGCGCGCGAACGCATCCAACGCCTGCTGTTGCTCGTCGGTGGGCCTCAACCCCGTTCGGCCGCGCGGTGCGAGTCTGGGCGCAGCCGGTTGCCGGGCCGAGTTAAGTCGTGGAGCGGGGACGGGCGCGCGAGTTATTGCTTGTGGGACCGCGGGAGGGGTCGCCCTGACCATTGTTGTCGGTTTTGCTGGCGCGGGGGGCTCTGCCGGGGTAGTCCTCCTCGCCCGCGCACTGGTGACGGGTGGGGCGAACGGAGAGCCTCGACCACCTGGGCCACCAGATCGGGGGCGTGCCGGTTCTTGTGCCGGAACGTCAGTTCGTGCTGTAAGTCGCGAAGAACGGCGGCGTCGCCGGCACGCCTGGCTTTCTTGAAATGGTTTTCAAGCTGCTCGAACGAGCAAGAGACGAACGGTCGTGATGTCGTTGTATTCATTCGGTTTCGCCTCCCCTAAGGCCCGCCGATGACATGAAGACAACGATACCGAAAAATTCACTGTGCAACATAGGGCTCCGGACTTTGCCGGTCGTCGGCAGGGTCCAGCAATACCTGTCGTCCGGGTGCGTATTCTCCCAGGGCGCTCTGCCGCCCGTTACGCCTGGTGCGAATGGCTTCCGGCAGCTTGCCAGCGGCCGAAGCATGGTGGGGGTTTTTTGCTTCAACTGGAAAGCGGAAAAAGGACTAGAGCAGCTTTGCACGTCCCCGTCTTACACACTCCGTCAAACCGATCGAGGAATCGCTGTGTGGCTGCGATCGCCGCCGACATGCTTCTTCGCACCCGGCTTAGCGCGCTTGCCACCCGCACGCTGCGGCAAAATCACCGTACGCATAGACGGCGGCACACCGATCCATACAGAGCGCGGCGGCTCGCTCGTCGTAATCACGAAGTGATCGAGCACCCGCACATCGACAAGATCCAACGCACGCCCGAGCTCCAGGGTGAGAACGATGTCCTCGCCGGACGCGGTCGCGCAGCCGGATGGATGGTTGTGGGCAAACAGCACGGCGCCGGCGTTATGCCTTAGCGCGGCCTTGACGACTTCGCGCACGGGCACGCTGGTCGCGCTGAGCGTGCCGCGGAACAGCTCCTCGAACGCGATCAGGCGGTTCCGGTTGTCGAGCCAGGCGGCGGCGAAGACTTCGTGCTCGTAGTCGGCGAGCTTGAGGCGGAACCAGTCGGTGGCAGCGGTGAACGTGGAGAGCTGCACGCCGGGGCGCCGCGCATGGGATTCGATGGCAGCAAGTGCGGTGGCGATCAGTTTGCGATATGCCGCGCTGGAAATGTCTTGCGTCGAAGGCAGCTTCATTCAAGTCGCGTCCTTGCTGGCGAGAATCGAGGTGCAGGTGCCATCCATGGCAGTCTTGCTCCTGCCACGGCAGTATAATTAGATTTACCACAAGGTCAAATCTAATTACGCGACACATGTATGCCCTGACGGCAAACTCGGCCGATGAAATCCTTCGGCACGCGGTTCAAGCAGCTCCGGAAAGCGAGCGGCCTCACCCAGGAGGCGATAGCGCTCGAACTCGGGCTTACGAAAGGCGCCGTTTCGGCGTGGGAAGCCGGCGCTTCCGAACCGCGAATCGAGACTCTCCGCGCGCTCCGCAGCCTGCTTGGCGTCTCGTTCGACGATCTCGTCGGAGACGGATCGGAACGCTCCAGCGGAAATCTGATTCTCTCGGCGACCGAGCGGCAGCTGATCCAGCTCTATCGGAAACTGCCACCGTCGAAGCGTGCGGCATTCCTCGCATTGCTCGATCAGTAGCAAGGTGTGCCGCCAGCCGGCAGTCTGCGCCTCTCGCACATCGGCATCTGCGCCGACATCTGCTGCCTTGGTCAGACACTTTTCACGTTGCGCGGCGCGCCGCTACCGTACGGACATTCGTCCGCTCGCCTTGCGCACCCATGTTCGCCGCAGTACACAGGTCCACCCCGATGGTCGCAGGCAGCTTCGAACAGTCGAGCCGGCCTCGCGAGTGTTTCGCCCCCCGTGAGTGATTGCCAGCCTCCGTTGCCTGGCAGCCAGTCACCGGCGACTGATCGGCACTTGCCGTCGAGTGATGACCACTCACCCGCCAGTGACCCGCAGTCATCGATCACCGCCGCGCAGTCGCCGGTGATACGCCACCATTCACGCACGCATGGAAATCAGGGACGCGTGACTGCCCGCCAGTCGACGACGGTTGAAATTCACTCGCCGCCGGCTGCGCGGCACTGGCCGGTGAGTGACCATCACTCATCGATGCGCGATTTTCAGGCATCGTGCACGATCGGACGGGCGCGTCGGCGTACCGGCGCCGGACGGAACGAGAAAGCCCCGCCGCAGCGGGGCTTCCAGTCTCAGTTGGTGACGCCGGGTTCCGGCTCGGCGGCCCCGCGGCGGGTTTTCGTGAAGCGGGCCGACAGGCCCTGGCGCAGCGATTCCAGCCCCTGCCCTTTGCCCGATACGCGCAGCAGTGCGTAGCCATCGAGCGAGGACGACAGGATGTCGCTGCCGAGCCGGCGACGACACCGAAGCGCCGGCCGTCTGTTTGCCTACGCCGTCGATACGCCGAAGCAGAAGCGTGCGCTGCACGACGAAGCCATGGCCCGGCTCGCTGCCGTCAGTTCGCTCAGCGATGCCTTGTTGATCATGCAGGTCGACGATCCCGGCCGGCGCTCGCATGTGCGGGTGATGGAGGCGATTGCGATCCTGTCACGCGACGCAAAGGGATTGATCGAGGCAACGGGACGAGAACTGAGCTGATTCTGTCGGAGCCGTTTCCGGACCAGTGGCCTGCGTTGGCCACTGGTCCGGAAACCCAAATGCAGATTTTGCAAACTCTGCAAATCGCCATCAAGCCCCTTGATAGCCATGGACTATTTGCAAACGACCGATTGCAAAGCCGGTCGGCGGGGCTGTCAGGATTTCTGCGTGTTGAGCCATACACTGCCCACCGGGCAAGGAAGGACGTATGGCAAAGAAGACTCCTGGGCCGTTCTCGGCCGAGCTGCTTGACGCACTGGTGGAAGGTGTTAGCGGCAGTGCAAAACTGACCCAGTCGGCAATCTAAACCTGACCCACCAGTGACCCGCAGTTTCTCCGCACCGGCTGCGTGCGGAGGGATGCATGATCAAGGTCGAGGTGTTCATGACGATCTGGGTGTTACATCAGCAAGGGGCCAGCGTGCGGGAGATCGCGCGGCGGCTGTCGGTTTCTCGCAACACGGTGCGTCGGTATCTGCGCGGTGGCGAGGAGATGCCGCGGTATCAGCGACGAAGTGGACGACCGTCGAAGCTCGATGGCGTGCGCGGGTATCTGGAGCGGCGTATCGATCAGGCGCTGCCGCACCGGCTGCCGGCGACGGTGTTGTTCCGGGAGGCTCGTGCGCTGGGCTATACCGGCGGCGAGCGGATCCTGCGGCAGCTGGTGTCATCGCGCTATGCCAAGGCGCCGGCGGAGCCGGTGGTGCGCTACGAGACGGCGCCTGGCGAGCAGATGCAGGTCGATTGGGCGGTGATCCGCCGAGGGCCGGCGCCCCTGTCGGCGTTTGTGGCCGTGCCGGGCTACAGTCGATCGACATATGTCGAGATTATCGACAACGAACGCGCCCCCGCATTGCCTGTACGGTTTCAGCAGTGCGGGGCGCGCCCGTGCTGCTCAACGCGTGAGCCCGTTGAACTCCGAAATTCGTGTAGATGCCCGTCCACTGAGGCCAGCATCGATTGAGCCGGTTGCCGGCATGGGGGCTTCGCGGCACCACTGCTGCCGCCGGTTTCATTGGGAAGAAATGCTCTTTACACTTCCGAATTCAGGATAGTTGTATCCTCAAAGGAGTTTCATCGTGCATCAAGCGCTCAAGGGGTTCGCTGGTGTTTTTTTGCTGTCGGCCGTTGGTTCTCTCTCGGCGGCCGTGCAATGCGTCAACTGTTCCGACGCTCAGATGTACACCAAGGCCCATACGTTAGGTGCCAGCCCGACGGCTCACATCGTGTGGAATCCGGCCAACGGCGCCATCAAGAAATACCGAAACTACTGTGGTTCCGCCCCGAACGCCGGCGGTGGTATGGGCGGCAAGTCGGTCGAGACGCCCAAGTCCGGCAACGAAGCCAACGCCGGCTGCACCCTTCAGACAGAAGAAGTCGCCATCACGTCCGATCTGGTGGCCATGGCCGGTCAGATGAGTCTGGTTTGGCGGGGGACTAACGGCACGTTCAAGAGTTCGGTTACGGCCAACGTGGGCAGCACGTCCTTCCCCACGTATTTGCCGGGGAAGCCCACCGCGCACGATTTCCTCCTGGACGGTTCACTGCGCAATCAGCTGCTCGACCTGGCGAGCACGCAACAGATTTTCCAGATGAACCCGAACAGTTCTCTGGCTGGCCCGCTGTCGTATATCGCCGGCCATCTGGACGCGTATTTCGCCATGACACAGGGCATTGTTATCACCATCGACATTGTGTTCGACGATGGGTCGAAGGTTCAGGTCCGCGCCACGCTGGGGGAGAACGCAGTCTACGTGAAGGACAGTGCCCGAGACGACAGCGGCCACTGGCTGCCCGATCGCAGCTCGAACCCCCAGGACTACACCGGCCGCTGGTACTTCCCCCCGGGCCAAGGCCCGGACATGGCCGCGTTCATCGAGTACATGCGGTCGCTGGGCATTCCCATCAGCTCAGGGTCGGCCAACGGTGGCGTGATCACCTGCAGTTGGAATCCAACCAACAACACAACGACCTGCGTGATTCCGAACTGACACCGACTGTCCGTTCTTTGGAGTAGGGCTGGCGGCGGGCAACCGCCGCCAGACCCTGTGAATCGTATTCCCTGAGAATCAACGATGCTCCCTTATCGTTTTTCGATTGCAGCAGCCTGGGTTCTGGGCGGGCTTGGCTGGTGCCTTGTGGGCTTGGCGGTCTTTCAATTCGTCCTGGCGCTCGTTGCGCCGCCTGACCCCATGCTGCGGCCGTCCGGTGGCCTGTACCTGTGGGGTGCTGTGATGAACGCGGGGAAATCCGTAGCGGCGGGGTTGTCTCTGGCCGTACTCGGCGGCGTGGCCCGAGTGGTGTTTGGCCTGGCACAACGGGCGTAAACGCGCCGGCGTCCGTTGCCCGCGCCAGCCCTCAGCAACAGGCTCACTTGCGGCGCACGGTTGACCGCGAACCTCACAACTCCCGCGCCACCCGAAACCCCACCCGCCCGCTGCGCGTCGTCGTCAGCGCCGACAGCCGGAACGCCGAACGCACCTGGTCCGGATCGCTGCCCCACGACCCGCCGCGGACGACGTGGCGTTCGCAGCCGGGGTTGACCCAGGCGCGGCTGTCGCGCGGGGCGCGGATGTAGGTGTCGTGCCAGCCGACGGAAGGATCGAAGGTGCAGACGCCGTCCGGCGTCGCAGTCCGGACTCTCTGGGAAATGAGCGTGGACCCGGACGTGGCCGTGATCTTCCGCGAGATGCGCTCGATCTACGTCGCGTACGGTTCGGCCGCCTAGCAGTTCCGGGTGGACATCACGAATCTGGGGCTGACCTACGGCGAAATCGCGCCGCGCTATTTCGACCCGCAGCGAATCGGCTGGGACTACCCGTCGGGTGAAGGCTTCCGCTTCATGGACCGGGTAAACGACCTTGTAAGCGGCGCGAACAGCGCGGGTAGCGTCGACAGTCGGCTGGGCCGCCTGATCCACGGCATCATCAAGCCGGCTCAGAGCGCCTATATCGAGGGCAGCGCCGAGGGGGTTACGGGCGGCGTCAACTTCAGCAGCGTCGGTTCCGAATTCACGGTGGATTTCTGCAGCAGCGACGGGTCTTGCACGCGCGTGAAGATCACGGTCACCGCCAATGGCCTCAAATCGGAATACGTAGGGTCGCGAGACAAGTACGACGTCCAATACCCGTCGGAGAACGAAAACTCGCCGTTCCGCCGCAACTGGGGGCGCAACGGCTTTGAGGCCGCGCGGGACATGGCGGCATTCGTCGCGAGCCGGAGCGGCGGCAACTACACGATCGACGGCGGCGGGCCGATCTGCACGCGTGTCGTCCTGGCTTGTTCCGACGCTGGGGCGCAATGGCTCTGCACGGTCTACTGCCAGCAGTAGCAACAGTAACAGGGCCAGGTTCACCTGCACGTATGCGCGGCAGGTCAACCGCCTCGTCCTTGGCACCGGCTATTTCGAACAGCCCAGGATCGCTTACGGCGCAAAGGTCGCCGACAAATCCGACATCGTTCGCGGCATTCAATGCTGAGAGGATTTTCCTCGTCGCGACAGAATGTCTCGTCGGGAACGTCGGAAACACGGCCAGGTTCACTTGTGCGCCTGCGCGACAAGTGAACATCCCGTCCCTTTCTCTGATAGCGACCATCGAACAGAAGCTGGCTCTCTTGCGGCGCAAACGTGGCCAGCGAATGCGATCCCGCTTTCGCTGCTACGGCCGACGTGGCGCAGCCAATCCACCGGGGAACAAGTCCGGAGCAACCATGCAGAAACGCGATGCACGGCGCGACTACGGCTCGACCTGGAAGTCCAGGCTGGCCGAGTCACGCGCGCGTGCGGCCGGCAATGGCCCGCGACTGAGTCCTGAGCAGATTGCCGATCTGCGACTTCAGATCGCCACGCTCGACGTGACGTCTCCACCGGACACGGCACTGCTGTGGTCGGGGCGGGACATCCTGACGGGCGTTCCACTCGACGAGGCAGCGCCCGACGGTTCGAAATGGTGGGACAAGCTCTCTTGCCGCGAGGCCGAACTGTTCAGCGCACTCGCGATCGCCTGCCGCCTGGAAGACACGCCGGCGGGTGAGTTCCTGACCGCGCTGCAGCTGAACTATCGCGACGACGATCCACTGTTCAACATGGCCAAAGACCTGTGGGGAACGCTGTCACACCGTTTCGCCGGCGCAGCTGCGGGACGAGTGGAGATCATCTGCGAGGGCGCGTTCGAGAACAGCGTGTTCCGCTCGGTCGAGCTCGACACGCTGCTGGCGAACGCCCTCGTGTCGGCGATCAATGGACTGGATCGCCGGCACTTTCCGTCGAATGCGGACGATGCGTTCCGGCTTCTGCGGCGCTGGGACGTCGAGCGAAGTCGCCGCTACGCGGCCTTCATCGAGGCCGATCCGGACTCGACTCCGCACGAACGTGCCGCGGCGATCGACGACTTTCGCGAAATTCAATTGTGGTACGAGCAGGATTTCTTCGACGACCTGGGGCCTGGCCGCACACTGCCGGACTTGCCGGATCAGGTACTGGCCGCCGCAGATCTCACCGAAGGCGCGGGAGCCTGGAAGTACTCGTCGCCGTGGCGGGAGTTCATCCAGCAGCAGGGGGCCATGCCCCAGGAGGGCGGTCGCTGAACATCCGAGTGATGCGTTCAAGCAGTTGCTACCGCCCCTGGGTAGTCGGAGGAACGGCGCCGATTCACGCACGCCATGAGCGTTGTCGATGAATCCGACCAGGCGGCAAGGGAGCTTGCGGCTCCATCTCCTGGCGCATCGATAAAGCGGGCTTGGCCTTGGCGAAAGCCTGCCGGCCGCTACACGATCAACTCGGTCAGATCAGACGGATGCCCGGCGAAATCTCCTGCGAACCGCGAACAGTAACAAGGCCAGCTGCGCGGAGACGACCACTAAAAGCGCGGTCGACAGAATAGACCCCGTCGCCCCGGATGGATCGGCGTAACGTTCCTTCTGCAGCGTCGCAATCGACAGCGTCATCGCCAGCGATCCGGCATAGTCGGATGCCACTTCCGCAACAGATACCCTCTTGCATCGATCACAAGCCGCAATTTCGTAGTTGACCTCTCCGCCGTCCTTGATTTTGTAGCCATTGAAAAGGAACAGGGCGGAGAACCCCAATAGAGAAACGATCAGGACGGACGCGGCGCGGTGGTAGCTCGTACCGTATTTGCTCAGAAATCGGTAAAGGCGATATCCATTCAGATATTTCGCCCAACCGCCTACGCGCTTCGAGATGGCAGCCTCCGCTTTCAGGCGGGCCATTTCCATCTCCCCGACATGAAAACTTTCAGCCAGCTCGTAGTTGCGCTTGGCTTCGAAGTTGACGACGAGCTGGCGATAGCTTTCGGCCGTTCGCTCCATTTTCCCCACCAGGACGTCCAGATCTCCTGGACTTTTCGCCGCAGCTATCCTTTGGTGAAGAGCGATCTCGTCATAGATGCCGGTGCGACCGTCAATCGCCGGCCAGTCGCTTTCCGAAAAATCCACCTTCTCCAGGTTTGTCCCGCCGAACTGGACGCCGTAGAGCGCCACGCCTCGCAGTGCGACCGAGGCTTTGTCGATAGCTTTCAAATCCTGGAAATCGAGCCATCGATAGAGTGCATGCCCGTCTTTCCCCCGAACATCGACGAGCGTTACGGCCGCCTTTTCGCGCAGCGTCAGTCCGCCAAGGTCCATACCTGTACAAGACAAGTGATAAATCTCGAGGCTCGATTCCTTGTCAACGACCGCATGGTGAGTGTCAAGCGAACGGATCGGCAGACGCTTGGGAAAATATCGTCGATGCCCAACCACGCAGACACCCTTCAGAACGGAGAAAGGAAAGCTGATGGTCAAGTCTTCGCCCGACGGGACGATTTCGAACCCGCCGTGAAATGTACAACTGTGAAACTCGACCCCCGCCCCGCCCAGGTACCAGAACTTCAGGCCGGACAAGAACTCGCAGTCCTTGAAACCGATCCGGCAATCACACGAGGTGTTTCTCAGAACGAAGTCACGATGAAACTCGCAGTTTCTGAATGTCAGGTCCCTCAGGCTGGCCGCCTGGATGTGCACTTCCCTGCTGAATACAAACCCTTCGATTACCGCGCTCTCACCTTGTTGCGCGTACTCGCCAGACAGACAAATCGGATTAGCACCGGCGGCGATCTGCTCCTCGAAGACCTTTGCAAGAGACATTTCCACCCCCTGGACGTTGGTCCACCTGATGGACACGAAGGTTGGCTGGAGTCTACGTCAGCCGGACGGAGACCTGTCTTTTGAACGCTGCCGGTCACCCGACAGCGAATAGCGGATCGGTCGCGCAGACAGCGAGATCGTAGACTCGGCAATCGGCTGAATGCGTTCTTCTGACAGGCGCCCGTTCTATCCGCTTCACAACTCCCGCGCCACCCGAAACCCCACCCGCCCGCTGCGCGTCGTCGTCAGCGCCGACAGCCGGAACGCCGAGCGGACCTGGTCCGGATCGCTGCCCCAGGAGCCGCCGCGGACGACGTGGCGTTCGCAGCCGGGGTTGACCCAGGCGCGGCTGTCGCGCGGGGCGCGGATGTAGGTGTCGTGCCAGCAGTCCTCGGTCCATTCCGAGACATTGCCGTCGAGGTCGTAGAGGCCCAGCGGATTGGCCGGGAAGCTGCGCACGGGGGCCGGGCCCCAGTGGTCGTCGGTGTAGCGTGCGAAGGCCTTGCGCCAGGTGCGGTGGGCCGGCGAGCGGTCGCCGGCGCCGGTGAAGTTGCCGAGCACGCGGGTTGGATCGCCGTCGCCCCAGGGGTAGCGCGTGGCCGAGCCGGCGCGCACGGCGTATTCGTATTCGGCCTCCGACGGCAGCCGGTACTGCTTGCCGGTGCGCTCGCTGAGCCAGGCCAGGTAGGCCTTCGCGTCGTCCCAACTGACATGCACGACGGGCAGGTTGTCGGCGGCGCGGCGGCCGCGGTAGTCGTCCTGCCAGGTGGTGCCGCGGCCGTCGACCATGCGGCCGGAGGTCTCGTCGTAGATGCTCGAGGTGCCGTCGTTCTCGGCTGTCGTGCGGTAGCCGCTCGCGCGGATGAATTCGCGGAACTCGGCCACGGTGACTTCGCTGCGGCCGAGCGCGAAGCCGCTGCTGATGACGACCTCGCGCTGCGGGCCTTCGGCGGCGCGGTGGCCTTCCTCGTCGTCGGGCGAGCCCATGAGGAACTTCCCGGTCGGTACGACCAGCACGGCCGGCGCGGTGCCGGCACGGTCGAGGAACGGATCGTTGATGAGCTGGCCCGGGCTCATGCTCGCGTAGAGCCGCGCGTTGCGCAGGCGCTCCTGGAATTCGTCGACGCCGGGCAGGTCGGCGCTGATGCCCTGGGCCTGCTGCGCGAGGCGCTCGGCCAGGTCCGCGTTGCCCGAATCCAGCGCCGACTGGGCCTGGGCCAGCACGGTCTCGGCGCGCTGGCGGCGCACGCCTTCGGTGCGCGTGCGCGTGTCGAGCAATTGTTGCGAGCCCGGCGCGATCGCCGCGGCCTCGGCCAGCACCGCGTCGGCGGCCTTGAAGTCGTCCTTGGCCACGGCGGCGAGCGCGCGTTCGAGCACGCTGCGCTGGATCTGTTCCAGGCCCTGCCGGGCCAGCTCGTTGTCGGGATCGAGCTCGCGCACGCGGCGGTAGATGTCCAGCGCGCTGCCGCCGGCCGGCTCCAGGCCCTTGCCCTGGCGCAGCAGCTCGGCCGCGCTGGCCAGCAGCGGCGCGACCTCGCGCGCGAGCTTCAGGCGCGCACGCAGCTCAGCGAAGCGCGCGCCTTCGTGCGGCACCTGGTCGAGGCCGCTCAGGATGCGCTCGGCCTCGTCGGCGTCGCCGGTGTCGAGCGCCGCGGTGATTTGCTCGAGCAGGCGGTCCTGCACGGCCGCGAGGCCGCTGCGCGCGCGGCGGTTGGTCCTGTCCTCGTCGAGCACCTTGCGGTACAGCACGAGCGCGTTGTCGTCGGCCGGCTCGAACAGGCGGCCCTCGGCCACGGCCTTGTCGGCCGCGGCCAGCTGGGCGGTGATGCTTTCGCTGGTCGGCGCGTCGGGCTCGGGCGGCGCCTCGGGCTCGGCCGTCGTCGCCATGAGCTCGCGCGGCGGGCCGAACTCGACCGGCGGCGCCGGGTTCGCGCGCACGTCGATGGTCGGGGGCGGCGCGCTCGTGCGCACCGGCAGGTTGCGCGGGCGCTGGCCCGGCGAAACGTGGATGACCTCGGGGAAGAAGCGATAGACCAGCGCGAATCCGAGCAAGGCAATACCCGCTGCGCCGCCCCAGGTGGTCTGTTTGCGGACGTTTTCGGGACCAGCCATGCGTTCGGCGAATGTGACAGCGAGGACGACTGACCTTAGGCTAACGCGTTCTGCCTGACAACCGCGTGCACGGCACGCCATGAATGGAGTCTTGCGTGCATCACTGGATCGCCCAGCCCGAAGCCGCCGCCGCGCTCGTCGCGCGCCACGGCACCACCCGCCTGATCGGACTCGATACCGAGTTCATGCGTGTCGACAGCTTCTATCCGCGCCTCGCGCTGGTGCAGGTCAACCTCGACGGCGAGGTCGCGCTGCTCGACCCGCTCGCGCTGCGCGGCATCGCCGGCCTCGGGCCGCTGCTGGCCGATCCGGCCAATCTCTGCATCATGCACAGCGCGAGCGAGGACCTCGAAGCGCTCGCAGAAGCCGTGCCGGCCGGGCTCGGGCGGCTGTTCGACACGCAGATCGCCGCGGCCATGACCGGCTTCGGCGCGGGGCTGAGCTACCAGAAACTCGTCGCGGCCGTGGCCGGCGTGGACCTGCCCAAGGCCGAGACGCGCTCGGACTGGCTGCGCCGGCCGCTGAGCGCCGAGCAGCTCGACTACGCGGCCCAGGACGTCGTCCACCTGGCCGCGCTGCACGCGGAACTCGACGCGCGCCTGGCCCAGCGCGAGCGCCGCGGCTGGCACGAGGAGGACTGCCGCCGCCTGCTGCAGAAGGCGCGCAGCCGCGACGGCGACAGCCAGCCCCAGCGCGGCTACAAGACCGCCGCCGACTGGCCCCGCGAACGCCAGGCGCTGCTGCGCCGCGTGCTGCTCTGGCGCGAGGCCACCGCGCGGCGCATCGACAAGCCGCGGCCCTGGCTGCTCGACGACGCACACATCCTGGATTTCGTGACGCGACCGCCGCACGACACCGACGAGCTGCTCGCGCGGGCCAAGGGCCTGCGCGCGCTGCGCGGCCCGCAGCGCGAGGAACTGCTGGCCGTGCTGCAGCAGCCGCTCGAGGACGAGGAACTGGAGTTCGCCGCCATCTTCCCGCTGCCGACGCCGGCGCAGAAACGCACGATCGCCGCGATGAAGGACGCCGTCGTCGCGATCGCGACCGACCTCGACCTGCCCGACGGCCTGCTCTGCGCGCGCCGCCACATCGAGACCTTCGTGTTCGATCAACAGTGGCCCGAGGCGCTGGAAGGCTGGCGCAAGTCGCTGCTGTTCGATGCGCTGAGCGCGAAGCTGTAAGCCGGGTGGCGCGAGCCGTTCCGGCCTTTCCCGGATCGGCTCTCGCATTCGGTCGCTGTGCAGCGCGTACCGCAGACCGGTCGACACCGGTCGCGTCGGCTTCGCCGGCCGGCAGCCGTCCTGCGCCGACGACCTTGCCAGGGCATCGACCGACGGGACGCCCGACAGCGCTTATGCCCTCGCGCCGCTTGACAGCCCGGCGGCGCATCCGGTCCACTCGGTCGTGATGCGCACACCGCCCCGCCACTGTCCGATCACGACGACCGCCGTTCCGGCGGCGCGCGGCTTGGTCGCGGGTACCACGATTACGACGTCCACCACTACCGTGGTGCGGCGAGTCGTGCGCGAATAGATTTCTTACGCAAACGGCCCGCCCATCCTCAGGATGCGGGCTCGACTCCCGGATCCGACGGACGCGAGGCCTCAACGGAGGCTGCATGAGTTCGTCCGCTGTCGCTTTGCAGGATCCCCGGCCCGCCGCCGAGGCCGCGCCGCAGGCGCTTTCCGTCGTCGCGCACAAGTTCGGCGGCTCGTCCGTCGCCGATGCCGCGCGCTACCGCCACGTCGCCGGCCTGCTGCGCGCGCGCAGCGAGGCCGTGCAGGCCACCGTGGTCTCGGCGATGAAGGGCGTCACCGACGCGCTGATCGCGCTCGCCCACACGGCCGCCGACGGCGGCGACTGGCGCACGCCGTGGCAGGCGCTGCGCACGCGTCATCTCGGCACGGCCGAGGAGCTGCTGGCCGCTTCCGCCGCGCCGACCGTGGACTGGCTGGCGCGCCAGTTCGACGAACTCGCCGAGCTGCTGCACGCGCTGGCCGTGCTCGGCACGCCGACGCGCGAAGCCGTCGAGCGCGTGCAGGGCCTCGGCGAGGTCTATTCGGCGCGCCTGCTGTCGGATCATCTGCGCGCGCTCGGCGAGGACGTGGCCATGCTCGACGCGCGCGACGTGCTCGTCGTGCAGCAGGTTGACCTCGGCGTCGCGGTCGACTGGCCGGCCAGCGAAGCGCGCCTCGCGCGCTGGCGCGAACAGCATCCGGCCGCGCGCGTCGTCATCACCGGTTTCGTCGCGCGCGATGCGGGCAATCGCATCACCATCCTCGGCCGCAACGGCAGCGACTATTCCGGCGCGATCTTCGCGGCGCTGTTCCAGGCGCAGGAGCTGCACATCTGGACCGACGTCGACGGCGTGTTGTCGGCCGACCCGCGCCTGGTGCCCGAAGCCGTGCCGCTGGCCGCGCTGTCGTACCACGAGGCCTGCGAGCTCGCGTATTTCGGCGCCAAGGTCGTGCACCCGCAGACCATGACGCCGGCGATCAGCCGCGGCCTGCCGATCCTGATCCGCAACAGCTTCCGTCCCGATCATCCCGGCACGCGCATCGCCGCGGCCGGCGACGACGCCGGCCCGGTCAAGGGACTGACCCTGTCGCCGGATCTCGCCGTGCTGAACCTCGAAGGCGCCGGCATGATCGGCGTGCCCGGCACGGCCGAGCGCGTGTTCGCCGCGCTGCGCGACGCGCGCGTCTCGGTGGTCATGATCTCGCAGGGCTCCTCGGAACATTCGATCTGCTGCGTGGTGCGCGAAGCCGAAGCGGAAACCGCGCGCGGCGCATTGCAGGGCGCGTTCGCGCGCGAGCTCGCCAATGCGCAGGTGCAGAGCGTGCAGCTGATCCGCGGTATCAGCGTGCTCGCCGCGGTCGGCGACGGCATGGCCGGCACGCCGGGTGTCGCCGCACGGCTGTTCGATGCCCTCGCGCGCGCGCGCGTCAACATCCGTGCGATCGCGCAAGGCGCGTCCGAACGCAACATCTCGGTCGCGATCGCGAGCGCCGACGCCGACAAGGCGCTGCGCGCCGCGCATGCGGGCTTCTGGCTGTCGGCGCAGACGATCTCGCTCGGCGTGATCGGTCCGGGCAACGTCGGCGGCGCGCTGCTGCAGCAGCTCGATGCGGCCCAGGCGCGCCTGAAGCGCGACGCCAACATCGACCTGCGCCTGCGCGCGGTCGCCTCCAGCCGGCGCATGTGGCTCGACGATCGCGGCACGACGGCGGACTGGCGGCGCCGGCTCGACGAATCGGACCTGGAAGCCGATCTCGACCGCTTCACCGCGCACCTGCAGGCCGCGCACCTGCCGCATACGGTCATCGTCGACTGCAGCGCGAGCTCGCGCGTGGCCGAGCGCTATGCGGGCTGGCTCGCCGCCGGCATCCACGTGATCACGCCGAACAAGCAGGCCGGCGCCGGGCCGCTGGAACGCTATCGCGCGATCCGCGCGGCGATGGCCGCGAGCGGCGCGCGCTTCCGCTACGAAGCGACGGTCGGCGCCGGCCTGCCGATCGTCAGCACCTTGCGCGACCTGCTCGACACCGGCGACGAGGTGTTTGCGATCGACGGCATCTTCTCCGGCACCCTGGCCTGGCTGTTCAACCGCTACGACGGCTCGGTCGCGTTCTCCGCGCTCGTGCGCGAAGCCCATGCGCTCGGCTACACCGAGCCCGATCCGCGCGACGACCTGTCGGGCACCGACGTCGCGCGCAAGCTCGTGATCCTCGCGCGCGAAGCCGGCCGCGAGCTGTCGCTCGACGAGGTGCAGGTCGAAAGCCTCGTGCCGGCGGCGCTGCGCGATGCGGCGCCCGACGAATTCATGGCGCGTCTCGGCGAGCTCGATGCGGTCTTCGCCGCGCGCCATGCGGCGGCCGCGGCGGCCGGCAAGGTGCTGCGCTACGTCGCGCGGCTCGACCGCGACGGCCGCGCGAAGGTCGGCCTCGTCGAGCTCGACGCGGCGCATGCGTTCGCGCACCTGCGCGAGACCGACAACATCGTGCAGTTCGGCACGCGGCGCTACTGCAACAACCCGCTCGTCGTGCAAGGCCCGGGCGCCGGTCCCGAAGTGACCGCGGCCGGCGTGTTCGCCGATCTGCTGCGCGTGGCCGGCACCCTCGGAGCGCGCGTCTGATGCGCACGTCCGCCACGGCTTTCTCGCCGGCCTCGGTCGGCAACATCGGCGTCGGCTTCGACATCCTCGGCCATTCGATCGCCGGCGCCGGCGACCGCGCGACGGTGAGGCGCGTCAGCGAGCCCGTCGTGCGCATCGCCGCGATCCGCGGCAGCACGGTGGATCTGCCGATGCAGGCTCACGCCAACACCGCAGGCGCCGCGCTGATCGCGTTGCGCGACGCGCTCGCGCTGCCGTTCGGCTTCGAGATCGAACTCGACAAGGGCATCGCGCTGGGCTCGGGCATGGGCGGCTCGGCCGCGTCCTGCGTCGCGGCACTCGTGGCGGCGAACGCGCTGCTCGATGCGCCGCTGCCGCGCGCGGCGCTGTATCCGTTCGCGGTCACCGGCGAAGCCGTCGCGAGCGGCGGCCGCCACGGCGACAACGTGGGCCCGATGCTGCTCGGCGGCGTCGTGCTCGCGACCGCCGATCACGTCGTCGCCGTGCCGGTGCCGGCCGAATGGACCTGCGTGCTCGTGCATCCCGACGCCGTGCTCGAAACGCGCCGCGCGCGCGCCGCGCTGGCCGGTGCCTACGAGCTCAAGGAATTCGTCGCGCAGAGCGCGAACCTGAGCCTCGTGCTGGCCGGCTGCTGGCGCGGCGATCCGGCGCTGGTCCGCGCCGGACTGAAAGACGTGCTCGTCGAACCGCGCCGCGCGCCGCTGATCGGCGGCTTCGCCGCGGTCAAGCAGGCCGCGCTCGATCACGATGCGATGGGCGCGAGCATTTCCGGCGCCGGCCCGAGCGTGTTCGCCTGGTTCGAGCACGCCGCGACGGCCGCACGCGCCGCCGAAGCCATGCAGGCCGCCTTCGCCGCGGCCGGCTTCACGAGCCAGGCCTATCGGTCGCCGGTCGCCGGCCCCGCCGCGGAGGTGATCGCATGAACTTCGTCAGCACGCGCGGCGGCGCCGCGCCCTGCACGCTCAGCACCGCGATCGCCGCGGGCCTCGCGCCCGACGGCGGACTCTATGTCCCTGCGGAATTGCCGCGCCTGCGGGTGACCGATTTCGACGGCTGCACGAGCCTGCCCGGGATCGCGGAACGCCTGCTGCAACCGTTCTTCGCCGGCGACGCGCTGGAACCCGAGCTCGCGGCGATCTGCCGCGAAGCGTTCGATTTCCCGGCGCCGCTGCGCGCGCTCGCGACGCCGAACGATTACATCCTCGAGCTGTTCCACGGCCCGACCGCCGCGTTCAAGGATTTCGGCGCGCGCTTCCTCGCCGCGTGCCTGAGCCGCCTGCGGCGCACGCAGGCGCGCGAGCTGACCATCGTCGTCGCGACCTCGGGCGACACCGGCGCCGCGGTCGCCGCGGCGTTCCACGGACAACCCGGCCTGCGCGTCGCCGTGCTCTACCCCGACGGCCGCGTGTCGCCGCGCCAGGCGCACCAGCTCGGCTGCTTCGACGGCAATATCCACACCTGTAAAGTGTCCGGCTCGTTCGACGACTGCCAGGCGCTCGTCAAGCAGGCGCTCAACGACGCGGCGCTGCAGGCGCAGGTGCCGCTGAGCTCCGCCAACAGCATCAGCCTCGGTCGCCTGCTGCCGCAGATGAGCTATTACGCGAGCTCATCGCTGCAGCACTGGCGTACTCATGGCCGCGCGTTGAACGTCGTGATTCCGACCGGCAACCTCGGCAACGCGTTCGCCGCGATCCTCGCGCGCGCGCTCGGCCTGCCGCTCGGCGACGTCGTGCTCGCGACCAACGCGAACGACGTGCTGCCGCAGTTCTTCGGCGGCGCCGGCTACGCGCCGCGCGCGAGCGTCGCGACGTTGGCGAACGCCATGGACGTCGGCGCGCCGAGCAACTTCGAACGCCTGCGCTGGCTGTATCCCGACGATGCCGGACTGCGCGCCGCGTTCCGCGCCGCCGCCGTCGACGACGCCGCCATCCGCGACACGATCGCGCGGCGCTGGCGCGACCACGCCGAAATCCACTGCCCGCACACGGCCACCGCCGTGCGCGTGCTCGAAACCCTGCGTCGCGACGGCGCCGACGGCGACTGGTGCGTCGTCTCGACGGCTCATCCGGCCAAGTTCGAGAGCATCGTCGAACCGCTGATCGGCCGCCCGGTCGACGTGCCCCCGGCGCTGGCCGAGCTGCTGCGGCGGCCCGCGCACGCGGAGCCGCTCGCGGCGGACTATGCGGCGTTTGCGCAGCAGCTACGCGAGCTCTGAAGTCCACGCTGTCCGCGGTACCTGCGCCATGACGCAGATACCGCTCCGCTAAGCAACAAAGTCTTCGTGATCCGCCTGCATCCGACGCGTACGGAAATCCTCGAGATCGTCGAACAGCGCTACCGACGGCCAGTGCGGATCATGCTCGACCTGGTACGTCAGATGCACGACGGCGACCCGACCGGTTCCGTCATCGACGGCGAACAGCACGTCGTCGCCATCCTGTCGCCGCGCGAGCACGCGAACGGGCACCTGCCACAGCGGATGACCAGGCCGGACCTCGCGCGCAAGTTCGGAGACCGCCTGCTGCGATGATTCGGCGAACCACGGAGTCAGCCAATCCACATTAGCGCCGCGTCGATATCGCAATCATCTTCATCACTCGTTTCCCGACTTCGAGTAGCTACAGTTCCATTGAATCGCGTTGCTGATCGACGGCTGGCCACAAAAGATCTGCGCATTGTCACCGGCGACTCCGCTCAGCGTTCCGCTACACACTCCTCTACACTGCCGGCAAATCGTCCACACGCAACTCCAGCTTGGCGTGCAATTCCGGCGGAACCAAAGCGAGGAGCTTGCGGATGCGTTCGACGATGGTGCCGTAGTGGAAGCGCCGACGCCCGCCGGCCGCAACGATGTAGTTCTTCGCCTGCGTATTGAGCCAGTAGACGTCAAAGTCCGAGAACTCCGGCCGCAGCAGCAGCGGCGGCAGGTTGTGCACGAGTTCCAGTTCGTCGTAGAGGTTGTAGCGGATGCGCCGCAGGAACGGCCAGGTCTGCACGTTACGCATCATCGGCAGCACGAAGAACAGGATTTCCTCGTAGAGTTTTTGCTTTTCGGTCGGTTCCACGGAAGCCCCGGACATTCGCAAGACCGTTCCTGCGGAGATTACCCGGCTGACGCATAAAGCCACAGCTACCCGCGAATCGATGAAAAAAAAAGCGGCCGGGCTTGTGTGCCCGGCCGCCGCCGTTTTCATTGCGGTTTACGGATTCGACAGCACGAGTATGTCGCTGTCGTTACCGGTGGCCGCATCGTACTGATTGCCCGCGATCTGCACGCTCGCAACCGGCGCCGGATCGCCGCCGGCTGTCGCCTCGACGTGCAAGCTTGCCGCGATTGCGCCGGCCGGCAGCGGCAGCAGATACGTGCAGCGCGGCGCGCCGGAAGCCGTGTCGCAGTGCCAGTTGCTGCCGCCGGCGCTGACCAGGGCCGCATCGTCCGGCAGATCGACGAGCGCGACGATGCCGGTCGCGCTGCCGACGCCGGGCGTTGCGGTCGCCGGACGCAGGTTCGTCACGGCCACGTCGTACTGCAGCACGGCCGGGCCGTTCGTCGTATCGACAGTGCCGACGAAATCGACGGCGAGGTCGATCGAGGATTGACCCGCATAGCGCCGGCCGCTGACGCCGTAGTCGTTCGTGTAGAACGATTCGTCGTCGCGCCAGAGCAGGCTGACGTCGCCGTCGGCGTCGCTGGCCAGGCGCGGATAGGTGTTGCCCGTGCCGCCCGTCGAGGCGGCGATCTCGTCGCCGTAGGCGATGCCGGCCGCGCTGTAGCGGCGCAGATAGATCTTGCCGTCGGCGCGGCGCCAGCTCGCGGCGAATTCGCCGCTCGCGCGGGCCATCGTGACGGCCGCGTGCGAGGGCGCCAGCGACGAGGAGGGCTGGTAGGCCATGACGAATTCGCCGCCGAGCGCGAAACCGTTGCTGTCATAGCGCTGGCCGATGATGCGGACGTTGTTGGTCGAGACGAGGCTGTCCCAGATCACGACACTGTTGCCGGCCGCGTCCATCGCGATGTCGGCCTTGCGCTGCGGCCCCGTGACGGCGCTGTTGAGGCGCTGCGCGGCGCCTTGAGCGTTGCCGCTCGCATCGAAGCGGCGGCGGTAGACGTCGTAGTTCGCGCCGTTGTTCTTGTCTTCGGTCCAGATCACGCTGAAGCGGCCGCCGTCGTCGAGGCCGACGCGGATCTGCGGTCCGTAGATCGCCGTGGCCATGGTCGCGACGAGGATTTCGGCGCCGACGGCCGCGCCGCTCGCATCGAAGCGGCGCGCGCGGATCTGCGTGCCGCTGCCGTAGGCATACCACGCGACGACGCTGGCGCCGCTCGCGTTCATCGCGATCGCCGGCATGCCGGCTTCGCTCGTGGCGACGTCGTCGAGACGCAGCTCGGCGTCGAGCGGCGTGCCGGCGGCATCGAAGCGGCGTCGATAGACGTGCGGCAGGCTGCCGATCGTCGTCGACTGGTTGCTCCAGACCACCGTGAAATTGCCGTTCGCATCGGCGGCGACCTCGGGATCCGGGTAGGAATCGACGACGGTTGCGGTGCTCACCGGAATCTCGGCGCCGGTCGGCATACCGGCCGCGTCGAGGCGCCGCGCGACGATGCTCCGGGGACCCGACGAAGCCGGTGCGCTGAACCAGACGGCGACCGCATTGCCGTGAGCGTCGCTGGCGACGGACGCCTGCTGCTGCGCACCGGACGTCGTCGTGTTGTAGCGCGCGGGCAGACCGGCCGCGGCGCCGGCAACGGCCGCCGCCTGCGCGGCGGGCGTGAACGCCGCGGCCGTCGTCAGCAGGCCGAGCGCGATCACGGCCGCCAGCGACGCAAAGGAAATCGAAGGAACAGGGTGCATGAAAGCTCCAGGACAAGGACGGGAGTGCGGCGCGCGAAACCGATGACCGTCGCAACCGCACTCGCAGTCTGCGGGCGCAGCGAGAACCGCAGGATCCTGAGCTTGTCCGGTCGTCGCGGCGGCCCGCCTGACAAAACCGCCGGCGCGTGTCGCAAACCGTAAGATGCAACTGGGACAATGCCGCCATGTCGACCCGCCTAGCTGAGTTCCGCACGATCGCCGCCGGCTTGCGCCGCTGCCTCGCCGCTGTTCTGATCCTGCTGCCGGCGGGCTGCGCCCGCGACGGCGCCGCCGTCAGCGAGCATGCCGCCATGTCCGTCCAGCGTCCTTTCGTCATCGCCCACCGCGGCGCCAGCGGCTACCGGCCCGAGCACACGCTCGCCGGCTATGCGCTCGCGATCGAGCAGGGCGCCGACGCGATCGAACCCGATCTCGTCGTCACGCGCGACGGCGTGCTGATCGCACGCCACGAGAACGAGATCGGCGGCACCACCGATGTCGCCCGGCATCCCGAGTTCGCCGACCGCCGCACGCGCAAGCGCGTCGACGGCGAGGAGATCGACGGCTGGTTCGCCGAGGACTTCACCCTGGCCGAGATCCGCACCTTGCGCGCGCGCGAACGCCTGGCCGACCTGCGGGCGGCGAACACGCAGTACGACGGCCAGTCCGGCATTCCGACCTTCGCCGAAGTCATCGCGCTGGCCGCCGCGGCGCCGCGGCCCGTCGCGATCTATCCCGAGACCAAGCATCCGACCTACTTCGCCGCGGAAGGCCGCTATCTCGACGGCACGCCTATCCGCCGCTCGCTGTCGGCGCTGCTCGTGGACGAGCTCGTGCGCAGCGGTTTCACCGATCCGGCGCGGATCTACATCCAGTCGTTCGAGCTCGCGAACCTGATCGAGCTGCGCACGCGGCTGCTGCCGGCCGCCGGCATCGACGCGCGGCTCATGCAGCTCTATGGCGACACCGACGCCGTGCGCGCCGACAACGAGAGCTTCGCCCTGCCCTACGACCTGCGCTGGCATGCGGCGCGCGGCGACGATCTCGATGTGCTGTATCCGGGCCTGCGCGCCGTGCTGCCTCAGCTCGGCCGCGCGGCCGTGTCCTACGGCGATCTCACGGCGCCGGTCGCGCTCGCGTGGATGCGCGAACGCTACGCCTACGGCATTGCGCCGTGGAAGGACGACCTGCTGCCTCGCCACGACGTCGCCGTAAGTTCGTCATCGGCGACGACGGCCGCCGGACTGCCGCGCCTCCGCGGTCCGGTCTCGCCGCTGATCGCCGCGGCGCACGCGGCCGGACTCGCCGTGCATGCCTACACGTTCCGTGCCGACGCGCCGTACCTCGTCGCCGACGAACACGGCAACGCGCTGAGCATGGAGCAGGAGCTGCAGCGCCTGCTCGATGCGGGGCTCGACGGCTATTTCACCGACTTTCCCGACCGCGGCGTCGCGGTGCGCGAGCGGCAGCGCTGAAGCGCGCGCCCGACTGACTGCCGTCCACAAGACCACGCGTCGTCCCGTTCCGACGGCGGCGAGAGGCCGGCAAAGGCTCTGCGAGCGAACGACAGGCGAAGAAAAACCCGCACGCCTTGCGGCAATGCGGGTTTTCTCGACGCGGGGTTTTCCGCAGGGCGGGACCGTGATGGTGCGGGTTGCTGCGCTCGCCGCAACCCGCACACTCTCCTGCGTTTCCGTGTTTACTGCGCCGTCCAGCGCTTGATCCACGCGTTCACGGTCTCGTGCCACTGCACGCTGTTCTGCGGCTTGAGCACCCAGTGGTTCTCGTTCGGGAAGTGCAGGAACTGGCTCTCGATGCCGCGGCGCTGCAAGGCGGTGAACGTGGCGAGGCCCTGTTCGAGCGGGATGCGGAAGTCGAGGCCGCCCTGGACCACGAGCATCGGCACCTTCCAGTTCGCGACGTGGTTGACCGGGTTGAACTTCTCGTAGTTCTGCGGCTTGTCGAACGGCGTGCCGCCGTTCTCCCATTCGCTGAACCAAAGCTCCTCGGTGGAATAGCCCATCATGCGCGCGTCGAACACGCCGTCGTGGTTGACGAGGCACTTCCACGGCTGCGGCCAGTTGCCGGCGATCCAGTTGACCATGTAGCCGCCGTAGGATGCGCCGAGCGCGCAGGCGCGGTCGCCGTCGAGGAAGTCGTATTTCGCCAGCGCGGCGGCCCAGCCCTTCTGCAGGTCTTCGAGCGGCTTGCCGCCCCAGTCGCCCGAGATCGCGTCGGTGAAGGCCTGGCCGTAGCCGGTGGAGCCGTGGAAGTTGACCGTGACCACGGCGAAGCCGAGGCCGGCGTAGGTCTGCGGATTCCAGCGGTAGTGGAAGTCGTTGCCGTAGGCGCCCTGCGGACCGCCGTGAATCAGGAACGCGACCGGATACTTCTTGCCTTGTTCATAGTTCCACGGCTTGACGACGTAGCCCTGCACGCGCTCGTCGTTCCAGCCCTTGAAGTCGAAGAACTCGGGCTGGCCGAACACGACGTCCTTGAGCTTGTCGGCGTTGACCTGGGTGAGCTGGCGAGCCTTGCCGCCCTTGGCCGTGGTCTGGAACAGCTGCGTCGGCGAGGTCAGCGATTCGCGGCCGTAGACCAGCGTGTTGCCGGCGAGGTCGTAGCCGTTGATGTGGCCGTCGCCGACGACGGTGCGCACCTTGCCGCTGGCCGTGTCGATCGCGAACAGCGGATGCTGGCCGTTGTCGTCGGCGGTCGCAAAGATGCTCTTGCCGTCGGCGGACAGCTTCAGCGAACCGGCCGAGCGGTCCCAGCCGGCGTCGACTTCGCGCGTCTTGCCGCTGGCGAGATCCAGCGCCATCAGGCCGAAGCGGTCGGCCTCGAAGCCCGGGCGCTTCATCGCGAGGTAGTACAGAGTCTTGCCGTCGGCCGACGGCAGCGGATTCGCATCCCAGGCCGGATTGGCCGCGGTCAGGTTGCGCGGCTGGGCCGAGGCGTCGGCCGGCACGGCGTAGAGATCGAAATTGGTCGACCAGGGCTCGCTCTTGCCGGCGATGCGCGCGCCGAAATAGACGGTCTTGCCGTCCGGCGAGAACGCGTATTCGGAATCGTCGCCGAACGGCTTGGACGGCACGTCCCCGTCTATGCCGCGCGACATCAGGGTCAGTCTCGGCAGCAGCTTGCCGTCGGCGCCGAACTCGCCGAGGAACAGCTGGCTGCGGCGGCCGTCGGCCCAGGTGTCCCAATGGCGCACGAACAGCTTGTCGTAGAGCTCTCCGGTAGTCTTGGCCGCGGCCTTGTCGTCGAGGCGCTTCTTCGTGCAGTTGATGTCGGGGCAGTCGGTGAACACGTCGAGCGACAGCAGCACGTGCTTGCCGTCGGGCGAGAGCTTGAAGCTGCCCACGTCGAGGGCCAGGCCGCTCGACACGACGGCGGCCTGCGGCGAGGCCTCGAATGCGTCGCGCATCAGCGCGTTCTTCTTGCGTTCGCCCTCCGACAGCGCCGGCGCGATGTCGATGCGCCAGAGCTGGTTGACCCCTTCGTGGACCGCCGTGTAGTAGACGCTGCGGCCGTCGGGCGCCCAGCGCGGGCCGGCGCTGCTCGCGCCGGCGGCGGTCAGGCGCAGCGGCGGCGACTTGCCGTCGAGCTTGAGCAGCCAGAGGCCGTTGACGCCCTTGTTCGCGGCGAAGTCGGTCTGGCGCAGCTGGTAGACCACGTAGCGGCCGTCGGGCGAGAGCTGCGGATCGCTGATGCGCTCGAGGTTGACGAGATCGTTGACGTCGAGGCCGCGCGCGGCGACGGCGGTACCCGCCGCGAGCGCAGCGACGGCGGCGAGGGACAGCGAAACGGTGCGTTTCATCGGCTCAGTCCACGTTTGCAGAAAGGAAGAAAATCCGCCGCGGGCCGGGCCTGCGGCGGCGATGCGGAAATCAGGCCGGCGCCTGTCCCTTGATCGCGGCGCGGTACAGCAGCGCGCCGGTCGCGGCGAGAACGGCCAGGCCGGCGATCTGGCCGAGCTCCCAGCCGTGCAGCGCGAGCACGTCGGCCTTGCCGCTGACCACGATAGGAATCGCGATCGCGATGCCCATCAGCGCCTCGCCGGTGATCAGGCCCGCGGCGAACAGGGTGCCCGGACGATGCACGCGGTCGCGCGCTTCCTCGTCGTGGGCCGGCACGCCGAAGCGGCGCTCGACGAAATGGGCGAGCACGCCGCCGAGGAAGATCGGCACCATCAGTTCCAGCGGCAGGTAGATGCCGATCGCCGCGGCCAGCACCGGCACGCGGAAGTGCGCCTTGCGCGCCTTGAGCCATTCGTCGAGCGCGATGATGGCCGCGCCGATCACGGCACCGATGCCGATCATGTCCCAGGGCAGGTGGCCGCCGAACAGGCCCTTGGCGACCGACGCCATCAGCACGGCCTGCGGCGCCTGCAGCGGATTCGGATGCTCCGGCGTGGCCTGGCCGATGCCGTAGGCGGCGGCGAGAAGATTCAGCACCGGCGCCATGACCAGCGCGCACGAGAACGCGCCGATCGCGAGCATGAGCTGCTGCTTCCACGGCGTCGCGCCGACGAGGTAGCCGGCCTTGAGGTCCTGCAGGTTGTCGCCGCCGACCGCGGCCGCGCAGCAGACCACGGCGCCGATCATGATCGCGGCGACCGCGCCTATCGGCGAATCCTTGCCGAGCAGCAGCATCAGCACCACCGACGCAAACAGTATCGTCGCGATCGTGATGCCCGAGACCGGGTTGTTGCTGGAGCCGACGAGGCCGGCGAGGTAAGCCGACACCGAGACGAACAGGAAGCCCGCGACGACCATGATGATGGCCATCGGCACGCTGACCGCCCAGTTGCCCACGATGGCCTGGTACAGCAGCAGCAGCGGCAGCACGAACAGCACGAGCGCGATCAGCATCCACTTCATCGGCAGGTCGCGTTCGGTCTCGGCGACGTTCTCGCTCGAGCCCTTGCGCGCCGCGGCGATGCCGCTCTTGACTCCCGACAGCAGCGACTTGCGCAGCGAGAACAGGGTCCAGATGCCGCCGATCAGCATCGCGCCGACGCCGAGGTAGCGCACCTTCTCGCCGCGGATCAGGCCGGCCGCTTCGGCCGCCGACAGGCCGGCTAGCTTGACCGCGAAGTCCGGATCGAAGCTGGCCGCGAACGCATGGTAGATCGGAATCGCGATGTTGTAGGACAGCACGCTGCCCGACAGCACGACGATGCCGATGTTCAGGCCGACGATGTAGCCGACGCCGAGCAGCGCCGGCGACAGGCCGGTGCCCATGTAGCCGAGGTACTTGCCGAAGAAGGTCGCGCCCGAGGCGTTGTCCGGGATGATGCGCAGGCCGCTCTCGGCCATGAGCTTGACCAGCGCGCCGATGACCGCGGAGATGCCGAGAATGCGGATGCCCGGTCCCGGATTCTCGCCGGCCTTGAGCACTTCGGCCGCAGCCTTGCCTTCGGGGAACGGCAGCGGGTCCTCGACGATCATCGAGCGGCGCAGCGGCACCGAGAACAGCACGCCGAGCAGGCCGCCGAGGCCGGCGATCGCGAGCACCCAGGAATAGCGGAAGTCCTGCCAGTAGCCGAGGATGATCAGCGCCGGGATCGTGAAGATCACGCCGGCAGCGATCGAGGAGCCGGCCGAGGCACCGGTCTGGACGATGTTGTTCTCGAGTATCGTGCCGCCGCCGAGCACGCGCAGCACGGCCATGGAGATGACGGCCGCCGGTATCGCCGTGGCGATGGTCAGGCCCGCGAACAGGCCGAGGTAGGTATTGGCGGCGGCGAGGATCATCGCCAGCACCACCGAGAGCGCGACGGCGCGGATCGTCAACTGCGGGACGGCGGCAGGTGTACTCATGCGGACTCCGTATGGGAAAACACCCGCGGCTGACGGGCGGCCGCCAAGCATAACCGGGATGGGGCGGCGCTGGACGCCGCCAACCCGCGACGGCCACGGCGACCGGATACCCCTGCCATTGGTCATGTCTTGGCATTGCGAAAGCGCGCGCCGACCGCGCGCGGGCCAAGTCATCGGCACCGCGCGACCCGGCGCGGCCAGCGGCGTCAGGTCGCGCGCAAGCGCCGCAAGAGCGGGGCCAGCACGTTCATTGTCGAGAGGTCCGATGGCGGCCAGTGGGCCTACGCCCCTCCGTTGCAACACCCGCAGCGCCGCAGCTCGCGCCGCCCCCTAGGAGTGAGAGGGCGCGGCCGATCGCGACAGTGATCTCAAGCGCCAATTTCGCGCCGCCAGCCGTCGAGGAACCGTCCATGAGCAGCCCGTCTCCGAACCCCGGCAATTTCCCCTGGAAGACTCTACTCACCTTCGGCGGAGCGATCGCCGGTTTCCTGGCCGCCATCGCGCAGAGACCGCGGATGTTCGGTACCTACCTGCCGTTGGCGGAGTACCTGCATTACAACGGTGGCGAAGTAGTCTTCGCGACGACAGCGTGCGCCATCGGCGGTCTGCTGCTGGGGGCGCTGATCTCGACGCTGGTCACGCACGGCGCAGCATCACCACCGCCACCGCGCGTCGCCGCACCGCCGCCGGCGCCCGCCCACGACCGCGTGGACAGACTTCGTCAACTCAAGGAGCTGCTGGATTCCGGCGCGCTCAACGAACAGGAATTCGCGGCGGAAAAAGCCAGGATACTCAGCAAGTCGCCCTGACGGACCGTCGAGAAACGGTCTGTCGCGGCGGCCTGCGTGCGGGCCGGGCTCGTCTGCGGACAGTGTGAAAATTCCCATCCCGACGCCGCCCATACCCGCTAGACAGGCTTCCGGCAGCGACGGTGCCGAGCCGCGGGCGCATCGTTCCGGCGAATGACCGAGGACGCAGCAACCCAGTGCGGCCGGCGCAGTCTGCGAACGACACGACCAGGCGAAGGCTTCGGCATAGTCGTGAATTTCGAAAACCGCGCTGCTTTCACGGATTGAGGTTTCGCGCCCGCCGCTGCGTAACAGCCTGCAAGCGTGCCTGGCACATCGACTCTCCGCCGCCATGACTGTCCTGTCGCAACGTCTGCTGTTCGTTCTTGCCGCCCTGCTCGCGCTGCCCGCACAGGCGCAGATCTGGGTGACCAGCGCCGCCTCGTCGGGCAGCGGCAGCCTGCGCGCGGCGATCCAGGGCCTGAACCCGTCGACGAGCGCGCTGCAGGAGATCCGTTTCGCGATCCCGACCGTGCCGGGCAATCCGGTCGCGGAAATCGTGCTCGACGAGCCGCTGCCGCCCATCAGCGGCGTCAGCGTGCTGATCAACGGCAACGACCAGACCGGCCGCATCGTCGTCAACGGCAACGGCCGGCAGATCTTCACGGTCGAGGAAACGGCCACGACGACGGCGCTGGAGCTGCGCGACCTCACCCTGCGCGGCGGCGCCGTCGTCGACAGCGGCGGCTGCCTGCGCATACGCCGCGCCGCCGCGGCGGCCACCCTGCGCGACGTCGTGTTCGATCAATGCAAGGCCTACGTCAGCGTGACGACGAACCCGGCCGCGCGCGGCGGCGCCGTCTACACCAAGGGCGCTTTGACGATCGAAGACAGCGCGTTCACCGGCAACCGCATCGTCAGCATTTCGGCGAACGAAGCGAGCAGCGACGCGGCCGGCGGCGCACTGTTCGTCGAAGGCGACCGGCCGCTGACGATCGCGCGCTCGCTGTTCAGCGGCAACCTGATCTATCTCGGCAACCAGCTGCCGTCGTTCTGCCGCAGCGGCAACGGCGGTGCGGTCGCGCTGGCCTTGACCAACGCGCTCGCCGTGATCAGCGACACGAGCTTCGTCGACAACAAGACCTCCTGCCGCAACCCGACCGTGACCTACGACATCGACGGTACCGGCGACGGCGGCGCGATCGCGATCTACGGCCAGGGCGGCGAGACGCGTCTGCTCGCGAACTATTTCCACGGCAACATCGGCAATCGCGGCGGCGCGGTCGGCTTCCTGCAGCCGCTGGGCATGCTGGCGACCCTGACGAACAACACCTTCCACGCGAACACGAGCAACCAGGCCGGCGGCGGCGTCGCGCTGGTCAACTGCTGCGCGCTCGCGATGGTCAACAACACCTTCAGCGACAACGTCGCGCGCTCGCCGGGACTGGCCAACCAGTTCCAGGCCTGGAGCACGGTGCTCGCGCTGTACAACAACCTGTTCAACGGCGCGAACACGAATCCGGACTGCATCGTCAGCTCGGCCATGACGAACAGCGGCTACAACCTCTACGCGAACAACGCGTGCTGGACGACGAGCGACGGCACGAGCCAGGTCATCGGCGCGATGACCTGGCTGCAGGCGCCGCGCGTCACCGGCGGCTACGTGCCGACGATGCCGTTCGCCAACGGCAGCCCGCCCGTGGACCGCGGCGACGACGCGCACTGCGCCGCCTACGACGCACGCGGCCTGCCGCGGCCGCTGGACGGGGACCTCGACGGCGCGTCACATTGCGACATCGGCGCGCTCGAGCACAGCTACATCAACCTGATTTTTCGCAGCGGGTTCGACACGTAGACCAAGTTTTATATATGCAACGCGCAGCATTATCCAAAAAACGAATTAAAAATTAGTCTAATTTAAAAAACTTAGGTTTCGGACATATAAGCGTTGGAGCCATCTGCTTCATGTGCAGCCAATCAGGTGCATTTACCGAAACAAGCTGATGTTTCTGCCCCACAAGATCCTGTTGAGCCGCATCATTCAGAGCAGCTTCAATATCAACAACAGTTGCATCAGGATATTTCTCAATTTGTTGCTGCATGCGCTGCGCTTTTGCACTCGGAACCACATAATATGGTGGCGGGTTTTGCTTCCCGAGAGAGCACATACTGCGACCAACAGCATGGTAGGCGTCACTAAAAAGCCCCATAAAACCGTTGGGATCGGCCAGCGACACTATCCATAAACGATGGTGCTGACTGTATCGAATACTACTGTGATTACCCTTGTCCGCAGACTCCGGAACTATTCCAATCCGGAGGCCGCGCCCTCCTTCTAGCTGCTTGAAATTTGATTTTACCGTTGCAGCAAAATATCTAGGATCACCTTCAGCCGATAGAAAAAGGTCGGTCTTCCATATTTGCTTAATCCGATCATTCAACAGAGGCTCAGACGGCTTGCCAACAGCCGCCTTTGAAACCCAAGGACCAAAACGAAACGGCCGACCACTTCCTTCCGGAAGAAGAAACGAATCATTGCCTGCATCATCAACGACAGCATCAAGGAAACCCAAGTAGCGGGCTCGCTCGTACCCAAAAAGTAGCGACTGTGGCCTACCATCCTTTACGAAGGAGGAGGCCTTGCGCATTGCAGCACTGAGGGGGTTCAGAACCGACGGCTCGCCTCCAAGTACAGCTTCATGCACAGCCCACTCAAAGCCATCTCCACGCATACCTTTGTCGCGGTCAAGCCTCACCACTTTCGCCAACTGCCGCATTCTTACACGGTCAAGCGGAGTGTTTAGATCAGCCAGATCTTCATTGCTTAAGGAAGGTCTGAACAAGTCCGCCCCATTGTGCTGAGATAGTGCCACTACCCGACGAGGACCGCGCGCGATGGACCAGATGAGCTTTGGCGACGGGGAGTACGCGAGCAAGCGCAAGCGGACA
>NZ_JANFVR010000209.1 GCF_024609805.1 Tahibacter caeni | reverse complement strand
TCGACGAAGGCCTGCGCCGCCGGCGCGAGCCGGCGCGTCGCCGGGTGCAGCAGCGCCACGCGCAGCGGCGGCGGCGCGAATCCCGCCAGCACTTCGACGAGACTGCCGTCGCGCAGATAAGCATCGACCTGCAGCCGCGGTGCCTGGATCAGCCCGCCGCCGCGCAGTGCGCAGAGCAGATAGCTCTCGTCGTCGCTGACGCTGATGCGGCTGCGCAGGCGATACTCGCGCGGCGCGTCGGCGTCGCCGAGCACGAGCCGCGCCTCGCCGTCGCGCTGCCGCTGCAGCCAGCCGATGCCGACGTGCGCGGCGAGATCGTCGGGAGCGCGCAGCTCGGCATGGCGCTCGAGGTAGGCCGGGCTCGCGCAGGTCACCTGCGGCAGCTGCGCGAGCGCATGCGCGGTCATCGACGATTCCGGCGGCTCGCCGGCGCGCACGAGGCAGTCGACGCCGTCGCGCAGCATGTCGGCCAGACGCTCGCCGTTGCTGATGACGAGATCGACCTGCGGATGCGCGCGGCAGAAATCGTCGATCTGCGCGAGCACGAGCTGCCGCGCGACGCTGCCGCGCAGGTCCAGCCGCAGCACGCCGCGAGCCTCGCGCACGGCGTTGGACAGGCTGGCCTCGACCTCGTCGAGCTCGTACAGCAGATGCGAACCGCAGTCGTAGTAGAACCGGCCGTCCTGCGTGACGCTGACCTGGCGCGTCGTCCGCTCGAGCAGGCGCACGCCGAGACGGCGTTCCAGAGCCTTGATCGCGTGTGTCGCGCTCGCGCGCGGAATGCCGAGTTCGCCCGCCGCACGCGTGAAACTTCCGAGCTCCACGATGCGCGTGAACAAGCGTAGCGAATCGAATCGATCCATGCAGACTGCCGTCCCTGTCGAAATGGAAACCGACCGGCCGCTGGTCCTTGCGGCACGGCCCACTCGGGAACGACGGCATGCAGGCGGACGATGGTCGTTGCGATCGCGGCATGGCAGGCGCGAAGAGCGCGCGCCGGCGCCCTCACCGCGTTTCCGAGCGGCAGAAACGCTACCGCATTTTTTGACCGTGTGTACGCATCTCTCGGACAAATCCGACATTTCCGCGCGGTTTTTGCCGATTTCCTGGAGTTTGTTTTTTTGTGTTGAATAACAGCGACATCGACTGTTACTAAAAATCTCTACAACACTAGTCGTGCAGCGCAGCAATGCGCAAAGCGCGACGGCGACTGCGCGGATTTCGCCGCCGGCCCGCGCCATCAAGGGACATTGGTGTACCCTGCCGTGGCGCGGCAACTTAGGCACGCCGCCGCTTCATAAACATGGATACCCGTAAAATTTTACTTTTCCTATAGTGATCATCCGCCGATTCCGACCCGGCATCCGCCACGCGGGCCGTGGCGACGCGACGGCGGTCGTCGCCGGGCACGGTATCGCACAGGCATGCAAGCGTGACGGCGTGCGGGCCACGGACAAGCACGGGCGGCGACATGCCGGATCGATCACCCGACAAGGAGTGCGCGGATGTCGAGTTCCGGCCCCGGCCGGCAAGAGGCGCATCGGCTGGGCGGCGTCTGCCGCAACGGGCTGCACGCGGCCGGTCTGTCGGGCCGACGTTCGCGCGGGAGGTGGATTCAGCTGCGCAGCTTTGACGCTGTGATGCAACGCGGCGGTGAGGCTGTGCGGCTGTGACGCTGGGACGCCGAGAGGCCGTACGGCCAATCCGCGACCAGGCCGCAACGAACCCAAGCGAGACCTGTGCTGCCGCTGACGAGGTCGACCGCGATCGGGGAATTGCCGCGCGACGCTTCCGGACGACGCGCCGCCGCGCCTGCGGAACCGTTCGACCCGCACGACGTACCGGCAGAACGCCGTCCGCGCGCCGCAGCGCAGTCGTGACGACCGGCAGGCGCCGCCGGCGAACGCCGCGCGCGGCGCCGTCACCGGCTCAGAACCGCACGAACTCCTTGAAGCCGCCGTAGATCATGCGCGCGCCGTCGAACGGCATCGAGGCCGGATCGGCGCGCAGGCGCGGATCGGCCATGACGGCCTTGTTGATGCGGTCGCGATCGCGGCGCGAGCGGTAGACGATCCACGAGAACAGCACGGTCTCGCCGTCCTTGAGCTTCACGGCCTGGGGAAATGACGTCAGCTTGCCGGGCTTCACGTCGTCGGCGACGCATTCGTGAAAGGACAGCGCGCCGTGTTCCATCCAGATCTTGCCCGCCTTGCGCGCCAGTTTGCGGTAGGCGGCGAGATTGGCCGTCGGAACGGCCAGTACGAATCCGTCGACGTAGTTCATGCGATCTCCGGTCGGCTCTGGCGCAGCATGCGCCCCCGCGTTGATAGCGGCAGCGGAGATCTCAGGCAAGCGCGGCAGCGGCGGCTGCGCGCCTGCAGGACATTTGCCGCCGCGGCGGCGAAACGGCCGCGGCATCCGGCAACGCCGGCACCGGTCCGCATGCGCGGCCGGCGCCGGATGCTTCAGGCCGCCTGGGCCAGCGCGGCGTCCTCGATCTGCGTATGCGCCGCGGCCAGCGAGGCCGCGCGCTGCTCGGCGCTGATGCCGACGCCTTCGGCGCGGACGAACTGCACGTCGGTGACGCCGAGGAAACCGAACACCTGGCGCAGATAGCTCTCCTGGAAGTCGGCCGCCTGCAGCGGCGTGCCGGCGTAGAAGCCGCCGCGGCCCGACAGCACGATGACGCGCTTGCCGCCGGCCAGGCCCTCGGGGCCCTGCGCCGTGTAGCGGAACGTGCGGCCGGCGACGGCGATACGGTCGATCCAGGCCTTGAGCTGGCTCGGAATGCCGAAGTTGTACATGGGCGCGCCGATCACGACGACGTCGGCGTCGAGGAATTCCTGCAGGGCCGCTTCGTTGCGCTCGACCGCCTTGCGCCGCCCCGGCTCCAGGGTATCGAGTGCGGCCTGCGGCAGCGGGGTCCAGTGCGGCAACGGGTCGGCGGCCAGATCGCGATACGTCACCGCCGTGTCGGGCTGGTCGCGGCGGTACTGCGCCACGACCGCAGCGGTCAGTTCGCGCGTGACCGAATGCGTACCGAGCGGGCTGGAATCGAGCTGCAGCAGTTTCATGGATGTCTCCTTCAGTTCGGCGGATGCCGGCGCGAAAGATGCTATGGGTGGTGCGAATGACCGAGTAGTCACCTAGAATCGGATTCATTGTCCCGCCAATAGAACGATCATGCGCGACCTCAACGACCTCGCCTTCTTCGCCGCCGTCGCCGAGCACGGCGGCTTCACCGCCGCCGGCCGTGCGCTCGGGATCCCCAAGTCGCGCCTGAGCCGGCGCATGGCCCAGCTCGAGGACGAGCTCGGCGTGCGTCTCGTGCAGCGCTCGACGCGGCAGTTCGTCGTGACTGAGGTCGGCCGCCAGTTCCTGGCGCATTGCCAGGCGATGCTGACCGAAGCGCGCGCGGCCGAGGACGTCGTCGCGACGCAGCGCGCCGAACCGCGCGGCCTCGTGCGCCTGAGCTGCCCGGTCGAACTCGCGCAGAACGTGCTGGCCGGATGCCTGCCGCGCTTCCTCGCCGCCTATCCGCGCGTACGCCTGCAGATGCTCGTTTCCAATCGCCGCTTCGACCTGCTAAACGAGAACATCGACATCGCGCTGCGCGTGCGGCCGGCGCCGGAGATGGACGCCGAGCTCGTCACGCGGCCGCTGTCGCGCACGCAGAAGATCATGGTCGCCGCGCCGGCGTATCTCGACGCGCGCGGCCGGCCGCGCGAGCCGCAGGAGCTCGCCGCGCACGACACCCTGAGCCTCGTCGAGATGGAGACCGTGCAGAGCTGGAACTTCCTGCCGCGCGACCCGGCCGTCGACGCCGTGCGCGTCGACGTGCAGCCGCGCCTGCTCTGCGGCGAATTCAACGTGCTGTTGCAGGCGACGCTCGCCGGCCAGGGCATCTGCGGACTACCCGAGTCGGTCTGCGGGCCCTCCGTCGTCGCCGGCGCGCTGGAACACGTGCTGCCGCAGTGGCAGGCCGGCGAAGCCATACTGCACCTAGCCTATCTGTCGCGCCGCGGGCAGCTGCCGGCCGTGCGCGCACTCGTCGATTTCCTCGTCGAGAACGTGCCGCCGATCGTGGCGAAACACCGCGCCGCCGCAGGCTGCCCGGCCGAAGACGCGGGTCACCCGGCGCGATGACGCCGCACGGGTGCGCACCGAACCGGGACGGCCGCGGTTCGATTCCCGCGGCCGCGCTCAGGCCCGGCAGCGGCGGAGAGCGCTGCGACGAACCGGCCGGACGACGCCGGCAGCAGGCGGCGCGGCTATGATCCGCCGGCCATGAATCCGATTCCGACCCGCGAGCCGGCGACGGCGGCCGCCTTGATCCTCGTCGTCGACGACGAGCCGCAGATCCGCAAATTCCTCGACATCAGCCTGCGCGCGCAAGGCTATCGCGTGCAGACCGCCGACAGCGGCCAGGCCGGCCTGACCGCTGCAGCCGAAATCAGTCCGGACCTCGTGATCCTCGACCTCGGCCTGCCCGACATCGACGGTGGCGAGCTGCTGCGCGAGCTGCGCCAATGGTCGGCCACGCCGGTCATCGTGCTGACCGTGCGCGCGAGCGAAACCGAGAAGGTGCGCCTGCTCGACGCCGGCGCGAACGACTACGTGACCAAGCCGTTCGGCATCCAGGAACTCATGGCGCGCATCCGTGCGCTGCTGCGCACGCGCGGCGACAGCGGCGCACCGCCGCGTTTCGACGACGGCCGCCTGCAGGTCGACCTCGCTCGGCGCGAGGTGCGCCTGGACGGCAAGCCGGTCGCGCTCGCGCGCAAGGAATACGCGCTGCTCGCGCTGCTGATCCAGCACGCCGGCCGCGTCGTCACCCAGCCGCAGCTGCTGCGCGAGCTCTGGGGCCCGACGCACACCGAAGACACGCACTACCTGCGCGTGCTCGTCGGCAAGCTGCGCCAGAAACTCGGCGACGACGCGGCCGATCCGCGCTACATCGCGACCGAGAGCGGCGTGGGCCTGCGTTTCATCGGCGCGAACCCCGGCGAAATGGCGCGCTGAAGCGCGCCGTCGCGCGAGCCATGCCATACCCGCCTATGCGCCGATCGGCTACGGCGCGTCCGCGTTGCGTCGCGCTCAGGCGCTCAGAGTCGCGTCGACGACAGCCTGCGCCTCGGCGAGGATCTGCTGCAGATGGCCCTCGCCGCGGAAGCTCTCGGCGTAGATCTTGTAGATGGCCTCGGTGCCCGACGGCCGCGCGGCGAACCAGCCGTTCGCGCAGACCACCTTGATCCCGCCTATGCCGGCGCCGTTGCCGGGCGCCTTGTCGAGCACCTGCAGCACCGGCTCGCCGCCGACCTCGCGTACGGTCACCTGCTCCGGGCTCAGGCGCGAGAGCTTCTTCTTCTGCTCGGCCGTGGCCGGCGCGTCGCGGCGGCTGCTGTGCGGCTCGCCCAAATCGGCGCAGAGTTCGCGGTAGCGTTCGTACGGATCGCGGCCGAGCCGTGCGGTGATCTCGGCCGACAGCAGCGCCGGCGCGAGGCCGTCCTTGTCGGTACTCCAGACACTGCCGTCCTTGCGCAGGAACGAAGCGCCCGCGCTTTCCTCGGCGCCCATGCCGAGCGAGCCGGCGCAGAGCCCGTCGACAAACCACTTGAAGCCGACCGGCGTCTCCACGAGCGGACGTTCCAGGCGCGCGGCCACGCGATCGATCAGCGCACTCGACACGAGCGTCTTGCCGACGCCGGCTGCGGCCGGCCAGCCGGGCCGGTGCGTGAACAGGTAGTCCGCCATGACCGCGAGGTAGTTGTTCGGCAGCATCAGTCCGCCGCTGCGCGTGACGATACCGTGGCGGTCGTGGTCCGGATCGCAGGCGAACGCGACGTCGAAGCGCTCGCGCAATGCGATCAGGCTCTGCATCGCCGGCGGCGAGGACGGGTCCATGCGGATGCGGCCGTCCCAGTCCAGGGTCATGAAGCCGAACTGCGGATCGATCTGCGTGTTGACGACGGTCAGGTCGAGGCCGTGGTCGGCCGCGATGCGCTGCCAGTAGCGCAGGCCCGCGCCGCCGAGCGGGTCGACACCGAGGCGCAGGCCGCTGGCGCGGATCGCTGCGAAGTCGATGACGTCGGCCAGACCGGCGACGTAGTTGCCGATGAAGTCGTGCTCGCGCGTCGTGGCCGCCGCGCGCGCCTGGGCCGGCGTCAGACGGCGCACGCCGGCCAGGTTTTCCTGCAGCAGCGCATTGGCGCGCTGCTCGATCGCCGCGGTGACGGACGTGTCGGCCGGGCCGCCGCTGGTCGGGTTGTACTTGAAGCCGCCGTCCTGCGGCGGATTGTGCGACGGGGTGATCACGATGCCGTCGGCGAGTCCCTCGCGGCGGCCGCGGTTGTGCACGAGGATGGCCTGCGAGATCGCCGGCGTCGGCGTGAACTCTCCGCCAGCGGCGATGCGCGTCTCCACGCCGTTGGCGGCCAGCACTTCGAGCGCACTGTCGAACGCCGGCAGCGACAGCGCGTGCGTGTCGATGCCGAGGAACAGCGGACCGTCGATGCCGTTGGCGCGGCGGTAGTCGCAGATCGCCTGGGTGATCGCGAGCACGTGCGCTTCGTTGAAGGTGGCGTCGAACGCGCAGCCGCGATGTCCCGACGTGCCGAATGCGACGCGCTGGCCGGAATCGCCCGGATCGGGCCGCAACGCGTAGTAGGCGTGCTGCAGCGCGGCCACGTCGACGAGTTGGTCGGCGCCGGCGCGCTGGCCGGCCTGGGCGGGATTCGGCGGATTCATCGGCAGTCCTGTCGGGGCGACGGCCGGCGAGTGTGCCATAGCCGGCCGCCGGCGCCGCGCGTCGTCCCCGCCCCGGCGCAGCGTGCGTTCAGCGGCGCCGCCGCAGCGCCGTCGCGCGCGATTTCGGACACACGCCGGGCGCCATCGCCGATCGCTAGCCCGCGGCGCCGCGATCCATGCCCAGCGCCGTGCGCGCGGCGACGACGGTATTGAGATTGAGCTGCGCGACCCGCCGCGCGCGCTGGTAGCCGCCGCCGACGAGGAACAGCACGGGCAGTTGCAGCCGGTGCGCGGCCTCGAACACGAACAGGTCGCGCTGGAACAGTTCGCGCGTGCTCAGGCCGGCCTGGTTCTTGGGATCGTCGCGGTGGCAGTCGGCGCCGGCCTGGTAGACCAGCAGATCGGGCCGGCAGCCGGCGACGATCTCCATCGCCTGGTTCAGCGCGTCCAGATATTTGCCGAAGCCTTGCTCGCGCACGCGCACCGGAAACGCCGACGAACGCAAACCGCCGTAGCAGCCGAAGCGCGTGCCGAAGATCGACACCGCGTGCAGGTTGCCGAGCCGCGCGGCGAATTCCTCGGTGCCGTTGCCGCCGTGCTCGTCGCAGTCGAGCACGGCGATGCGCTGCTGCGGCAACGCATGCGCGATCAGCGCCAGTCCGTTGAGCGCGCAGAAGCCCGAGCCGCGCGCGTGGACCGCATGATGAAATCCGCGCGCGAGATTCATCGCGACGCCGCAGCGCAACGCCTGCTGCGCGCCTTCGAGCTGGCCGCCGAGCATGGCCAGGGCCGAATCGCGCAGCGCCGCGGACCACGGCAGGCCCTGACTCGACGCGAGCGGGTCGACGCCGTCGAGGAACGCGCGCAGATAGTGTTCGCAGTGCAGGCCGTCCAGCGCGGCCCGCTCGATCGCGCGCGGCGCCTGCAGCCGGCCGAGTCCGCGGCGCTCGATCAGCCGCGCCGCAAGTCCGAGCCGCTGCAGCATCGGCTGCGACGGCGGCGCATAGGCCTCCGAAAAGAATACGCGGAGCTCGCCGGCGGAGGTCATCGCAGCTGCGCCTCGGCGAAGCGGCGCAGCTGCTCCAGGGTGCAGGTCAGCGGCGACAGCATGTTGCTCCGCACTTGCGCGCGCAGTTGCGGACCGAAGGCGCGTTCGCGCGCCTCGGGCGTGACCGCAAGCGTCGTCAGCCGCAGGAAGCGCACCTCCGCGAGCGCCTGATACGGAAAGCACAGGCCGTTGCGCGTGGCCCGCGACGGCGGCAGCGGATCGATGTAGCGCAGCGCGCAGAGCGCGCCGCGCGGAATCCACACCGCGTTGATCAGCAGCGGCTCCACGACGAGGGCCGAATGCGACTCGCCGAGGCCGACCTTCTCCAGCAGCAGCGGACGGCCGTCGTCGTCGACCACGGTGTTGACGGCGCCGCCGCGCCGGATGCGGGCCTGGGCGATTTCGAGGAAATATTCCTCGGCCTGCGAGCAGCTGCCGATGTTCGGCTTCTTGCGCATGGCCGGCAGCGCGGTCGCGCGGCGCTCGCTGCCGCCGAGCAGATCGCTCAGCAGATCGACGAACAGCCGGCTTTCCTCGAACGCGAGCTGCGCGCGGATCGCCGCGACGCGCGGGCGCAACGCGCGCAGCTCCGCGAACAGCGTATCGTCGTGCGGCGCCGGCGCGTCGGCGCGGTCGAGCCCGCGCCAGCCGCTGCTCCAG
>NZ_JANFVR010000208.1 GCF_024609805.1 Tahibacter caeni | reverse complement strand
CGGCCAGCCACGGCAGCCAGCCGCCGGCGCGGTTCGCCGTCGACGTCGCCGCCGGCAGCGGCACGGCGTCGGCGTCGATGCGCGCGAGTAGCCGGTCGAGGCCCGGGCGCGGGTCCAGCTCGGCGGTCTCCGCGTCGTCGCAGAGGCCGGCCTGGAACTGCTGCTGCAGCGCGAATTCGCGGCGGCAGTCGGCGCAGTCGCGCAGATGCTGCTCGACGCGGGCGCGCTGCGCCGCCGTCGCCGTGCCGTTGACGACCCAGGGAATCAGGTCCCAGGTCTGCGTATGCGAAAGGCCTTCGTCACTCATGGTCATTTCCGTTCGGCGGGATTCGCGGCCAGATCGGCGCCGCCGAGCGCCGGCAGCGAATTGCGCAGGCGCAGGCGCGCGTGGAACATGCGCGCCTTCACCGTGCCGGTCGCGCAGTTCATGATCACGGCGATTTCCTCGCAGGACTGGCCGAGGTAGTAGGCCAGCTCCAGGGTCATGCGCTGCTCCGGCGACAGCAGGTCCAGGCCACGCCGCACCCAGTCGCGCAGTTCGCGCTGCTCGGCTTCGCCGGTTTCCGCGGCGGCCGGGTCCGGCAGCTCTTCCTCGGCTTCGGCCGCCGGCAGGTTCTGGCGCAGGGTCTTGAGCATGCAGCGGTAGGCGATGCCGACGATCCAGGTGCCGACCTTGGAATCGCCGCGGAACTCGGCCGCCTTGCGCCAGACCACCCAGAACGCGTCGTTGATGATGTCGTCGACGAGATCGCGCCGCGCCGTATGCCGAGCGAGGAAGCGCGCGAGCACGCCGTGCTGGCGCAGGTAGAGGCGCTCGAATGCGACACGGTCGCCGCGCGCGACGGACGCGAGCAGGCGGCGCTCTATCGCCTCTCCCGCGTCCGCCGCGCCGGCATCCGGTCCTTCCTGGTTGTCGCTGGTGAATTCCATGGGGTTCCGGCCGGTCACCTGTCGCCACTGAGTGCCGCCGCCGCGGCAAATGGTTGTGTCGCCGTTGCCGGCGCCCCGGCGCCGGTCCGCGGGCATCGGGGGACTCTCGCGGCAGCCGCTCCGGTTGTGAACCGCTGCGCCAAATAACCATTGCCGGCTTTTTCGGCGGTTGCCTGTCGGTGTAGGTTCGTCCGTCTCCCAACGCTCAGGCAGATTCTGCGCCATGGCCGGTATCCGCAACGACCGCTGTTCGCGTGGAATCGCCGGCCTGCTGCTGGCCGCGGCGGCCGGCGCCGCGCAGGCGCAGGGCTGGGGCGGCTCGCTCGGCTACGGCACCGACAACGTCTATCGCGGTGTCAGCCTGAGCTCGGGCCGGCCGGCCTGGCTGGCCGACCTGCACTACGGCCTCGGCACCGACTGGGTCGTCGGCCTCGGCGCTTCGCAGGAACGGCCGCCGTTCCAGGACGCCGGCGCGCAGTACACGCTCTATCTCGACCGGCGCTGGCAGCTCGACGAGGACTGGTCGGCCAAGCTCGGCCTGATCCATTACGAATCGCCGAACAATGTCTGGCGCGACGAACTCAACTACAACGAGCTGACCGCGGCGATCGGCTGGCGCGGCCGCTGGCGCGCGAGCCTCGCGTTGTCGCCGGACACGCCCGGCGTGTTCAGCTACCTCGGCGCGCCGACCGGCTTCGCCGCCGCGGCCGAGCTCAGCTACCGGCAGCCGCTGGCCGGCCGCCTCGCGGCCGACGTCGGGCTCGGCTATGCGCGGCTGCACGCCGCGAGGCTCGACTACGCCTACGGCAACGTCGGCCTGAGCTACGGCATCGGCGACGTCTACGTCTACACCTCGCTGCTCTGGGCCACGCCCGACGCTACCCAGTACAACACCGGGTCGACCGAGCGCCGGCGCTGGGTCACGACGATGGTCTGGAACTTCTGAACGCGCGTCGCGCAACCGATACGCCCGCGATCCGCACTCACGCTCACGAACCGCGCAGTCCGCGCGGCGTTTTCCGTGACGGAGGCAAACCTATGATTCGGCGAATCGCGCAATGGGCGGCCGGCGCGAGCCTGCTGCTGTCCACCACCCTGGCCTTCGCGGCCAACCACGTCGTCACGGTCGGCGGCAGCGGCAACGGCTTCTCGCCGTCCAACCTGACGATACAGGCCGGCGATACCGTGACATTCCGCAATGCCGGCGGTTTCCACAATGTGGTCGCCGACGACGGCTCGTTCCAGTGCTCCAACAACTGCAAGAGTACGAGCAATCCCTCCGGCGGCGCGCCGAATTCCAGCGAATGGAGCCAGACCCTGACCTTCGGCACACCCGGCGAAGTGCCCTACTACTGCACCGCGCACGGCGCACCCGGCGGCATCGGCATGTCCGGCAAGATCACCGTGCAGGGCGGCCCCGCGTTCTCGATCGGCAGCGCCGTCAGCGGCAACTGGTTCAACCCGGCGCAGAGCGGCCACGGCTTCCAGCTCGAGAAGGTCAACGACACCACCGTCACGGCGTTCTGGTTCACCTTCGACGCGAACGGCAACCAGGTCTGGATACTCGGCGTCGGCCAGATCGCGAACAACCGCATCGAGATGCAGGCGGTCAAGAGCCGCGGCGGCCGCTTCCCGCCGAACTTCGACCCGACCCAGATCACGAATCCGCCCTGGGGCACGCTGACCTTCACGTTCACGGGCTGTAACGCCGGCAGCGTCAGCTGGACTTCGGTCGACCCGCTGTTCACGGCTTCCGGCACGCTCGCGCTCGAACGCGTGACGTCGGTGCAGGGGACGAGCTGTCCGTAGGCGTCGTATCCGAACTTCCCTCTCTCCTGCGCGTGCGGGAGAAAGGGCTCTTGCGCCCGTCACTCCGTTGAATTCAGGTCAATAATTTCAACGAATCCGCATCACGGCGAGAGTTCGGGCGGCGCATCCGATTGGGTTTCTACCCCTCACCCAACCTCTCCCCCAAGCGCGTTCCGCGCCTGGGGGAGAGGGCCTCGTGGCCGGGACTCACGCAATCCCGCGCCGACCGGAATCTATCGCCAAGCAGTTACCGCAGACTGCAAAGCGACTGTGCGGACCCGCGAAACGATCCGCAACCGCGCAGCGCTCATACGATTCCCCGTTCCCGGCCCTCAACCCAGCCACCACCGCCACAACGGCAGGCTCGCCATCGACAGCACGACGCCGTAGCCGACGAGGGCCGAGCCGAGTTCGGGCGACAGGCGCGCCATCGCGGCGAGCGCGGCGGCGGTGATCATCGGCGGCATCGCCGATTCGAGCACGACGGCGGCGCGCGCGTCGGGACCGAGACCCAGCGCGAGGCAGAGCAGCCACGCCAGCGCCGGCATCACGAACAGCTTGCCGGCCAGCCCCAGTGCGAGCGGCAGCAGCTGCGAGCGCGGCAGGCGCAGCTTGAGCTGCATGCCCAGCGCCAGGCCTACGAGCGGCAGCATCGCGCCGGCGAGCTGCTGCAGCACCGCGACGATGGCGGCCGGCGGCTCCGCCGGCATCAGGGTCAGGGCGAAAACCAACGCGAGGAACGGCGGAAAACGCAGTACGCGCTGCATGACGACGCCCGGCGTCGGCCGCGCACCGCCGGAATAGATCGCGATGACGGTCAGCCCGAACGTGGACAGGATCAGAAAGCTGCCGAACTGGTCGTAGAGCACGGCGAACGGCATCGCCGCCGGACTCGCCAACACCGGGATCAGCGCGTAGCCGAGGAACGAGGTATTGCCGAGCGGCACTTCGAGCAGCAGCACGGCCGTGTCCGGCCGCTGCAGGCGCAGCAGCCGCGCCGCGCCGAGCAGGAGCACCGTGCTCGCCGCGAGCAGCAGCCACGGCACGAGCACGACCCCGAACGCGGCCGAGGCGAACTGCAGCTTGGGCACCTGCAGCAGGATCGACGCCGGCATGCAGACGTAGAGCACGACGATGTTCAGCGCATCGGGCGCGCTGTCGGGCACGAGCCGGCGCCAGGCCAGCGAGCGGCCCAGGGCCATCAGCAGCAGGACGAAGGCGAAAGCGGCGAAGACGGACATGGCGCGGTACGGCAGCGGCGGCGGAATCCGGCGGCGCAGCTTAGCGCCGCGCGGCGCGCTTTCCGGGCGCCTACGACCAAGGCAGGGGGCGCGGCCGCGGCGAACCGGACGCGGCGCAGGGATCTGCGGGAAAGCCGGAACGCTGGCGTGCCGGCCGACCTCCGACTCGGCGGAGGCCGGCGCTGGCATTGCGCTCGTCCGGCGGACCGGCGTGCGGCGCCGGAGCGGTTCGCCGGCGGTTCGCGGATGACCCGCGCCGCGCGGCCGCCTGCCGCCGCGCTTATTCGCCGAGCGCCTCGCGCACGAACTCGGGCTGTGCCAGCGCGGCGCGATGCATGTCGACGTTGTAGTAGCGCGTCGCGAACTGCTTGCTCGCCGCACCGCGTTCGCGGAAACCGGCGAGGTCGGCGCCCTTGCGCACCATCGTGCAGCTCCACCAGCCGGTCGGATAGCACGGCTGCGGGAAGTTCAGCGTCCTGGCGGCCTGGAAGCCGGCGCTCTTCATCGCCAGGCGCATGGCCTTGATCAGGTCCAGGTGCACGAGCGGCGATTCGGACTGCTGCACGAGGATGCCGCCGTGACGCAGCGCCTTGTAGCAGCTCGTGTAGAACGCGGCGTTGAACAGGCCTTCGGCCGGACCGACCGGATCGGTGGAGTCGACGATGATCAGGTCCAGCGACTCCGGCTCGCATTCGGCCATGTACTTGATGCCGTCGATGAACAGCAGCTCGGCGCGCGGATCGTCGTTCGCTTCGCAAAGCTCGGGGAAATATTTCTCGGCCAGGCGCGTGACGCGCTCGTCGATCTCGACCTGGATCGCCTTCTCGACCTCGTCGTGACGCAGCACTTCGCGCAGGGTGCCGCAGTCGCCGCCGCCGATGATGACGACGCGCTTGGCCCGCGCATGGGTGAACAGGGCCGGATGCGACATCATCTCGTGATACAGGAAATTGTCACGGCTGGAGACCATCATGCAGCCGTCGATGACCATCAGCTTGCCCCAGTCGGTCGTGTCGTAGATCTCGATGGTCTGGAACGGCGTCTTTTCCGCGTGCAGCTTTTCTTTCACGCGGAAACCGATGGACGAGCCGGAGTGCTCGTGCTGCTCGGTGAACCAGGAGTTCTCGGACATGGCGCTGTGCTCGGAGGAGGGTCGGACGGGGCGCGCGATTGTACCGGTTCCCCGGCGGCTTTGGTCGCGTCCGCCGCCGTCGTCGACGCTAGACCTTCGCCAAGTACAATGACCGGCCCTACGGCCCCGCGGCGTGCGAGGCTTCCGGCCGTCGGGAAGGTGGCTGACGCCATCGTTTTACGTCCAGGCCCCGCCGCTGCGACGCACACTCGGACAGTTGAGGAACAGCGTCAATGACGAATGCGTGGAACGTGGAACAGGCGCGCCAGCGCTTTGCGGTGCCCTACTGGGGCGAGGGCTATTTCGACATCGACGAGCAGGGCCGCATGGTCGCCCGGCCGCACGGGCCGGACGGCCCCGCGCTGGCGCTCGACGAGATCGTCGCACGGGCGCAGGCGCAGGGTTCGCGGCTGCCGCTGCTCGTGCGCTTCTCCGACATCCTGCATCACCGCCGCGCGCGGCTGCAGGCGGCGTTCGCGACGGTCATGGCCGACTGGGACTACGCCGGCGGCTACACCGCGGTGTTCCCGATCAAGACCAACCAGCAGCGCGGCGTGGCCGGCGAGCTCGCCGCGCACGGCGACCGCGGCTTCGGCCTCGAAGCCGGCTCCAAGCCCGAGCTCATGGCCGTGCTCGCGCTGGCCAAGCCCGGCAGCACGGTGATCTGCAACGGCTACAAGGACCGCGAATACATCCGCCTCGCGCTGATCGGCCGGCGCCTCGGGCTGGAGATCTACATCGTCATCGAGAAGCCGTCGGAACTGGCCCACGTCATCGAGGAATCGCGCCTGCTCGGCGTCGAGCCGCTGCTCGGCGTGCGCATGCGCCTGGCCACGCTCGGCGCCGGCAAGTGGCAGAACACCGGCGGCGACAAGGCCAAGTTCGGCCTGACGCCGCGGCAGGTGCTCGACCTCGTCGACGAGCTGCGCCGGCACAAGCTCGACCACACGCTGAAGCTGCTGCATTTCCACATGGGCTCGCAGCTCAGCAACGTGCGTGACATCGCCGCGGGCATGCGTGAGGCCGTGCGCTATTTCGTCGAGCTGTCGAAGATGGGCCTGCCGATCGCGACGATGGACGTCGGCGGCGGCCTCGGCGTCGACTACGAAGGCTCGCGCTCGCGCTCGTTCTGCTCGATCAACTACGGCCTGGAGCAGTACGCCGCGACGATCGTGCAGCCGCTGGCCGAGGCCTGCGCCGAGCACGGCCTCAAGGCGCCGCGCGTGATCACCGAGGCCGGCCGCGCGATGACCGCGCACCATGCCGTGCTCATCGTCAACGTCAGCGAAGTCGAGCAGGCGCCGACCGGCGCGATTCCGCCCGAGCGCGCGAACGAACCGGCCGTGCTGCGCCATCTGCGCGAAATCCACGCCGAGCTCGACGAGCGTCCGCTGCTGGAGCTGTACCAGGAAGCGCAGCACCACGTCGCCGAAGGCCAGACCCTGTACGCCCTGGGCCAGCTGTCGCTGGCCGACCGCGCGCGCCTGGACGATCTGTTCTACGCGATCGTCACGATCGTGCGCCGCCGCCTCAAGCCCGAGGAGCGCGCGCACCGCCAGGCCATCGACGAGCTCGACCTGCGCCTCGTCGACAAGTACTTCGTCAATTTCTCCGTGTTCGAATCGATTCCCGACGTCTGGGCCATCGACCAGGTGTTTCCGATCGTGCCGCTGACGCGCCTGGACGAGGAGCCCACGCGGCGCGGCGTCATCGGCGACCTGACCTGCGATTCCGACGGCCGCATCGACCAGTACGTCGAGGAGGACGGTCTCGACGTGAGCCTGCCGCTGCACGAGCTGCGCAGCGGCGAGTCCTACCGCCTCGGCATCTTCATGGTCGGCGCGTACCAGGAAACGCTCGGCGACATCCACAACCTGTTCGGCGACACCGACGCGGTCAGCGTGCACATCGACGACGCCGGCACGCCGCAGCTGTCGCAGTTCAAGCGCGGCGACTCCTGCGACATCATGCTCGACTACGTCGGCTACGATCTCGCCGCGCTGCGCCAGGCCTATCGCGACAAGATCGCCGCGGCCGGCCTGAGCGACGAGGCCGCGCGGCAGTTCGAGGCCGTGCTGGAAACCGGGCTGACCGGTTATACCTATCTGGCCGAATCGCCCTGAGGCACGGCGGCGTGGCGGGGCAGTCCGCCGCGCCGCCCGATGTCCGCGCCGGCGAACCGGCGCATCCGCATCGACACGGGAAGGCGTCATGAAAGTACTCGTAACCGGCGGCGGCGGCTTTCTCGGCAAGGCCGTCTGCAAGCAGCTCGTCGCGCGCGGCCATGCGGTGCGCGCGTTCAATCGCCACGACTATCCCGAGCTCGCGACGCTCGGCGTCGAGCAGCGGATCGGCGACCTGCGCAATCTCGATCTCGTCGCGGCCGCGGCCGAAGGCTGCGACGCGATCGTGCACACGGCGGCCAAGGCCGGCGCCTGGGGTCCGCTCGGCGAGTACTACGAGATCAACGTGCGCGGCACCGACAACGTGCTCGCGGCCTGCGAGATCCATCGCATCCCGCGCCTGGTCTACACCTCCAGCCCCAGCGTCGTGCACGACGGCAAGGACCTGAACGGGGTCAACGAATCCGCGCCGTACGCGACGCATTTCCTCGCCGCGTATCCACAGACCAAGGCACGCGCCGAACAGCGCGTGCTCGCGGCGAACTCGGCGCAGCTCGCCACGGTCGCGCTGCGCCCGCACCTGATCTGGGGTCCCGGCGATCCGCACCTGCTGCCGCGCATCATCGACCGCTCGACCCGCGGCCGGCTGCGCCACATCGGCGACACGCCGAAGAAGATCGACACGGTCTACGTCGACAACGCGGCCGAGGCGCACGTGCTCGCGCTGGACAAGCTGGAGCCGGGTTCGGCGATCGCCGGCAAGGCCTACTTCATCACGCAGGGCGAGCCGGTCAATCAGGACGCGATGATCAACGCGCTGCTCAAGGCCGCCGGCCTGCCGCCCGAGGAACGCCGCATCTCGGTGGATTTCGCGCGCTTCGTCGGCGCGAATCTCGAACGCATCTGGAAGCTGCTGCGGCTCAAGTCCGAGCCGCCGCTGACGCGCTTCATCGTCGAACAGCTGTCCACGGCACACTGGTTCAACATCGCCGCCGCGCGCCGCGATCTCGGCTACGCGCCGCGCGTCAGCACGAACGAAGGTCTGGCCCGCGTCGGCGAATTCCTCGCACGCCAGCGCATGCAGCAGCGCAAAGGCTGAACCGCGCGCTCAGGCCGCGCGCCAGCCGGCCGCCGCGGTCCACAGCGCGGTCAGCAGCAGCACCGCGCCGACCGCGCGATTCAGGGTCAGTCCGGCCGACGGCCGCTGCGCGAGCCAGTGCCGCGCG
>NZ_JANFVR010000207.1 GCF_024609805.1 Tahibacter caeni | reverse complement strand
CACCAGGCCAGGCCGCCGGCGACGGCGCCGAGCAGCAGCGCGACGCCGAAGATGCCGGCGGCGCGCCAGAGGCTCAGCGCGAACGCGCGCTCGACGCGGCCGTTCACGGGTGGACGCCGCCGGCGCTGGCGCGGACGGCGCTCAGGGCGTTACCGAGAAGCGATAGCCGGCGCCGCGTACGGTCTGGACGAGGTTTTCCAATTTGTACGGTTCCAGCGTCTTGCGCAGACGGCGGATGTGCACATCGACCGTGCGTTCCTCGACGTAGACGCTGCCGCCCCATACCTGGTCGAGCAGTTGGCTGCGCGAGTAGACGCGTTCGGCGTGGGTCATGAAGAAATGCAGCAGGCGGTATTCGGTCGGGCCGATCTGCACGGTCTGGTCGCCCGCGTAGACGCGGTGCGCGGCGCCGTCGATGCGAAGGCCGCCGAGCTCGACCACGCCGTCGCCCTCGTCGCCGTGGGTGCGGCGCATGACGGCCTTGATGCGGGCGATCAGCTCGCGCGCGGAGAACGGCTTGACGACGTAGTCGTCGACGCCGGCGTCGAGGCCGTTGACGCGGTCGCCTTCCTCGCCGCGCGCGGTCAGCATGATGATGGGCACTTCGCGCGTGAGCTCCTCCTTGCGCAGGCGGCGCGCGTATTCGAGGCCGCTCATGCCCGGCAGCATCCAGTCCAGCAGGATCATGTCCGGGACGCGTTCGGCGATCGCGGACTGGGCGATGCGCGCGTCGGCTGCATGGACCGGATCCATGCCGGCCTTGCGCAGGGCGAACGCGACCATGTCGCGGATCGCGGTTTCGTCTTCAACGATGAGGATGCGTTTTTGCACGGTTGCACGCGGGTTGCGCCGCGGCGCGACGCTTTCGTGACAGCGGCGTTATTGCAATGCAGGATTGTTACGCCTCAATGACATCGATGCACAAGAGTCTGAATCCCGGCAGGAAAAGGCCGGTGCCAGATAGCCCTGGTCGCGCGGCTTGATGCCGCGGCGGCGCAGCTCCAGCACGTAGGGCGTGACTTCGGCGATGCGCGCCTCGACGCGCGCGCGCTGGTAGTAGTCGAGATCGCGGCGCTCGGTCAGCGAGCGTAGCTGGTTCATCGCGTCCTCGAGGCGGCCGTTGAGCAGGGCCACGTCCGCATAGGCCTCGGCGGCGCGGATCTTGTCGCCGGCCAGCTCGGCCGAGCGCGCGAACACGCGGTAGACCTCCGGATCGTCGATTTCCTCTGCCATCAGCGGCCGCAGCAGGTCCTGGGCGCGGCGGCCGCTGGCCAACTTGCCGTCCTCGATCAGGGTCTGCGCATAGGCCAGCACGATGGCGCGGTTGGACGGCGAATTGGCGACGAGCCGCTCGTAGCGGTTCAGCGAATCGGTGCGCCGGCCGGACTGGGCTTCGGCCTGGGCCAGCGCGAGCTGGTAGGGCAGCAGGCCCGGCGCCTCGGCGACGAGCGGTTCCAGCAGCTCGCGCGCCTTGTCGCCCTGGCCGACGCGCCAGAGCGCGAGCGCGTGGCCGTAGGTCGCCGCGGCCGCGGCGACGCTGCCGGGTTCGCGCCGGTTGCCGGTGTAGTAGGCGATCAGCGCGCTGGGCTGGTCGGCCGCGAGCACGCGCGCGCGTTCGCGCATCAGCAGGAAATACAGGTTCGCGTCGGCCGTGACGACGGTCGTGTCGAGCTTGGGCAGCGGCGACAGGTCGTCCGTGCGCGGCGGGTTCAGCCGGTAGCCCGGCGGGACCGGCGGCAGGCTGCGGCTGCGCGCGCGCGCGGCCTTCTGTTCCTCGGCCAGCGCGTCGGCGCGGGCCTTGGCGTCGCTGATGCGGTCGGTGTTGACCGGATGGGTACGCAGGAGGTCGGGAATGCCGCGGTCGCCGGCGCCCGGGCGCAGCGCGCGCTCCATGCGCGCGAAGAAGCTGGCCATGTACTGCGGGTCGAAATCGGCGCGGGCCAGGGTCTGGATGCCCACGCGATCGGCCTCGATCTCGTCCTTGCGCGTGAAATTGATCTGGCGCTGCTGGATCAGCGACGTGCCGGCGACCATCGCGGCCTCGGCGCCGTCGCCGCTGGCGCCCTGCGAGGCGATCATCGCGCCGAGCATGGCCAGCGCGATCGGCAGCGACGCCTTCTGCGAATCCTCGAATGCGCGCAGCAGGTGGTTCTGGCTGATGTGGGCGATTTCGTGGGCGAGTACCGCGGCGACTTCGCCCTCGTCGACCGCCGTCGTGATCAGGCCGGCATTGACGCCGATGTAGCCGCCGGGCGCGGCGAACGCGTTGATCGCCGGATCGCGCACGACGAAGAAGGTGTAGGCCTGTTCGGGCTTGTCGCTGTGGGCGACCAGGCGATAGCCCAGTGCGTTCAGGTAGTCGACGAGCAGCGGGTCGTCGAGGACCAGGGTGTAGGAGCGCATCTCGTGGAGCATGCTCGCGCCGTACGCGCGCTGCTCCTGCGGCGTCATGATCGCGCTCGCGGAACTGCCGATGTCGGGCAGGCGCACGCCGGATTCGCGTGCCGCCGCCGGGCCGGCGGCGCAGAGACTCAGCAGGGCGATGAACCAGTTTCGCATGGCCGGGACGGTACAGCGGGGGAGAATGGCTGCGACACATTAACCCAGCGAAGGTTCCCGCGGCCAATCCACGGGGCCGCCGTTCACCTGGGGTTGCGGGGCGGCCGGCTCCGCACGGCCGCGGCCGCTCTTGCCGAACGCGTTTCCGTCCCCACAATGTCGCCGACCGAGACGGCGGCGGAATTCCCCGGCGCCGACGTGGAGAATTCCGTGGCCAGGATAGAAATGTATACAACGGCGATATGCCCGTACTGCGTCGCCGCCAAGAACGTGCTCAAGGCCAAGGGCCTGGACTACAGCGAGATCCGCATCGACAGCGATCCGGCCCTGCGCGACGAGATGCTCCAGCGCAGCGGTGGCCGGCGCACCGTGCCGCAGATCTTCATCAACGGCCAGCACGTCGGCGGGCACGACGACCTCGTCGCCGCCGACCGCAGCGGCCGGCTGGCTCAGCTGCTCGGGAGCGCCGCATGAGCGAGGATCGCGTCCGCCAGTTCACCGAATTCCGCAAGCGCATGAACGAGCGCATCCTGGCCGAGGACAACCAGGTCGTGCGCCGCTTCTTCGCGCTCGACACGCAAACCTACAAGAGCGGCGCGCTCGATGTGAAGACCAAGGAAATGCTCGGTCTCGTCGCGTCGCTCGTGCTGCGCTGCGACGACTGCATCGCCTATCACGTGGCCCAGTGCCGCGAGGCCGGCGTGAACCGCGACGAATTCTTCGAGGTGTTCAGCGTCGGCCTCGTCGTCGGCGGCTCCATCGTGATTCCGCATCTGCGCCGCGCCGTGGATTTCCTCGACCAGCTCGAAGCGGCCCGGGCCGAAGCGCCGCCGCCGCACGACCACGCCGCCGGCTGACGCGGCGCGGCTAGCGCTTGTCGACGCGGATCAACTGCACCGGCGTGCGGTCCGGTGCGTAGCCGTCGAGCCGGTTGATGTCGATCGAGTCGAACTCGGCGATGAGCGTGCCGTTCGCGGCGTTGAGCCGGCAGCGCTTCGGCGGGGCGACTTTCGCCGCCTCCGGATCGCGTTCGCAGCTGAGCACGGAGCCGTCGTCGCCGCTGATGCGGTAGTTGGCCACGGCGATGAAGCTGGTCGCGTCCAGGCGCAGCTGGCGCGCGCTGCGCGGCTGCCCCGGCGTCGCGCCGAGCAGCACCCAGTCGCCCTGCCAGGCGGTGCCGTCGGTGCGCTCGGCGAACGGCAGATGGGCCAGCACGAAGGTCTGCTGGCGCAGCACGGGCTGGTTGTCGCTGCGCTCGTAATAGCCGAGCCAGGCGGTCGCGCGGCCGTTGCTGTCGAAGTCCAGCGCGAGCACGGCGTCATTGCCGGCGCTCGGCGTCGTTGTGCCGGCCTGCGGCGCGGCGACGAGATCGAGCTCGACGGTGCGGCCGCGCAGTTTGCCGGTGCCGAAATACCAGATCGACCCGTTGCCGGTGCGCCCGAGCACGGCGACGGCGATCGTGTTGCCCTGGACCTCGAAACTGAAGCCCGTGCCGGCCATCGGGTTGCTCGCGTCGGCCTCGGGCAGCGGCCACCAGAGGCCCGACGCCGGTATCGCGCGCGGGCCCGGCTGCGGCGCGATCAGTGCGAAGCCGCGCAGCTGCGCCTCCGCCGTCACGCTGTTGGCCGCCAGCACGCTGACGCGCAGCGGAGCGGCCGGCCATTGCTTGCCGACTGGGCGGGTCAGGTCGACGTCGAGATCGAACGGCACGCCGGCCCGCGTGCACAGCGGTTTCTTCGAACGCAGCTCGATGCGCAGGTCGCTGCCGTCGAGCCGGACCTGCTCGACCGTCGGCAGGCACGGCGTCGGCCAGACCCCCTGCAGGCGCAGTCGTGGCGTCGCGCCGGCCACGGCTTCGATCTTGAGTTCCGGGCTGTCGCTGTACGGCGCCAGCAGGGGCTCGGAAGCCTGCGCTGCCGTGCCGGCGAACGCGGCGGCCAGCCAGCCGGCGAGCGCGGTGGCGGCACGAAATACGGACCAAGGTCGCATACGGCGAAAGTTGTTCGCTGGAGGGGCATCTCCGATAATGCGGAGTTTTCTGTACCGCAGACAAGCCGGCATTCTGGAGTATCCCCCGCATGAGCAAGACTATTGCCGTAATCCGCGGCGACGGCATCGGACCGGAAATCATGAACGCGACCCTGCGCGTGATCGACGAGCTGAAGACCGGTCTGACCTACGAGTTCGTCGACGCCGGCATGGCCGCGCAGGAGCGCTGCGGCGAGCTGCTGCCGCAGGCGACGATGGATGCGATCGCACGTCACCGCGTCGCGCTCAAGGGACCTCTGACCACGCCGATCGGCGGCGGGTTCTCGTCGCTCAACGTCGAGCTGCGCAAGCGCTTCGACCTTTACGCCAACGTGCGTCCGGCGATCACGATTCCGGGCACCAAGGCGCGCTACGACGGTATCGACCTGATCACCGTGCGCGAGAACACCGAAGGCGCCTACGGGTCCGAGGGCCAGACCCTGTCCGAGGACGGCGACACTGCCCATTCGCAGATCAAGGTCACGCGCCGCGGTTCCGAGCGCATCGTGCGCTATGCGTTCGAGCTGGCGCGCCGCCAGGGACGCAGGAAAGTCACGATCGTGCACAAGGCCAACATCATGAAGACCACCTCGGGCCTGTTCCTGAAGGTGGCGCGCGAAGTGGCCGGCGAATATCCCGAGATTCAGTGCAACGAGATGATCGTCGACAACTGCTGCATGCAGCTGGTCATGAACCCGCAGCAGTTCGACGTCATCGTCACGACCAACCTGTTCGGCGACATCATTTCGGATCTCTGTGCCGGTCTCGTCGGCGGCCTCGGCCTTGCGCCGGGCGCGAACATCGGTACCGATGCGGCGATCTTCGAGGCCGTGCACGGCTCGGCGCCGGACATCGCCGGCAAGGGCGTCGCCAACCCCTGCGCGCTGCTGCTCGCGGCCTGCCAGATGCTCGGCCATCTCGGCCTCGAGGATCAGGCCCAGCGCGTGCGCGCCGCAATCCGCGACGTGGTCGGCCGCAAGGACCGCGTCACGCCGGACCTCGGCGGCAGCGGCAGCACCGACACCTTCGCCGACGCGCTGATCGACAGCCTGCGCAGGAACTGAGCGGCTCTTCGCCGAACGAGAAACGGCGTGTCTTCAGGCACGCCGTTTCTCGTTGCGTGCTACTGGCCCGGCGGCGCCGACAGCAAGGTCAGCGGCACGTCGTCGCGGCGGAAGTCGGCTACGCCCGGAATGCTGATCGCGATGCTCACGCGATTGACGCCGTCGGCCGGCTCCACGCGCGTGGGTCGGGTCAGTTTCAGGCGTATCGTGCCGACCGCACGCGTCGTCGTGCCTCCGGCCGGTACCGGGCAGGTGCGGCAGTAGCCGGTGACTTCATTCAAGGTCAACGCGGGCGTGTTCGCGAGATCGACGTCGCTGAGTGCGGTGATCGCCCAGCGCGAACGTCCCTGCAGATCCGGGTAGTAGACGACCGCGACGAGCCGGCTCTGGCCGCCCGGGCCGTTGAGACTCAGCAGCTCCATGCCCCAGCCCAGATCGTCGGGATTGCCGCCGTACCAGTGGCCGGAAAAATCCGGCGTGGTGTGCGCCGAGGCCGGCACCGCCGGCTCCAGGCACCAGGTCGCGCCCTCGCCGCGGATCGACCATTTCATGACCGCCAGCGTGCTGGCGCCGCCGCGGTCGGTGCTGCGGCAGACCGGCGACTGCGCCGCCTGGTTGAAATCGATGAACAGCTGGCCCGCGGACGCACGGTCGATCACCGTGCGATGCGAGGCGGCGTTGTAGCGCAGGCGCATCAGCGCGATGCCGTTGGCCTGCTTGGCGCCGATGAACTTGCCGTCGATCAGGCGGCCGAGGCCGAGGTAGTACTCGGGCTGGCTGTCGTCTTCGAAGGTATAGAAAATCACGAAGTACAGATCGCCGTTGACCGCGTCGCGCGAATACAGCTGGAAGTCCAGGCCGTGGCCGCCGCGCGTGCGGTCGTACCAGTTGCCTGCGACGGGCGCGGCGTAGGTCGGCACCGGCGCATCGGCGTTGGACCAGCCCAGCGCATCGAGCATGGGCAGAGCGAGGCCGAGATCACGGTTGGACGCGCCGTTGTCGTACGCGTTCATGAGATCGCCGGGCTGCACCGTGTGCGACAAGGTCGACCCGGGCAGGGTGGAGCAGGGATCGTTCGCGGCCTCGCGATCGCAGGGCGCGAACATCAGCGGGAAATTGTCCGGCATGGGCTCGTTGCGCTTCTCGTTGCGCGGCGACGTCACGGCTTCCATGCCGGCCCAGCGCAGCCCGTCCTGGGAGATCAGCGCGGCCGCGCGTTCCGCGTCGCTGGTATCCACGCCGAGGAAGGGCTTGTAGGTGCGCGCCCGCGCGTCGACGGCGACGAGCTGGCGGCTGAAGGCGTCGTCGTAGCGCGTGCCGTCGCGCGCGCCGGCGCGGGCGCCGAGCGGCTCGTCGCTGCCCGCATCGGTGTTGACCAGGCCGAGAAAGCCCAGTCCATGGGTCAGCTCGTGCATCGTCGTCGTGATGAAGTCGATCGAGCGCGCGGGTTTGTTCGCACCGGTGTAGCCGTAATAGAACGGCGCACCGACGACGTTGTTCGGCGGATCGATGTCGCTGTTGAACGTGGTCTCGATGTCCGGCGTGCTGCAGCTGTTGCCGAAGGTGCCGCACTGCGGGGTGCCGCTGAGACGGACCATCTCGGTGACCGAATACCAGGTGTACTTGTCCGGCAGCCAGGGCAGGCTGAAATCCGCGCTGTCGTAGGCGAAGCCGTTGGGGCTGGCCTGAGCGATGCGCGCACCCTCGTCGCGATTGCCGCCCAGCGGCTCCCAGCAGGCGTTGACGCGCAGCGGCACCGGCAGCTTGAGCTGTGCGGCCAGCAGGTCGCCGGCCTTCTGCAGCGCGTTGCGGCGCTGCTCGCCGAGCGTCGTGCCCGGGTTGCCGTCGACCGGCGTCGCCGGCGTGCCGTCGAACCAGCCCTGGTTCGTGCAGCTGCCGCTGCCGACGTAGACGAACTGGATCGCGGCCGGCGGCACGCTGTCGCGCAAGGTCGCGGTCAGGGTCAGGTTCTGTGCCTGGCCAGTCTGGTTCAGCACGGCGATGTACCAGCGCCCGGCGCGCAGCGGGATCGGACTGGATTTCTGCACGAGGATGCTTTCGTCGCCGCCGGCGCTGAGGCCCCAGTAGTGCGCGTAGTCGAGGAACAGGTCGGCGTCCGGCGCCGCGCCTTCATTGGCGGTGCGGTCGGCGAACGGCGTGCCGTAGCGCAGCACGACGTCGACGTCGTCGTTGCCGAGGTTGTCGAGCTGCACCTGCAACTGCGCGTCGCCGGGATGCACGTCGACGTAGTACGAGGTCGAGAAGCTCGAGCCCGGAATCAGGAAACTGGCCGGCTGGCCGCTTTGCAAACCGATGCCAGGCTCGGCCAGGGCCAGACACGGAACGACGGCCGCCAGCGCCGCGAGCGCGCGCGCCCTCATCGCTGCGGTCCCGGACCGGCATGGCGGTCTGCGTCGTGCCGCCCGGGGTTCGGCAATTCGCGGCAGCGGATCCGGATGCTGCCGTCGGGACCGGGAACGGCGCGGACTTCGCTGATCAGCGGCGCGGCCATGGTCTGCGTCCCGACTGACCGCATGATCGGTCCGCCCTTGGCCTGTGACGGGTGCTTGCTGCCGGCCAGCGGCAGGAATTCCGGCGCCGGTGTCGCGGCCGGCACCGGCGACGACGACAGGGCCAGCAGCCAGGCAGCAGCGCCGAATGCGATGGGGTTCATCACGAGTGTCCCTTCCGATGGTGGTGATGCCGGAACTGGCTTTTGCGCCCGGCGCTGCGTCGAGTCAAGAGCGCGTCCGGCCCGGCGGACGGTCGCCGCCGGCGCCGCCTGCGGCGCGGGCAGCGGCCCGACCGGGCTACGGCCGGCGGCG
>NZ_JANFVR010000206.1 GCF_024609805.1 Tahibacter caeni | reverse complement strand
GTCGAGCGCGCGGCGGCGGCGGCCGCATCGTCGGCGAGCTGCGACGGACGCCGCGTCGCATCGCCGCGGCGCAGCGCCGGCCGCTGGCCGGTCAGCAGCTCGTGCAGCAGCACGCCGAGCGCATAGACGTCGGTCGCCGTCGTGATGCCGTCGCCGCTGAACTGCTCCGGCGCCGCGTAGGCCGGCGTCAGCCGGCGCAGGCCCGTGCGCGTGTCGTCTTCGCGCTCGGAATCGTCGAGCAGCTTGGCGATGCCGAAATCGAGCAGGCGCGGCCGGCCCTGCGCGTCGACGAGGATGTTGGCCGGCTTGAGATCGCGATGCACGACCAGCGCCCGATGCGCCGCCTCGACCGCGTCGCAGACGTCGGCGAACAGGCGCAGGCGCTCGTCCACACGCAGCGCGCGCGCGTCGCACCAGCGCACGATGGTCTCGCCCTCGACGTATTCGAGCGCGAACCACGGCACGCCTTCGGCGGTGAAGCCGCCGTCGATCAGCCGCGCGATGGCCGGATGTTCGAGCCGCGCGAGGATGCGCCGTTCGCGCCGGAAGCGCGCCTGTTCCTGCGGATCGCGCAGGCCGACGCGCAGCAGCTTCAGCGCGACGCGCTGCACGTAGCCGTCGACCTCGCGCTCGGCGCGGTAGACGCTGCCGCTGCCGCCTTCGCCGATCAGGTCCAGCACGCGATAGGCGCCGACGGTCAGCGGCGCGGCGGCCGCCGCGGCGATCAGTGATTCGGCGTAGTCGGCGCCGCTGCGATCGAGGATGCCCGGCTGGGCCTCGCGCGCGAGCAGTTCGCGCAGCAACGCGCGCAGCGATTCGTCGGCGACGTCGCGCGCGAGCAGCGCGTCGCGCTGCGCCGGATCGAGATCGAGCAGGCGGTCGAGCAGCGGCGCGAGCTCCTGCCAGCGGGCCGCGACGGCCGGGTTCACGCGGTCGTTTCCAGCGCGTGGTGCAGGAACAGCCGCGCCTTGTTCCAGTCGCGCACGACGCTGCGCGTCGTGATGCCGAGCACGGCGGCGACTTCCTCCACCGACAGCCCGGCGAAGAAGCGCAGCTCGACCACTTTCGCCAGTCGCTGGTCGAGCGCGCCGAGGGCCGCCAGCGCCGCGTCCAGCGCGACCATCTCGCCGGCGATGCATTCGACCGGAATGTCGGCGGAATGCCAGTCGAGCGCGAACTGGCCGCCGCCGCGCTTCTGCGCCGACTTGCGCCGCGCGTGATCGATCAGGATGTGGCGCATCGCCGTGGCCGCGTAGCCGAGGAAATGCGCGCGGTCCTGCCAGACCGCGTCGCGCTGGTTGACGAGACTCAGGTACGCCTCGTGGACCAGTGCCGTCGTGCTCAGGGTCTGGTGGCCGCCGCCGGCGAGATAGCGATGCGCGAGTTGCCGCAGTCGTTCGTAGACCTGCGGCAGCAGACGGTCGACCGCGCGCTCGTCGCCGTTGCGGGCCTGGGCGAGCAGCGCAGTGATGTCGGACGTCGCGAGCATGGCCGGGACATGGTAGCGCGGCGCTGCCGGCGCGGAAGCCGCGCAGGTCGCAGCGAGGACGGACCTGGCGCGCAGGCGAACTGTGGCGGCGTTCGCAGTCCGGCTGCCGCGGCCGCGCCGCAGGCCTGCCTTGCGGCAGGACCTGCAGCGCGGCGCCGGCTCACTCGAAGCCGCCGCGGAAGATCACGTCGTCGGGGAACAGGCCGACCAGCACCGGATCATGGTCCGAGGCGCGGAACGGGCTCTGCTCCAGCACGAGTGTGCGCGGCGGAGTCAGCAGCGAACCGTTCGGCTCTTCCTCGTAGGCCGCTTCGCCGGTGTCGCGCACGTCGTCGCTGTAGTCGAGCTGCGGCAGCTCGTCGGCGTTGATGTGCCACGGCGCGATGCCCTGGATCTGCGGCGCGAGGCTGTCGCTGGCCAGCGCGTAGTCGAGATGGCCGAGCTGGCCGTCGAACAAGTAGGAATACGCCTGCGGCCCGCCGAGCGCCGCGAGCAGGTCGACGTAGCCGGCCGCGGTCAGGGTCGTGATCGGCGTCTCCTGCGCATAGGCGTTGTAGTCGCCGAGCAGCAGCACGTCGGGATCGTTCGCCGCGGTCACGACGCTGCTCGCTATCCAGCTCAGCAGCCGCGTCGCCTGCTGCGTGCGGCGCGAGGCATAACAGGCCTGGCCGTCGCCGCTGTCGGCGTCGGCGCCGCTCGCGTTGGAGCAGCTCTTGGACTTGAAGTGATTCGCGACGGCCGTGAAGCGCTGACCGAAGGCCGGGTTCGCCGCATCGACGACATCGAAGGTCTGCGCGAGCGGCGGGCGGTTGTGGGTGCCGTTGGTGTCCTTGAGCACGCCGCCGGCCGGTGCGAGCACGCCGCTGCGGTAGATCAGCTGCACGCGGATTGCGTCGGTGCCGAGCGCCGCGGCCGTGTCGGCAGCCACGTAGGGATGGCCGTCGGCGCAGCGCGCGTTGACCGCGCCGAGCAGGTCGGTGATCGGCGCCGTCGTCGCGGCGTTCTCGAGCTCGACGAGGCCGACCACGTCGGCGTCCAGGCCGCAGAGCACGAGGGACGTGCGCTCGCGCTGGCGGTCGAGCTCGGCGACGTTGTCGGCGCCGCGGCAGTCCTGGCCGCCGGCCGGGCCGCAGGGGCCCGAGGACGAACTGGCCGTGGTGTCGAGGCTCGTGAAGTAGTTCAGCAGGTTCACGCTGGCCGCGCGGATCGCGCCGGGCACGGCCGGCGCCGTCGCGCTGCGCAGGTTCACCGGCGTGAATGTCGCCGGCGTCGCGTGCGTCGGGCGTATGCGCCAGGCGTCGGTGCCGGTGAAGCCGGCGTAGGACCAGTGCAGCACGCCGGTCAGGCCGTCGATGCGGTCGCCGCCGCGGAAGAAGTCCTCACCCTGCGTGCCGGCCGAGAAGCCGCCGTGAGCCTGCGGGTGGAAGAAGATCTGGCGGCCGTCGGCCTGGGTCAGCGGCCAGTTCTCCACGTTGTTCTCGTCGTCGAGGATCACGCGGCGGCGCGCGAGCTCGGCGAGGTGCGCGGCGTTGCCGGCGGCGCTCGGCGCGTTGTCTTCGGTGAACTGGCGCGGCCGGCCGCCCGCATACAGTTCTATCTGGCCGTAGCGCGCGAGCTCGTAGTATTCCGACACGTACAGCGGATCGGCGAACCGCACGAGCATGCCTTCGCGCGCTTCGTAGAACGCGTCGACGTCGCCGGCGACCGGCAGGCTGACCGCGGCCGGGGTCAGCGCGGCGAGGTTGTCGCCCGCGTCGGTCACGACGACGGCCGTCGGCGCGCTCGCGGTGATCTCGGTCAGGCCGAAGAATTCGCTGACCGTGCCGCTCGCGCGCACGCGCTGACCTTCGCTGACCGCGGTCGGGCAGGAGGCGCAGTAGACGAAGACGCCTTCGGAGGTGTTCGGGTCCGCATCCGCGTCGGCGTCCTCTTCCTGCAGGAAGAAGCCCGACAGCTGGCCGCTGCCCTGGTAGCTCGCGGTCACGATGCCTTCGACCGTGACGGTGACGCCGGCGCCGACCGGCGTCGTCGCGCCGTTGCCTTGCACGTCGTGGATCTTTGCGAGCGGCAGCGCGTCGTCGTTGATGATCGTGCCGGTCGCCTGGCCGTCGCCGATGACGGCATTGACCGGATTGCTCAGGGTGACCACGAAGCTTTCGTCGGGCTCGGCCTGCGTGTCGCCGTTGACGACGACGTCGAAGGTCGCGCTGCTCGCGCCTGCCGCGATCGTCTGCGTGCTCAGGCTGAGCGTGGAGTAGTCCGACGGCGCGGTCGCGCTGCCGTCGCCGGTCGCGACGTCGAAGCTGACGCCGCCGGCCGGCGCCGGCTGAGACAGGCTCACGGTGAACGTCAGAGCGGCCGTGCCGCTGTCGCCCTCGACGCGGCTCGCATCGGCGACGCTCAGGCTCAGCGGCTGCGGTCCGCCGCCCTGCGGCGTGACCGTGACGTTGTCGATGGCCAGGCCGTGATCGGCGCCGGCATGGTCCGGATCGGCCCAGCGCAGCATGATCTCGCTGCCGTTCGGCAGGTTGATGCCGCTCAAAGTGAAGCTGCGCGCGACCTGGTTCGCCGCGAGGTTGCCGTTCAGCGCGCCGGCGCTGCCGCCGGTGACCGGGCTCGTGAGATCGAGGCTTGCGACCGGCGTGCCGGCGCTCTGGAATTCGGCGAGCGAGCCGGTCATGCTCGTGGCGATCAGATACGAGAATGCGGCGGTCTGCGCGGCCGCGGCGCTGTTGCGCCACTGCTCGCCGGTATAGGCGACGTCGAGCGCGGTGATCGTCGCACCGGTCGCATTCTTCAGGCGCAGGCCGTAGAACAGATTGCCGACGGCGGCATTGCCCGAGCCGACCGAGCCGAGCGCGCGGTCGCTGCTGCCCGAGGCGCCGTAGCTGTAGAGATTGCCCGCATTGCTTGCGCCGGTGTCGGCGACGACGGTGGAGCCCGAGCCGGTGCGCGCGTGGTACCAGCCGGTCAAGGTGACGTTGTTGCTCCAGGTCGCGTTGCCGCTCGCCGGCAAGGTGTCGAAATTCTGCGTATACGGCGTGCCCGATGTGGTCAGCACCACCTGCGCCGACGCGGGTAGCGCGGCGAAGGCGAGCAGGCTGCAGATGGCGAAGGCCCGCGCGTGCGGGCGTCGTCCGGAATTCATGGTGCACCATCCCCTGAAGAGTGTCGACGAGGCGGCGTCGCGTGCGCGCCGCCCTGGCGCGGACAGCGACGGCCGCCCGACGGCAGCATGGGATTCCGCGGCGACATGCCGGTGACACTGCGATGATCGGAATCCGTCAATGGATTGACGGCGGGCTTACGCGGGGTCGCGCACGAGGCAGACGCGCGTCAGAAGAAACGGCCCGCCGCTGTCCCATGCCGTGCAGCCGATGCCCGGCGTGCGCGGCTGAGCCCCGGTATATCGTCGATCGGCGTGGACGATGAATCGGCAACGGCTCCGGAACGCTTCTCCAGCGAGCCCGCGCGGCGGCTCGCTCGTCGCCCTGTCAGCGGCTGCCGCCGTACGTCGCTCGGATCGCCGTTCGAGGCGCTGTGGCGACTCCGGACTATCACCATGCGCCGAGCGCTTGCCGCAGCGGCTCCAGCCATCGCGCATACGCCCGCCACCTTCCCACGCTGTGACGATTGACGGTGCTGCGCGCCTGCGCGGAGCTCAGCGTGGTGATGGACCGTGCGCGCCAGCGCGCGGGATCGATGACGCCGTCGTCCCATTCCAGTCCGCAGAAGTCGAACACGCGGTGTGAGGTTCCGCGCGGATCGGTGACGAGGTCCTCGTAGTCGACATCGAGCACGAAGCCCGGAAACGCGGCATGCCAGTGGGCCATGAGGTCGCGGTAGAGGCCGTGGTAGTGAGTGAGGTCGTCCAGGCTGTTGGTGTGGGTGATGGTTTCGGGAAAGTGTTCGCGCAGGTTGGCGAAGCAGACGTCCATGGGATCGCGGCGCAGGTGCAGCACTCTGGCGTCGGGGAACGCGCGACGGATGACGCCGACGAGCTGGAAATTGTCGGGCCGCTTTTCAGTGACGTGGGTGGCGCTGCCGATGGCGTGGTGCCCTTCGGCCATGAACTGTTCGCGCACGCGGTCGTGGTCGAGCTGCGGCAGACGTCGCGCGAGCGGTTCGTCGATGAGGGTTGGGCAGTAGTAGTCTGCGGCGTGGCGCAGCGCGGCGGTCAGGCGCGGTGATTCGCCGTAGGTGTGCACGCCAGGGTGCGTACCGAGCATGCTTTCGAGCAGGGTGGTGCCGGAGCGGTGCAGGCCGACGATGAAGATCGGGATGTGGTCACCGGGGCGCTGCGCGCCGGACGCGGTCGCGGTGTGCGCCTGCGGCGCCGCAGCGGGCGCATTCACGGGGCGCTTGAGCAGCGCGAACAGGCGCTCTTGCCGTGCGTGGTCGTAGTGCGCCCGGGCACGGGCGGAAGCGCATGCGGCGGACAGGGCGTCCCACGCCGCGTCGGTGTCGCCGAGGTCGTCGAGTTCCTTGAACAGCGCGAACTGCAGCAGTTCGCGATCGCGCGGATCGAGCGGGCGCTGCAGGCGCTCGCGCAGCACGGCGACGTGGTTGGCGTCGGCGGTCTGCCGGCGCAGGCGCGCTTGCAGCCAGTAGCCCATCGCCGATTCCTGCGGCGTGCCGAGCACCTGGTCGAGGTCGGCGCGGGCTTCGTCGAATGCACCGGCGTACTGGTGGATCAGCGCGCGGTTGACGCGGCATACCCCGTCGTCGGGCGCCGCGGCGACGGCGGCGTCGGCCCAGGCGCGGGCGAGTGCGTGCGCGCCGATCGCGCTGAGCGCGGCGGCCGTGCGAGCCTGGTCAGCGGGGGCGAGCAGGGCGCGATGCGGATAGGTCCGCGCCCAGTGCGCAAGCGCATCGTGCGCGACGAACAGGCGCAAGCCTTCGACGACTTCGGGAGCCAGCAGCGGCGGCACGGCGCGGTCGCGCACGGCAGCCAGGAAACGGGTGCGCGCCGCGACGTAGCGACCGCCGAACAGCTCGACGCGCGCGCGCAGCAGCTCCGGTTCGATGTCGCGCGGGGACTCGGCCTGCCAGCTGTCGAGAATGACCAGGGCCGCATCGAGGCGGCCCTGGCTGACATGGCCGTCGATGCGACGGCGGCGTCGTTCGTCGCGCACGGTCGGCTAGAGCGACGTGCTCATCGTTGTGGCGGCAGCGCGAGCGCGGCGCGTTCGCCCGGGTTGCGCGTCGTCGGCGATGGCGCTGCGCCGGCCGGCCGGGACACAGGCACATCGGCATGCTGCTCGAAGTCGTCCTTGAACAACGACACTTCGCTCAGCAGCGACACATGCGGCACGCGCTGGAAGTTGGCACCGAAGGCCGAGAGGTTCGCCCAGTCGCCGCTGGGGCTGGTCGGCCAGTTCACCCAGTTCGCGGTATCGACATAACGGCCCAGGCTGAGCTGCAGCGGCATGGGCCCACCGGTGCCGGTCGGCTCGACTACGCTGACGAAATAAGTGCCCGGTGCCAGCGTCTGCGGTCCGCCGACGAATTTCGCGTCGTAGATGCCGCCGATGTAGGTGCTGACGATGGCCTGCGTCGTGGCGATCACTGCCGCCGGCTTGCCGTTGGCGCCGGTCGCGCGCAGGTTGGCAACCACGTTCTGGCCCGGCCAGCTGCTCGGCGGATCGGGCGGTTCCGGATCGGTCACGGGACCCAATGCAAAGCGGATGCCCTCGAACGTGGCGGTCTGGGTGAGGGTGTACGAGGTGCCCAGCTCGCCGCCGTTGCCGGCACCGATGCCCAAGGTGCCGCTCACGGCGCCTTCGTGGCGGCTCCAGACGTTGCCGCCGATCGTGGTCACGGTCGTTGTCAGTGCGTTGTTGCTCGGATCCGTGTCCTGCGCGTTCTGGTCCGACGTGGCGGTATACGTCACGCCCCAGACGCCCGGCGTGGACAGCACCGTCGGCGGGGTGAACGCGATGGTCTGCGTCGCGTTGCCCGCGAGGGTCGGGATGCTCGAGGCCGTCAGCGGCGCCCCGAGCGGCGCACCGTCGAGCGTGGGCTGCGCGGTGGCGGCGACATTGGTCAGGGTCGTGCCGCCGACATTCTTGACCGCGACCTGGTAGTTCGCGTCGACGCTGACGCCCTCGGGCACGCGGGGATACTCCACGGCGAAAGGCGGCGTCGTCGCCGCCAGAGCCGCGAGATCGACGGTATTGCTGGCGACCGTGACGTCGTCCACGACCAGCAGGAACTTGTCGGTCGACGTCAGGCGGAAGCCGACGTAGATCGTCTGGTTCACGTACGCCGCCAGGTCCACGGAATGGCTGGTCCAGGCGGCCGGCTCGGCGCCGGTGGAGTACACGATTGCGCTGTTGGTGATCTGGTTGCCGATCGTGCCGGTGCCGCCGGTCGGCGTGATCGGTGCGGTCATGACGCGCACCTCGTAACCGTCGAGATAGGCGGGGTCGTAGTTCTTGGCGCGCCAGGACAGCGAACTGTTGTTCGGTATCGGACCGATGGCCGGCGTCCACATCCAGTCGTTCGCCGTACCGGCCGGGGAGTACCACGAGGTGGCGAAGGCGACGCAGTTGGTGACGTCGGTCTGGAAGTCCTCGCGCACTTCCCAGGCTTCGTTGACGTAGGCGACGCTGGCCGCGGGCGTGCGGTTGTCCACATTGCGCAGCAGCCATCCGCTCGGGAAGGGATAAGTGCCCGCGCCGCCGGGACCGCTGCAGCGCAGTACGGGCTGCTGGGTATCGGGATCGATGCGGGTCTGGAAGTCTTCGAGGAACAGCGTGGCCGCCATCGACGATGACGAGAACGCGAGAGCGACTGCGGTAGCCAAGGCATGGCGACGCAACGAGTAGGACATGGATAACCCCTGGAAGTCGACGGTCGAACGCGCTGCGACCCGTCTCTGGCGGCCGGTTCCGATGGATGTCCACGCATGCGGGCTGAAGGCTCGAATGGACGTTCCGGCGCGTTCGCGCCAGAACCGTAAGCGTCCGGCGAGCCCATCTTTCGGCGTTTTCCGGAAGCCCGAATGCTGGCCTCTGTTTCCGCGGAGGCACGCAGTATGGGCAGGCAGAAGTCCGAACTGAACCGCCCCGGGAATCCCGGAGACTCGTTGGTGTGAGTCACGCCGCCATGGCGAGCTCACGCTGCTGCTGATAGTAGTTCGCTTCGGCTTCGGCGGGTGGGATGTTGCCGATTGGCCC
>NZ_JANFVR010000205.1 GCF_024609805.1 Tahibacter caeni | reverse complement strand
GGCGCGGCACTGCGGATCGGCGGCGAGCCGCTCGCGGCACTGCTGCGCGCGCCGCGCGTCGCGCCCGGCCAGCAGCAGGGTCCAGTCCGGCTCGCGCGCGAGCCGCCCGGCGATGCGCGAGCCGAACAGGCCGTAGGCGCCCAGCAGCAGTACCGTCCAGCTCATCGCGGCTCCCCGGAAATCGGCCGATGGTAGCCTGCGGCTGCGCTTGAATCGGTTCTTCACGACCACATAACCCCGCCATCGCCGGCCGCGCCGGCCCCTCTTTTCCCGGGTGATCCATGCGTCTGGACAAGTTCACGTCGCGCTTGCAGCAAGCCCTGGCCGATGCGCAGAGCCTCGCCGTCGGCCGTGACCACAACATGCTCGAACCGCTGCATCTGATGGCGGCGTTGCTCGACCAGCAGGGCGGCTCCACCGTGCCGCTGCTGAGCCAGGCCCAGGTCAACGTGCCGCTGCTGCGCCAGCGCGTGGCCGAAGCGCTCGCGCGCCTGCCGCAGATCAAGGGCCAGGAAGGCCAGGTGAACATTTCGGGCGATCTGAACCGCCTGCTCAACCTCAGCGACAAGCTGGCGCAGCAGCGCGGCGACCAGTTCATCGCGAGCGAGCTGTTCGTGCTCGCGGCGCTCGATGATCGCGGCGAGCTCGGCGCCGCGCTGAAGGCGGCCGGCGCGACCAAGGCCAACCTCGAAGCGGCGATCGAGAAGATGCGCGGCGGCGAGAAGGTGCAGTCCGAAGGCGCCGAGGACCAGCGCCAGGCGCTCGAAAAATACTGCGTCGACCTGACCGCGCGCGCCGAGGCCGGCAAGCTCGATCCGGTAGTCGGCCGCGACGAGGAAATCCGCCGCACGATCCAGGTGTTGCAGCGCCGCACCAAGAACAATCCCGTGCTGATCGGCGAGCCCGGCGTCGGCAAGACCGCGATCGTCGAAGGCCTCGCGCAGCGCATCGTCAATCACGAGGTGCCCGAGAACCTGCGCGACCGCCGCGTGCTCAGCCTCGACATGGGCGCGCTGATCGCCGGTGCCAAGTTCCGCGGCGAATTCGAGGAACGCCTCAAGGCCGTGCTCAACGACCTCTCCAAGCAGGAAGGCCGCGTCATCCTGTTCATCGACGAGCTGCACACGATGGTCGGCGCCGGCAAGGCCGAAGGCGCGATGGACGCGGGCAACATGCTCAAGCCGGCGCTCGCGCGCGGCGAGCTGCACTGCATCGGCGCGACGACCCTCGACGAATACCGCAAGTACGTCGAGAAGGACGCCGCGCTCGAGCGCCGCTTCCAGAAGGTTTTCGTCGGCGAACCCAGCGTCGAGGACACGATCGCGATCCTGCGCGGCCTCAAGGAACGCTATGCCGTGCATCACGGCGTGGAGATCACCGATCCGGCCGTCGTCGCCGCGGCGACCCTGTCGCACCGCTACATCGCCGACCGCCAGCTGCCCGACAAGGCCATCGATCTCATGGATGAAGCGGCCTCGCGCATCCGCATGGAAATCGATTCCAAGCCCGAGGAAATGGACCGCCGCGAGCGCCGTCTGATCCAGCTCAAGATCCAGCGCGAGGCGCTGAAGAAGGAGAAGGACAGCGAATCGAAGCAGCGCCTGTCCGATCTCGAGAAGGAGATCGCCGTGCTCGAGCGCGAGTATTCCGACCTGGAGGAAGTCTGGAAGTCGGAAAAGGCCACGTTGCAGGGCGCGACGAAGATCAAGGAGCAGATCGAGCAGGCGCGTCTCGACCTCGAAGGTGCGCAGCGGCGCCAGGATTTCGCGCGCATGAGCGAAATCCAGTACGGCCGCCTGCCCGAGCTCGAAAAGCAGCTCAAGGCCGCGCAGGAAGCCGAGAAAGTCGGTTTCACCCTGCTGCAGGACAAGGTCACGGCCGAGGAGATCGCCGAGGTCGTCGCGCGCTGGACCGGCATTCCGGTCAGCAAGATGCTGGAGGGCGAGCGCGACAAGCTGCTGCGTATGGAGGACGAGCTGCACAAGCGCGTGATCGGCCAGGACGAGGCCGTGCGTGCCGTCAGCGACGCGATCCGCCGCGCGCGCGCGGGCCTGGCCGATCCGAACCGTCCGTCGGGCTCGTTCCTGTTCCTCGGCCCGACCGGCGTCGGCAAGACCGAACTGTGCAAGGCGCTGGCCGATTTCCTGTTCGATTCCACCGACGCGCTCGTGCGCATCGACATGTCCGAGTTCATGGAAAAGCATTCGGTCGCGCGCCTGATCGGCGCGCCGCCGGGCTACGTCGGCTACGAGGAAGGCGGCTACCTGACCGAAGCCGTGCGCCGCCGGCCCTATAGCGTGATCCTGCTCGACGAAGTGGAAAAAGCGCACCCGGACGTATTCAACGTGCTGTTGCAGGTGCTCGACGACGGCCGCCTGACCGACGGCCAGGGCCGCACCGTCGACTTCCGCAACTGCGTGGTCGTGCTGACGTCCAACCTCGGCTCGCAGCTGATCCAGGAAGCGTCGAGCATCGGCGGCGAGGAAGGCTATACGCAGATCAAGGCCGCGGTCATGGGTGTCGTGCAGGCGCAGTTCCGGCCCGAGTTCATCAACCGGCTCGACGAGATCGTCGTGTTCCGGCCGCTGGAGCAGGCGCAGATCCGCCAGATCGCGCGCATCCAGACCGCCGGCCTGGCCCGGCGCCTCGCCGAGCGCCAGCTGCGGCTGGTCGTCAGCGACGCGGCGCTGGACCTGCTCGGCCAGGCCGGTTTCGACCCGGTCTACGGCGCCCGGCCGCTCAAGCGCGCGATCCAGCAGCAGCTCGAGAATCCGCTGGCCAAGCAGATTCTCGAAGGCCGCTTCAGCGCCGGCGACACGGTCGCCGTCGACGTGCAGGGTGGGCAGCTCGCGTTCGATCGCCGGCCGGCCGCCGCGGCGGCCTGAGCGAATCTGCTTGAAAACCCGGCGCCGGTCCGCACAATGCGGGCCGGTTCCGGGCCCTGGGCCCTTCGCTTCCGACAAAACCATGCCGATCTACGAATTCGAATGCGGCGAATGCGGTCAGCGCTTCGATCGCCTGCAGAAACTGTCCGACCCCGATCCGACCGACTGCCCGTCTTGCAGCCGCCCCGCCGTGCGCCGGCGCGTGACGGCGCCGTCGTTCCGTCTGGCCGGCTCGGGCTGGTACGAAACCGACTTCAAGAAGGACGGCGACAAGAAACGCAATCTCGCCGGCGACGGCAGTTCGGCCAAGCCGGCCGAAAGCAGCGCGGGCGCGGCGCCCGCGGCCGCGGCGAGCACCTCGACGACGGGCGGCGGGAGCTCCGCCTGAACCGTGCCCGGAGGGTGCTGAACCGAGCCTAGCCCTGCACGTGGGCATCACGGACCGGCTTCATCTTCACCGCTTACACTAGCGCCGCGTTTGGCCAAAGGAGAAGGTGTGATGATGACGCGTGTGCTGGGAATAGCCGCTTTGACGCTCATGGCGCTGCTCGGCGCCGGTCCGGACGTCGCGAAGGCCCAGGGTTACGGCCACGGCCGCGACTCGATCGAGTGCCGCAGCAACGACTACCGCTACAACCGTTGCAACACCAATTGGCGCGATGCGCGTCTCGTGCGCCAGCTGTCGGGCAGCCGCTGCATTCGCGGCCAGACCTGGGGCGTCGATCGCGGCGGCAATGTCTGGGTGGACCGCGGCTGCGCGGCAGTCTTCGTCGAAGCCGGCGGCGGTCCGGGCGGCGGTCACGGCGGCGGCTGGCGTCCGGGTCCGGGCTGGGACACCGACATCAGCTTCGTCTGCGAAAGCCGCGACTTCCGCTACAACATGTGTCAGGTCGACGTCGGCCGTGGCGGCGGCGTACGCATCGTGCGGCAGATCTCCGGCACGCGCTGCATCGAGGGCCGCACCTGGGGCTACAACCGTGCCGGCGTCTGGGTCGACCAGGGCTGCGCCGCCCAGTTCGTGGTCGAGCGCCGCTGGCGCGACTGACCGCAGCAGGCTCGCTCATGGCCGCCGCTCCCGCACGCCGGGGGCGGCGGTTTCTTTTTCGGCATCACATGCGGCCGCCGGGGGCGGCCGGCTTAGGCCCGCTTCTTGTTTGCAGCGCAACAAGATCCTCCGTAGGATTCCGGCCTTTCCGCCCGATTCGGGCGGGCCCCCTTTGCTCCGGAGCCTTTAGCGTATGCGCAGCCATTACTGCGGTCTCGTCGACGAGACCCTGATCGGTCAGACCGTCACCCTTTGCGGATGGGCGGACAGCCGGCGCGACCATGGCGGCGTCATCTTCATCGACCTGCGCGACCATGAAGGCATCGTGCAGGCCGTCGTCGAACCGGACAACGCGGCCGCGTTCCAGCAGGCCGAAGGCGTGCGCTACGAGTTCTGCCTGCGCATCGTCGGCACGGTCCGCGCGCGTCCGGCCAGCCAGATCAACGACCGCCTGCGCACCGGCCGCATCGAAGTCGTCGCCGACAGCGTCGAAGTGCTCAACACCGCCGCGCCGCTGCCGTTCATGCTCGACGACAACGTCGGCGAGGACGCGCGCCTGCGCTACCGCTATCTCGACATCCGCCGACCGGACATGCAGCGCAAGCTGCGCATGCGCACCAGGCTGGTTTCGGCGCTGCGCCGCTATCTCGACGAGCGCGGTTTCCAGGACATCGAGACGCCGATCCTGACCAAGGCCACGCCCGAAGGCGCGCGCGACTATCTCGTGCCGAGCCGCGTGCATCCGGGCGAATTCTTCGCCCTGCCGCAGTCGCCGCAGCTGTTCAAGCAGCTGCTCATGATGGCCGGCATGGACCGCTACTACCAGATCGCGCGCTGCTTCCGCGACGAGGACCTGCGCGCCGACCGCCAGCCCGAATTCACCCAGCTCGACATGGAGTTCGCGTTCGTCGGCGAACGCGACGTGCAGGACTTCGTTGAGGGCATGGTGCGCACGATCTTCAGGCAGGTCGTCGACGTCGAGCTCGATGCGGAATTCCCGCGCATGACCTATGCGGAAGCCATGCGCCGCTACGGCTCGGACAAGCCGGACCTGCGCATCGACCTCGAACTCGTCGACGTGGCCGACGCGGTCAAGGACAGCGATTTCAAGGTGTTCTCCGGTCCGGCCAACGATCCGGGCGGCCGCGTCGCGGCGCTGCGCGTGCCCGGCGGCGCCGAGCTCACGCGCAAGCAGCTCGACGATTACGGCCTCTACGTGCAGAAGTACGGCGCCAAGGGCCTGGCCTGGATCCGCGTGGACGATCTCGACAAGGGCCGCGACGGCCTGACGTCGCCGATCGTGAAGTTCCTCGGCGACGAGGCGGTCAAGGCCATCTTCGCCGCGGTCGGCGCGCAGACCGGCGACGTGATCTTCTTCGGCGCGGGCCCGTACAAGACCGTCAGCGACTTCCTCGGCGCGCTGCGTCTGAAGGTCGGCCGCGACCTCGGCCGCGTCGCCGGCGGCTGGCGGCCGCTCTGGGTCGTCGATTTCCCGATGTTCGAATACGACTACGACGCCAAGCGCTTCGTCGCGCTGCATCACCCGTTCACGGCGCCGAAGGTCGACGACGTCGCCGACCTCCGCGCGAACGCCGCGATCTCGGTGTCGCGCGGCTACGACATGGTGCTCAACGGCAACGAGATCGGCGGCGGCTCTATCCGCATCCACCGGCCCGAAATGCAGAGCGCGGTGTTCGACCTGCTCGGCATCGGCGCCGAGGAAGCCGAGGCCAAGTTCGGCTTCCTGCTCGACGCGCTGAAGTACGGCGCGCCGCCGCACGGCGGCATTGCGTTCGGCATCGACCGCATCGCCGCGCTGATGGCCGGCACCGACTCGATCCGCGACGTGATCGCGTTCCCGAAGACCGCGAGCGCGCAGTGCCTGCTGACCTCGGCGCCGTCGGCCGTGCCCGAAGCGCAGCTGCAGGAGCTGCACGTGCGCGTGGTCAAGCCGGTCAAGGGCTGACCCGCCCGCCTCGGCGCCGCTTGCCGCCGTTCCGGCCGTTCGCGCAGGATGCGGGCATGAGCGACGAGGCGGTCATTCTGATTCACGGCGTCTGGATGCGGGGATTCAGCCTGCTGCTGTTGCGCCGGCGCCTGGACGAGGCCGGCTTTCGCACCGAGCTGTTCGACTACGCGAGCGTCTTCGGCCGCGACGAGCACAGCCTCGACCGGCTGAGCCGGCGCATCCGGGCACAGACGTCGCGCCGCGTGCACCTGGTCGGCCACAGCCTCGGCGGCCTCGTGGCGCTGCGGACCCTGGATCGGCTGCCGAGCCCGCTTGAAGGCCGTGTGGTCTGCCTGGGGTCGCCGCTGAACGGCAGCGCCGTCGCCCGGCGCCTGAACCGCCGCGGCCGCCGCGCCCAGCTGCTGGGCTGCAGCGCGGACGTGCTCTGCCGCGGCCTGTCGCAGCTCGCGCCGCCGACCGAGGTCGGCGTGATCGCCGGCACGCGCGCGGTCGGCCTGGGGCAGCTGCTCGGGGTGTTCGACGGGCCGAACGACGGCACCGTCAGCGTCGCCGAAACCCGCTGGTCCGGCGCAGCCGAACACTGCGAAGTGTCTGTTTCGCATACAGGTTTGACACTTTCGTCCGCCACCGCGGCGCTGGCGGCGCGTTTCCTGCGGTCGGGCTCGTTTGCCGCTCCGGCGACATAAAAACACCGATAAGACTTGCCGCCGGCGCCAAGTCAAGTATGCTGGTGAGCGGTCCGTCGCTGGGAGGCGGCGACCGTTCAGTCCGGCTCTTATGCCCCTGCTCGTCGTTTCGCAGGTGTGCTTGGCAGTACGAAACGCGCGTGGCCTTCGGCGGCGTCCCTTGCGGCGCCCGGTCGACAATGGATTGCAAGGCTGCGTGCCGCAGGGTCCGTGCTCCCTGGTCGAGTCGCTGGATTGAATTTGTCGATTTTTGGCGGAATGTTTTTTCTTTTTTCAGTCGGGGAGTTGAAACAATGAAGCGCTCTGCAGTTCTCGCAAATTCCATTCGTCGCATCGTCGGCCTCTCCGCCGGCGCCCTCGTTCTCACCGTTGCATCGACCTCCAGCATGGCGGCCGTCGTCTGCAGCTCGCCGGCACTTTCCGTTCCCGCGAACATCGACGGCGTCTACCTGAACCTGGTGACGGGCGCGACGGGCACCGCGGGCGGCTCGGTCGCGGGCTGGGACATCAACCTGTACCAGACCGGTGCTTCGGCGCTGTACTTCTTCTGGCCGTCGACCCCGGCCAACAGCGCCGGCGGCGCGTCCACGGCCACCGTCTATGACGCGCTGGACGCCGGACAGCCGATCGGCCCGTCGCAGACCTACATCGTCAATTCGGGCAGCGGCGGCGCGGCTCCGTTCGCCAACTGGCAGCAGGCGCAGACCGGCAAGTATCTCGGCGTGCGCTTCTACAACGAAGCCACCTCGACGATCAATTACGCCTGGATCCAGCTCAATACCGGCGCTTCTGCCGGCTTCCCGGCGACCATCAACCAGTACTGCTACGACAACACCGGCATTGCGGTCACGTCGGGCACGACGCCGGTTGCGCTGCAAAAGTTCTCGGTCGACTGAGCCAGTCGCTGCGCCTCCCGGCACGATCCGACAACGAAAAAAGCGCGATCGCGAGATCGCGCTTTTTTTTGAGCGGCCGCCGCGGCGGCTTCGCGGTCAGGCGCCGTCGCGGGCCCGGGCCAGGGCGGCTTCGAGCGGTCCCAGGAGGTCGCCGTAGCGTGAGCGCCGCGCGGTGTCGCGCTGCAGGGGCTGGCGCACCTGGGCGGCGCTCGCGGTCCGCGTCACGCGGCCGGCGGACTGCGGTGCCAGGCAGGCCGGATCGAAGTCGAGGCCGCAGAACGCGAGCAGGGCGCGGATTTCCCGCTCGGGCTCGGCCAGCAGGTTTTCGTAGACGAGGGTGCGACAGCGCTGCGCATCGCGCTGCTGCCACCAGGACCAGAGTTCACGGCTGTCCCGGGCATAGCCGGCCAGCTCGTCGAGGTCGTAGCTGTAGGCGACGCGCTGCGGCGCGAACAGCTGCTTGTAGCAGGACCAGCAGGTTTCCAGCAGGTCGCGTTCGCAGCCGATCACGCGCGCGCCGGGCAGCATCGCGAGCGCGGCGCCGACGTACGGCCAGTTTTCCGGCAGCTTGTCGGTGAAGCGCCGGCCGCCCTGCCAGCGCTCGGTCAGCTGCAGGTAGCGGCGTCCGAGGCGTTCCCAGTCGGCGGCCGTCGCGGTGCCGACCCAGCGCGGGAACGGCTGCCCCCGGCGCGCGGACTCTTCCTGTATCACCGTGGACAGATGCGGCAGCTCGCTCGCGCCGACGACATCGGGATGGGCCGCGAGCATCTGCTCGACAAGCGTCGTGCCCGAGCGCGGCATGCCGACGACGAAGATCACCTGTTCGCCGAGTCCGTCCGGAGAGCCGGCCGGCGGCGCGGCGAAGGCCTCGCGTATGGCTTCGCAATAGCGGCGATGTGCGGCGGCGTCCCAACTGATCGTCTTGCGCCGCAGGCGGTTCGCCTGCTCGAAATGCGCCACGGCTTCCGCGAGACGGCCGCGCGCCTCGCAGGCCAGGCCGGCCGCGAAACCGGCGAGCATGCGGTCGTCGCCGCCGACCCGCGGGTCGGCGGCCAGGCTCTGCATCGCGGCGATGTCCTCGTCGCTGAAAGCCGTCGTCTTGAGATCGGCCAGCCCGAACCAGGCGCGCGCGGCTTCACCGGCCACGCCGGTCAGTCCGCGGTATTCGGTCACGGCTTCGTCGATGCGGCCGAGGCCGGTCAGCGCGCGCGCGGCGAGGAAACGGCTCGCGCGGCGCTGCGGCGCCAAGATCGGAAGAGCAC
>NZ_JANFVR010000204.1 GCF_024609805.1 Tahibacter caeni | reverse complement strand
CGCCCGAGACGCCGACCGCTCCCGAGGCGCCGGCTGCAGATCCCTCGCCGGCACGCGCCGCGCCGGCCGCCGCGGCGAGCAGCGCGCGCAAGGTCTACCACCTGACCGACGGAAGCCCGCTGGCCTGCGAGATCGATCAGAAGCTCGAGCTGTCGGGCTACGAGCTGTCGCTGCTCGACCACGCCGACGAGGCGATCGAGATGATCGGCACGTTCCCGCCGCATCTCGTCGTCGTCGACGCGCACTTCCTCGGCGAGCTCGACCGCGTCGGCGAGGCGCTGAAGTCCGCACGCGGCCGCGCCAGCCATCGAGTCGCGATGCTGGCCCTGTCCGAACAGGGCGAGCTCGACGTGCGCCTGCGCGCGATGCGCGCCGGCGCCGACGCGTTCATTCCGCTGCCGGCCCAGGCCGGCGACGTCATGGCGCGCATCGCCGAGCTGACCGAGTCGGACCAGACCGAACCCTATCGCATCATGATCGTCGAGGACGATCGCTCGCAGGCCATGTTCGCCGAGTCCATCCTGCGCAAGGCCGGCATGCAGACCATCATGGTCACCGACCCACTGGCCGTGCTCAACGACATCGACACGTTCAATCCGGATCTGATACTGATGGACCTCTACATGCCCGGCTGCTCGGGCATGGAGCTGACGTCGATCATCCGCGAGCGCGAGGCCTTCGTGTCCACGCCAATCGTGTTCCTCTCGGGCGAGAGCGACACGGACAAGCACTTCGAGGCGCTGAACGCCGGCGGCGACGACTTCCTGTCCAAGCCGATACGTCCCAAGCATCTGATCTCCGCAGTGACGAACCGTCTGCGCCGCGCGCGCCACATTCGCCGCCGCGCGCAGAACCAGAATCCGCGCGACGCGATCACCGGCATGTACGAACGCGCCCACGTGCTCGACCGCCTCAACGCCCGGCTCGCGGCCGATGACGCCGCGGCACAGCGCGGCGGCCTGCTCTACGTCGACCTCGACGACGCGAGCGAGCTGCGCGGCCAGGCTGGCCTGATCGGCTTCGACAAGCTGCTCGGCCAGACCGGCGCGTTCCTCGCGACGCACCTGGAACCCGGCGCGCTGGTCACGCGCTTCGGCGACACGAGCTTCATCGTGCTGAGCCCGGAACGCAGCGGCGAGGAGATCGAAGCCGCCGCGCGCGATCTCGTAGAACGCGTCGCGCGCGAACGCTTCGACGTGGACGGGCAGAACTACCGCGTCGCGCTGCACTGCGGCATCTGTCCGTTCGAGGCCAACCTCGGCGACGCCGGCGCCATGCTTCACGCGGCCGAGCGCGCGATGAGCGACGCGCGCCGCAGTGGCAAGGAACGCGTCGGCCTGTTCGCGCCCAAGCCCAGCGGCGATCTCGCCCTCGTGGAGAATCTGCGCGCCGCGCTGCGCAGCGACGCGTTCCACCTCGTGTTCCAGCCGATCGCGGCGCTGGCCAGCGAGGACGACGGCGACGCCGACGAACAGTTCCAGGCGCTGCTGCGCCTGCACGGCGACGACGGCAAGGTGCTCACGGCCGGCCATATCGTGCCGGCCGCCGAACAGGCCGGGCTCATCGACGAGATCGACCGCTGGGTGCTGACCCGTTGCCTGATGGTGCTGTCCGACCGCGCGCGCCAGGGGCGTCCGGTGCGGCTGTTCGCGAGCCAGTCGCTGGCCGCCGCGCGCGACCCCACGCGTGCCGCCTGGCTGCGCCAGCAGCTCGATACGCGGCGCATCGCCGACGGCCGCCTCGTGCTGGAGATGCGCGTGCCGGAGGACCCGGCCGACTACGAGCGCGTCGCCGCGTTCGCCGGCGCCGTGCATCAGATCGGGGTCGGCCTCTGCCTCGCCGGCGCGCTGCCGGGCGACGCGACGCAAGCGGCGATCGAGCATCTGCCGGTCGACTTCATCAAGATCGCCCCGGACTGCATCGCCGACGGCAGTCCGCGCATGCGCGACGAACTGCGCCGGCTCGTGCGCGCGGCGCACGACAACGGCCGCCGCGTGATCGCGCCGCGCATCGAGGATGCGCAGAGCGCGGCCACCCTGTGGACCATCGGCGTCGACTTCATTCAAGGTAATTTCGTGCAGCACGAAGCGCAGAATCTCGACTACGATTTCCGCGCCGTGGGCTAGCGGGCTGGGCGATCCGGGCGGGATCGCGGGGGAGTCGCGCCGCTTCGGCGGGCGATCGCGGAGGATGCGGAGCTTGTCCCGTTCAAAGGGAGACGGACAGGCGGCCCGCGCGGCGGAACCAGGCGGACCGGCGCGACACAGAGCCGGCCGCCGCTGACGAGGGACGAGCATGGGGGACTGGAAACGACTCGCCGGAGCGATGCGCTGGAGCGGCCTCGCGGTCGTCGTCAGCGCGAGCCTCGTCAGCCTGATCGCCGTACCGCCGCCGACCAACTACTGGGTGGCCCCGCTGCTGCTGTTCGGCGGCGTGCTGCTGTTTTTCGCCGCGCACGGCGCCGGCGACGAGGAATCCGCGCAGGCTCAACCGGCGTTCGTGCGAACACCGGCCACGCCGCCGTCGGCCGCGGCGGCAACGGATTCGCCGGGCCTGCAGGCCGAGGTCGACGAGCTGCGCCAGGTGCAGCAGGACCTCATGAAGGCCAAGCTCGAAGCCGAAGCGGCGATGATGGCCAAGAGCGAGTTCCTCGCGACGATGAGCCACGAGATCCGCACGCCGTTGAACGGCGTCATCCCGCTGCTCGATCTCGTGCTGTCGACCAGGCTCGCGCCGGACCAGCGCGACTATCTGCTGACCGCCTATCGCTCCGCCCGCGAACTCCTGCGCATCGTCGACGACATCCTCGACTACTCCAAGATCGAGGCGAACAAGCTCGAGCTGGAATCCGTCGGCCTGAATCTGCGCGAGGTGCTGGACGCGGTCAAGCGCCTGATGGAAAAGGCGGCCGAGAGCAAGGACCTGACCTTTTCCGTCACGATCGAGCCCGGCGTGCGCCTGGCCGTGCGCGGCGATCCGGTGCGCCTGCGCCAGGTGCTGACCAATCTCGTCAGCAACGCGATCAAGTTCACCGAGCGAGGCAGCATTTCGGTACGGGTGTCGCGCCGCGGCGAATCGCGCAACCACAACGAAATCCTGTTCCAGGTCCAGGACACCGGCGTCGGCATCGCGCCCGACGTCGCCGACAAGCTGTTCCAGCCGTTCTCTCAGGCCGACGCGTCGACGACGCGCATCCACGGGGGCACCGGCCTTGGCCTGGTCATCTGCAAGCGCATCGTCGACCTCATGGGCGGCAAGATCGGCGTGAAGTCGGAACTCGGCAGCGGCTCGACGTTCTGGTTCAGCGTGCCGTTTCTCAAGGCCGTCGGCGACGGTCCCGGCGCGCGCACCGACCTCGGCGGCGCGCGCGCGCTGCTCGCCGTCGACGACGCGACGACGCAGCGGCGCCTGTCGACCCTGCTGTCGGGCTGGGGCATGCAGCTCACGATCACGAACGTCGCGGCCGAGGCCCTGGCCAAGCTGCGCAGCGCGGCGCAGATGGGCGACAACTGGGCGATGGATCTGCTGATCGTCGACCTCGCGAGCATGCGCGGCAATCCGTCGGCGCTGCTGCGCAACGTCGTGCGCGAGCCGACCCTGGAGCGCGTGCGTTTCGTGTTTCTCGCCGGCAACGACGAGATCCCGGCCGAACTGCGCCAGGATGCTCGCTCGGCGATCATTGCGCCGGGCCAGTCGGACGCCGGGCTGCGCGCGGCGCTGAACACCCTGCTCGGTGTGCAGCAGGGCGGCGGCGCCCAGGCCGAAGCCGCACCCGATCCGCTCGCCGACCCGCTCGAACCCGGCATCCACATCGCAGTCGCGACCGAAACGCCGTCGGCGCCGCTGCGCGGCCACGTGCTGCTGGTCGAGGACAACCCGGTAAACCGTCAGGTCGCGCAGCGCATACTCGGCCTGCTCGGGCTCAGCCTCGAAACCGCCGAGAACGGCAAGGAAGCACTGGAAAAGCTCGAGGCCGGATCGTTCGATCTCGTGCTGATGGACTGCCAGATGCCGGTCATGGACGGCTACACGGCGACGCGGATCCGCCGCACGCGCGAAGCGGAACAACGCCTCCCGCGCATTCCGATCATCGCGATGACCGCGAATGCGATGGCCGGCGACCGCGACAAATGCCTCGGCGCCGGCATGGACGAATACTTGTCCAAGCCGATGAACCGCGGCCTGCTCGAAACGACCCTGCGCAAATGGCTGCCGAAGCAGGCGCAGAGCCGCGCGAGCGCGACCGAAAAGACGCCGCCCCCGGCGCGCCCCGGCGTCGCGCCAGCGCCGGCCGCCACCCGTGCCGTCGCGGCGCCGAATCCGGCCGTCGCGCTCGGCGAGGGCATCGCACCGGTCAATCCGCTCGGCGTGCGCGACGGCGCGGCGCTCGATCAGGAAATCGTGCGCGACCTGCTCGACGTCATGGGCGAGGAATTCACCGAGCTCGTCGGCGTCTACCTCGAAGACACGCCCAAGAACCTCGCCTTGCTCGAGGCGGCCGCGGGCCGCAACGACTCCAACGCGCTGATCGCGCCTTCGCACTCGCTGAAGTCGACCAGCGCGAACCTCGGCGCGATGACGCTTGCCGAGATCGCCAAGCGCATCGAACACGAGGCGCGCAGCGGCACTTTGGCCAACCCCGCGGCATTGGTGCGGGATCTGACGCGGGAATACGGGCGGGTGTCGGCCGAACTGCGCAATCTGCTCGCGCGCAGCGGTCCCTGAAACGAAGACGGGACGGACCGTCGTCCGTCCCGTCGGCAGGAATTCAGCTGCCGATCTTCTTCTGCAGATAGCTGGCTTCGCCGAGCTGTTTGATCAGGCCAAGCTGGGTTTCGAGCCAGTCGATGTGCTCTTCCTCGGATTCGAGGATGCCCTCGAACAGCTCGCGGCTGACGTAGTCGGACGCCTTCTCCGCATCGGCGATCGCCGCGCGCAGGTCCGGCACCGCGGCGTATTCGAGCTTGAGATCGCATTCGAGGCATTCGCGCGGCGTCTCGCCGACGAGGATCTTGCCGAGGTTCTGCAGATTGGGCAGGCCTTCGAGGAACAGGATGCGCTCGATCAGCTTGTCAGCATGCTTCATCTCGTCGATCGATTCCTCGTATTCGTGCTCGGCGAGTTCCTTGAAGCCCCAGTTCTTGAACATGCGCGCGTGCAGGAAATACTGGTTGATCGCCGTCAGCTCGTTGTAGAGCGCCTTGTTCAGGTGCTCGATGATCTTGGGGTCGCCTTTCATGGCCGGTCCTCCGCGTGGAATCGGCGGCGACTATACCGTCGCCGTCGCGATCGCGAAGAAATGCGAATTGGATGCAGTGCCGCTGCGACCGGAAGGTTCAGCGCTTGTTGCAGAGATGAGCGGAGCGAAGAAGATCGCGGCGGCGGGCGTAGCCGCGGGCCGGCGAACAGATACGAAGACGGCCGCTCAGGCGGCCGCGAGTATCGGCAGATCGAACAGGCGGGCGTTGCGCGGCACCGCCTCGTGCAGAACCTGCTCGGCGAAATCCGCACAGGCGCCACAGGTGCCGGCGCAGCCCGTGCGCATGGTCAGCTCGGCCAGCGACGAAACGCCGTCGGCCGCGGCAGCGCGTATGGCCTTGTCGGTCACGCCGTTACAGATGCAGACGTACATGGCAGTCCTCCAATGGCCGGGATTGGACTGCAAATGCGAATGAGTGTCAACAACCTTCCGCTTTGCCGGCTGAAGACGCCCCCAAGCTGAACGCCGCGCTCAGCCGACCTCGGCCAATACCGGCCGGGCCGGCGGCGGCGCCGCGGACGCGGAAAGCTCCAGCCGCACGCGGCAGGCGCGCTCGACCGTCGGGGCGAACTGGCGCAGCGCGCGCTCGTAGACCTGCCGCTTGAAGGTGACGACGTTCTGCGCCGGATACCAGAAATCGACCCAGCGCCAGAGATCGAACTCGGGCTTCTCGTTCGCGTCGAGGCGCACGTGGCGCTCCTCGCCGAGGAAGCGCAGCAGGAACCAAACCTGCTTCTGACCGATGCAAACCGGACGCTCGTTACGCCGCAGGTAGCGCCGCGGGAGACGGTAGCGCAGCCAGCCCGGCGTCGCGGCGAGCACTTCGACGTGCTCCGGACACAATCCCGTCTCTTCCTGCAATTCGCGGTACATGGCTTCTAGCGGCGTCTCGTCGCTGCGCATGCCGCCCTGGGGAAACTGCCAGCCGTCGCGATTGATGCGGCGCGCCCAGAACAGCCGACCGTCGTCCCGCAGCAGGACTATGCCCACATTGGGCCTGTAGCCATCGGGATCGATCACCGGTCGACTCCAGAAAAATACGTGCTGGGATCGATTCTTCCACAGCCTCTGCGCGGCCAGCAAGGCGCGGCCGTCGTGTCCGGCTTGACAGGCGCCGGGCCGAGGCTACAATCCCCGCCCTTCTTTCGGGCAGAATTGCCCCAGTGGCTAGGTAGCTCAGCCGGTCAGAGCGCGGCACTCATAATGCTGAGGTCGGCGGTTCGATCCCGCCTCTAGCCACCACCTTTATTCTTGCGACTTGCCGCCGGCCGGCGAGTCGGGCTGTCGCGCTGATGGATCTGTTCAAGACATTCCAGATCGAAGCCGCGCATCGGCTGCCGATGGTCCCGGCCGGGCACAAGTGCTCCCGGCTGCACGGCCACTCCTTCCGTATCGACATCCATGTCTCGGGTCCGATCGATCCGCAACTCGGCTGGGTCATGGACTTCGCCGACATCAAGCAGGCCTTCGCACCGCTGTTCGATGCGCTGGACCACGGCTATCTGAACGAGATCGAAGGCCTGACCAATCCGACCAGCGAAAACCTCGCCGTCTGGATCTGGCAACGGCTCAAGCCCGAGCTGCCGCTGCTGAGCCGTGTCGTGGTTCATGAAACCTGTACGTCCGGCTGCAGCTACACCGGCCCGTAGCCGCACATATGCGGATAAGATGCACCGCATTCCCCGGCGGACGGCCTGCATGTTCCTCACACGTGGTTTGGCGCTCTGGCTGCTGCTGGCCGCGTTCGACGCCCAGGCCGTCTCCATCGCCGGCCATGAGTTCGCCGAACGGATCAACGTACCGGGTGTCGGCAACAACCTGCGCCTGTCCGGCGCAGCGACCCTGGATCGCAACTTCGTCCCGTTCTACGCCGCCGCGCTGTATCTGCCGGCCTCCGTACGTACGCTCGAGCAGCTGCAGTCGGGCCTGAGCCCGTATCGCGTCACCTTAGTCTGGCAGATTCCGGAGCTCGACGAGGGGCGCGTCGACGACTACTGGCGCAAGGCCTTCGCCGAAGCGGCCGGCTCATCGCGACTGGGCCGGATCAAGAGCAATGTCGAACGCTTCGTCGAGGTGTTCGGCGCAGCCCGTCACGGCCAGGTCATCCTGTTCGACTACATACCGGATGCGGGCATGCGCATCTTCGTCGACGACAAGCCGGCCGGGCAGCTGGCCGGGGTCGAGTTCAATACCGTGCTGCTGTCGATCTGGCTCGGCGATAAGGCGCCCCGTGACTTCCGCACAGCCCTTACCGCGGGCCTGACGCCGAATTGACGCGGCGCGCCATCGCGACACCAAATCTATTTTTTGTTGTTATTCAATGCACTGAGTCACTCGCCGACTCCGATGTGCGACTGTCACGGAATTTTCTGTTGCATCGCAACAAAGAACCCGCTAGAGTACGCCCCGTCATCCCCCAACCCGCCTGACGAGGGCAAGCCAATGATCGAGCAGTACAACAACCAGGTGCTGGCTTTCAGCAAGAGCTTTGCCGAAGCCGCGTTCAAGGTGCAGGGTCTGGCTCTGCAGAATTTCGAGAAGATCGCCGACCTGCAGCTCAAGACCATCGAGAACCGTGCGAACGCCACCGCGGCTTTCGTGACCGAAGCACTGGAAGTCCGCGACTTCGACGGTCTCAAGGCCATCTGGCCGAAGGGTGTCACGCTCGCCAAGGAATCGGCCGAGAAGGCCTACGCGACGACCCAGGAAGTCTTCGGCATCGGCGTGAAGACCAGCGAAGCGCTCGGCGAGCTCGCCAAGACCAATTTCGCCGCCACCAACGAAACCATCAAGAACAACGTGGATTCGTTCAAGAAGGCCGCGACCGTCGGCGCGAAGTAAGCGCCCGCGACAACGAGTATCAAGCCGCGCTGCGACGACCCTCCCCTCCCCGTAGTCGTAGCGCCGCTTTGGACCGGATGACGCAAGTCATCCGGTCTTTTTCTTTTCGGCCTCAGGCCATCGCCGCGGCGACGAACAGCCCGACCACGCACAGCACGCCGAGAAACCAGGTCAGGCTGCGCAGCGGCGGCTTGTCGGCCAGATAGAAAGCGCCGTAGACCACGCGCAGCACGATGAACAGCACGGCCAGCAGATCGATCGCGTTCTGCGAGGCATGCACGTACTGCGCGACGAGCACGGCCGCCGCGAACGGGGGAAACGCCTCGATCGAATTCAGGTGCGCCCAATGCGCCCGCGCGCGGAAGCCGCTGAGTTCGGCCTGGTAGACGCGCGGCTGACGGTTGAGCCGTCGGATCCCGGCTTCGTGGCCGTATTTCGCGACAGCGGTGAAGACCAGCGGCAACAACGCCGCGACGAGAATGCACCACAGGGCGATCGTCACTCGAAGCTCCTTGCAGGTGGGAAACGAGTGGTCCGGGACGGGCCCGACACGCTCATTTGGGACCGAGCAGACGGCGCAGCTTACCGCCGAGACCGCCGTCTCCGTCGGGATCGGCATCCGCATCGCGCTCGGGTTCGCGCGAAGGCGGCAGCGGTGTCGGCGCGCGCGGCGGCCGCGGCACTTCCGGCTGGCCCGGCGCGGCCTTGGCATCGAGCAGCCGCGCCGCGGCTTCGGCCAG
>NZ_JANFVR010000203.1 GCF_024609805.1 Tahibacter caeni | reverse complement strand
GAAGCGCCGGCGCGCGTGCGGCGGACGCCGCCGCCAGCCCGTACCAGCGGCGCACGCGCCTGCCGACCGGCGACGCGTTCCGCAACTGCTTCTATTTCTGCCAGGAGCTCATGCAGCTCATGGAGTCGGTCTATCACGACCTCGACCTGGAGAGGACCTGGGAGCATCCGGACAATCGCGGCTGGATCAACGTGTTCCGCCACTGGAGCTGGGCGCCGATGTTCCGCATCGCCTGGGCCGCGAGCGCGCCGACCTACGGCGCGCGCTTCGTCGCGTTCTGCGAAATGCGCCTGGACCTGCCGCGGATCAACGACGCCGTTCGCGTCGACGAACTGACGCCGGGCGGCGGCCGCGACTGGCGTGCCCAGATCGAGGCGCTCGCCGTGGCCGGCATCGTCAACCACGTCGAGCAGAGCCTGTTGCTGTCCGCCGCGCTCGGCGTGTCTGCCGACGCGGCCGCGCTGCCGCGGCTGTTCGCGCTGCGGCTCGAGTGGCAGCAGGTGCTGGCGCGTACGAGCCAGCCGCTCGATGACAGCACGCTCGGCATCGCCGTCGTCGACCGCGGGGTCCTGCGCGTGCTGCGCATCCAGGACCACCTGCGCAAGCTCGGCCTCGGCGCCGAGTTCATGCGCCTGCTGCTCGCGCGTGTCGCGGTCGACGCCGTCGAGCTGCGCAGCGGCGACTACGGCATCGTCGGACCGGTCGGACCGCGCGAAGCCGCCGCGCTGCAGGCGCAGATCACGGCGCTGTGGCAGCAGGCGCTGAAGCACCGGCGGGCGGGCAACTAGTCGAAAGCCGTGCAGGGCCGTCCGGCCGCACGACGGCGGCCGCGCCTATTCCACCGGCCGTATCGGTCCGACCAGCGGCTTGCTCAAGGTGGCCTTGTCGCGCGGGTTGTCGAGCTGGTCGCTGGCGAGCTGCCAGGCGCCGTCGGCGCGGCGCGTGAACGTGGTCGTGCGCACCCAGACGCCGCGCTTTTGCACGAATTCGAGCTGCACCGCGCCGGGCGGGTAGTCGGCGGCGGCCGGCGGTTGCGGCGGCAGCGGCGCGCCGAGCGCTTCGGGATGCGTATCGCTGACCGCGCTGACGCCGTAGGCGGGTTCCTCGTGCAGGTCGAGCTGGCGCGCGAGTATCGCGCGGGCGCCGTCGGGCTGGCGCACTTCGATGCGCAATTCGGTCCGCGCGGGCGGCGAGCCGATCGCCGCGCCGGCCATCAGCGCGAGCGCGGCGGCAGCGGCATTCCGGATCCAGGCATGGCTTGCGCGCATCGCTTTCCCCCGCATCGCCGGCACAGGCCTATTTGTGCCGCGTCTCGCGGCGCCGGGGAAGAGGGTGCCGCGGCGGCGGCGTTGCGGGAATCCGGAATTGGGCCGGAATCAGCGCTGCAGGCCGGCCTGCTCGAGTGCGGCGAGGTAGGCCGCCCAGTTCGTGTCCTGTTCGCGGCCGAGCTCGTGCAGCACGCTCCAGGAAAAGATGCCGGTCTGGTGCCCGTCGTCGAAGCGCAGCAGCACGGCGTAGTGGCCGACCGGTTCGATCGCGTCGATGTTGACGTGACGTTTGCCGGCCACGAGCACGCGCTGGCCCGGGCCGTGGCCCTGGACTTCGGCGCTCGGCGAATGAGTGCGCAGGTATTCGCAGGGCAGCCGGAACACCTCGCCCGACTCGAAGCTGACTTCGAGCAGGTGCGAGGCGCGGTGCAGCACGATGCCGGTGGGCCGCGGCGTGGCGCTCATCGATGCGCGCTCAGCGCGGATCGGTGCTGTGCAGGCGCGGTTCCTGCGGCGGACCGCTGGGTTCGCCGGCTACGCGGTACAGCGTGTACATGTACGAAGTGCCGAAGCCGATCGAGCCGATGTCGTCGTATTCGTAGTCGCCGGCGTCCGGGTACCAGCGCGCGTTCGGATCGATCTCGCGCAGGGTCAGCACTTCGGGACCGGCGTTCTCGAGCTTGCCGATGTAGCTGGCTTCGCCGGTTTCCTCGTCGAGCATGTTGACCGAGATCACCGGCGCGAGCGCCGCGGCCGCGCGGGCGACATTGGCCCAGTTGTCGAGCGGGAAGCCGGCCGGCGGAGTCAGGGTCTCGCCGTTGAGGGCCAGCGCCTTGTCGACGAACTCGCGGGACGGATCTTCTTCGGCATGGCTGACGTCGCCGAGCGCGATCACGAGATAGCCGTCGTAGCGCATCGAGTCCGAAATTTCAGCGATCAGCACGAAATCTGCCGAAACGTCGACGATCATGCCATGTACCCAGCCCGGATCGATGCCTTCGCGCTTGAGCCGGACGGGAATGTGCTGCTCCTGCGCCTCACGCAGGTAGGCGCGCGGGCCACGCGCCTTGAATTTCACGATATTGGTCATGGGCGGAATTGTAGCCGACCCGGCGCGGAGCCGGGTTCACGGCGCGTTATCTGGGGGCGCGCCGCGGCTTTGAAAGGCCGCAAAAAGTACGGCCGGACCCGATCCGGCGATCGGGTCCGGCGTACTCCTCTCCTCCCCAGGAGAACCGCTTCGGAACGGCACAGCGGACTCGGCCGTATCGGCCGAGCCGGCCCGTGTTCCGTTGTTGTCGGGTTGCCGGTGCGCCGCGCCGAGGCGCCGGCGCCTCAGGCCGCGTGGCGATTGCCGTGGAACTGCTCTTCCTCGGTCGAACCCTTCAGCGCGACGGTCGAGGACTGGCCGTTCTGGATGGCCTGGGTCACCGCGTCGAAGTAGCCGGTGCCGACTTCACGCTGGTGCTTGACCGCCGTGAAGCCGCGCTCGGCGGCGGCGAACTCGGCTTCCTGCAGCTCGACGAACGCGCTCATCTGGTTGCGCGCATAGCCGTAGGCGAGGTTGAACATCGAGTAGTTCAGCGAGTGGAAGCCGGCCAGGGTGATGAACTGGAACTTGTAGCCGTAGTTCGCGATTTCCCTCTGGAACTTCGCGATGGTCGCGTCGTCGAGGTTCTTCTTCCAGTTGAAGCTCGGACTGCAGTTGTAGGCCAGCAGCTTGCCCGGGTACTTGGCGTGGATGGCCTCGGCGAACTTCTTCGCGAACGCGAGATCCGGCTTGCCGGTTTCGCACCAGACCAGGTCCGCGTACGGCGCATAGGCCAGGCCGCGGCTGATCGCCTGGTCGATGCCCGGGCGCGTGCGGAAGAAGCCTTCGACCGTGCGCTCGCCGGTGCAGAAGGCTTTGTCGTTGTCGTCGACGTCGGAAGTCAGCAGGTCGGCAGCCTCGGCGTCGGTGCGCGCGACGAGGATGGTCGGCACGCCCATGACGTCGGCGGCCAGGCGCGCGGCGTTGAGCTTCTCGACGGCTTCGCGCGTCGGCACGAGCACCTTGCCGCCCATGTGGCCGCACTTCTTGACGCTCGCGAGCTGGTCCTCGAAGTGCACGCCGGCCGCGCCGGCCTCGATCATGGCCTTCATGAGCTCGAACGCGTTGAGCACGCCGCCGAAGCCGGCCTCGGCGTCGGCCACGATCGGCTGCAGCCAGTCGATCTCGTCCTTGCCTTCGGCGTGGTGCAGCTGGTCGGCGCGCAGCAGGGTGTTGTTGATGCGCTTGACCACCTGCGGCACCGAGTTGGCCGGATACAGCGACTGGTCCGGATACATCTCGCCGGCGACGTTCGCGTCGGCGGCGACCTGCCAGCCCGACAGGTAGATGGCCTTGAGGCCGGCCTTGACCTGCTGCATGGCCTGGTTGCCGGTCAGCGCGCCGAGCGCGTTGACGAACGGCTCCTTGTGCAGGTGGCTCCAGAGTTTCTCCGCACCGAGGCGCGCGAGCGAATGCTCGATCGGCACCGTGCCGCGTAGACGCACCACGTCGGCGGCGGAATAGTTGCGCGTGACGCCGGCCCAGCGCGGGTTGTTCTGCCAGTCCTGCTGCAGCTGCTCGGCGGTCGCGAAAGTGCTCTTCATGTTCATCAACCTTGTCGTGGTGCGGAGGGTGGGCGGAGTACGGGTTACGGCAACAGCGCGTAGGCCGGCACGGTCAGGAAGTCGGCGAGCTGGCGCGCATGGGTCAGCTCGGCCAGCATCCAGGCCGCCTGCGGCAGGCGTTCCTGGCCCGGCAGGCCGGATTTGGGCAGGCGTTCGGCGATGGTCTGGATCGCGTCGTCGAACAGCGCGAAGTCCAGCGGCGTGCCGTCGTCGAGGGTCAGGCCTTCGTGATGCAGCCAGTGCCAGAGCTGCGCGCGCGAGATCTCGGCGGTGGCGGCGTCCTCCATCAGGTGATGGATAGGCACGCAGCCGAGGCCGTCGAGCCAGGCGGCGAGGTAGCGCACGCAGACGTCGATGTTGTTGAGGAAGCCGGCGCGCGTGATCGTGCCCGGCGGTGCGAGGATCAGGTCGTCGCGCGTGACCTTGACGTCGTCGCGGCGCTTGATCAACTGGTTGGCGCCCGGCATCAGCGCGTCGAACTCGGCTTGCGCGACCGGGATCAGGCCCGGATGCGCAACCCAGGTGCCGTCGTGGCCGGCGGTCGCTTCGCGGCGCTTGTCGGCGCGCACGCGCGCCAGCGCGGCTTCGTTGGCCTCGGCGTCGCCGGAAATCGGAATCTGCGCGGCCATGCCGCCCATCGCGAACGCGCCGCGGCGGTGGCAGGTCTGGATCAGCAGCTCCGAGTAAGCCTTCAGGAACGGCACGGTCATGCCGACCTGGCCGCGCTCCGGCAGGATGTGGCTGCGGTGTGCGCGGAAAGTCTTGATATAGGAAAAAATGTAATCCCAACGGCCGCAGTTCAGGCCGACGATGCGCGTCTTCAGCGCATGCAGGATCTCGTGCATCTCGAACACGGCCGGCAGGGTCTCGATCAGCACGGTCGCCTTCATGCAGCCGGCCGGCAGGCCGAGCTCGGCCTCGGCGAAGCCCATGACCTCGTCCCAGAGCGCGGCTTCGCGGTGGCTCTCGGTCTTGGGCAGGTAGAAATACGGACCGCGGTCGCGGCCCTGCAGCGCCTGCGCGTTGTGGAATGCGAACAGGCCGAAGTCGAACAGCGCGCCGGCCATTTCCTCGCCGTCGACGAGCGCGTGCTTCTCGGCCAGATGCCAGCCGCGCGGCCGCACGATCAGGACGGCGGTGTCGGGCTTCAGGCGGTATTCGCGGCCGTCGGGTGAGCGGTACTCGATGGTGCCGTCGACGGCGTCGCGCAGATTGATCTGGCCGTCGAGCATGACGTCCCAGGTCGGCGCCGAGGAGTCCTCGAAGTCGGCCATGAACACTTTCGCGCCGGAATTCAGCGCGTTGATGATCATCTTGCGTTCGACCGGCCCGGTGATCTCGACACGGCGGTCGATCAGGGCGACTGGGATCGGCGCGACGGTCCAGTCGGATTCGCGGATCGCGCGCGTCTCGGCCAGGAAGTCCGGCAGCTCGCCGGCATCAAAGCGGGCCTGGCGCGCGGCGCGGGCCTGCAGCAGTTCGCGCCGGCGCGGGTCGAAACGGCGGTGCAGCGCAGCAAGGAAGCGCAGGGCGGCCGGCGTCAGGATCTGCTCGTAGCCGGGCTTGAGGACGGCGCGGATTTCCACCGCGGGCGCGCCGAACCGGTCTGCTGCAACTGCCATCGCCATCTCCGTGCTAACTGCTTTCAGGCCTCGGAGACTATGCGTGCAGCGCAGCATTTGACAAACCAAACATTTCAATGCACTTATTTGACGTTGTTAAATATCACCCAAGTGATTGAAATCATGGCGTCATCAAACGATCGTTTGAATGCGCCGCGACCCCGCGGCGACAAGCGCGGCGGCAGCGCCGCCGGTACTCCGGCCCGGCGCAAGCTGAAGTCGCGCGGCGCCGCCGACAGCACCCCGCGCTTCTACTACAAAGGCAACCGCATCAAGCAGTTGCGCGCGTTCTGCCACGTGGTGAAGTTCGGCACCCTGGCGCGCGCCGGCGAGGCGTTGTTCCTGTCTCAGGCTTCGATCAGCCTGCAGCTGTCGGCGCTGGAAACCGAGCTCGGCGTGCGCCTGCTCGAACGCGCGCGGCCGCGCTTCGTGCTGACGCGCGAGGGGCAGATGCTCTACGAGATCGCGCGGCCGCTGGTCGAGGGGCTCGAAGGGCTGGACCAGCAGTTCCGCAGCCAGCTCCAGGGCCTGGACGCCGGAGAGGTGACGATCGCGGCCGGCGCCTCGACCATCCAGTACTTGCTGCCGCCGCTGGTCCGCGCGTTTCGCGACGAGCACCCGCGCGTGCGGCTGCAGCTGCACAACGTGACCGGCAAGGACGGCCTGGCCCTGCTGCGCCAGGACCAGGTCGATTTCGCGTTCGGCTCCATGCTCGACGTGCCCTACGACCTGTCCTACGAGCCGGTGCAGTGGTTCGACCCGATGCTGATCCTGCCGCGCGACCACGAGCTCGCGGCCAAGGCCGACATCCGCCTCGAGGACCTGTCGCCGTACGGCCTGATCCTGCCGCCGCAGCGCCTGACCACCTACCGCCTCGTCGACCTCGTCTTCCAGCAGCGCCGCGTGCCCTACCGCGTCGCGATCGAAGTCGGCGGCTGGGAAGTCATCAAGGAATACGTCGCGATGGGCCTGGGCATTTCCATCGTGACCGGCATCTGCCTGACCGAGTTCGACCGCACCCGCCTGGAGGTGCGCAACCTGCGCCAGTATTTTCCACAACGCAGCTATGGCGTGGTCATGCGCAAAGGCAAATACCTGTCGACCCAGGCGCGCGCGTTCGTCGACCTGATCCGTCCGGGCTTGTTCGGCCGCGGCGGCTACGACGAGGCAGGGCATTCGGAGCGCTGACCACTCGCTACAGCCATGAAATCGACCGCTGTTCCTCGTTTCGCGGGCCTGAGGCGAAGTTCCCCAGGGCCGCCGCAACGCGACCGTCGGCCGGAATGTTCGAGGCGGCGATCCCGCGGTTCCTGTGCCCGTGTACTGGCCGAGGTTCACTTCTCTTCCCCGCCCCGTCGCCCGCAACAAGAAACTGCCTCGCCGTCGCCCCGCATCCGCTCACCCGTCGCGCCCGACCTCGAAGCGGAAGCCGACGCCGTAGACCGACGCGATCGGATCCTGGCCGACTTCGCCGAACTTGCGCCGCAGATTGCGGATGTGCGAGTCGACCGTGCGGTCGCTGACGACGCGGTGGTCCTCGTAGCTCGCGTCGAGCAGCTGGCTGCGCGAGTACACCTTGCCGGGTTTTTCCATGAGCCGGCGCAGCAGGCGGAATTCGACCGGCGTCAGTGCCAGCGCCTTGCCGGCGACGCGCACTTCGAAGCGGTCGGCGTCGAGCACGACCTCGTCCTCGGCGCCCGCCGGCCGCGCCGCCGGCCGCGTGCGGCGCAGCAGCGCGCGCACACGGGCGCCGAGTTCGCGCAGGCTGAAGGGCTTGCAGACGTAGTCGTCGGCGCCGAGGTCCAGGCCGAGCAGACGGTCGATCTCCTCGACGCGCGCGGTCACGAGGATGATCGGCAGGTCGGAGAATTCGCGCACGCGCCGGCAGATGCTCAGGCCGTCCTCGCCCGGCAGCATCACGTCGAGCAGCAGCAGGTCCGGCGGCTGCGCGCGCACGGCGTCGGCGACGCCGTCGCCGCTGTCGCTCAGGCGTATCGCGTAGCCGGCGGCGGCGAACCAGTCGCGCAGGGCCGCGGCGATCTTCGGTTCGTCCTCGACGATCAGCAGCTCGGCGACGGCAGTCACGGCGATGCTCCGGCCAGCGGAAACCACACGCAGACGCGCAGTCCGCCGAGCGGCGAGGGCTCGGCGCGGATCGCACCGCCGTGCGCGTCGGCGATCGCGCGGCAGATGGACAGGCCGAGTCCGGCGCCGCCGGCCGCGCGAGTACGCGAGCGTTCGCTGCGGAACAGCCGGTCGAACAACCGCGGCAGGTCTTCGGCCGGTACGCCGGGCGGCGTGTCGTCGACGCTGAGCTGCAGCTGGCCGGCGCTCTGGACCAGCGCCAGGCGTATGCGGCCCGGCGCATCGGTATAGCGGCGCGCGTTGAGCAGCAGGTTGTCGATGAGCTGGGCCAGGCGCAGCGGATCGCCCTGCGGCCGCGGCAGCGCCTCGGCGTAATCCTCCTCGAGCGCGAGCCCTGCGGCCGCCGCGCCGCCGCGATGGTTGTCGACGACTTCGCGCGCGAGCTCGGCGAGATCCACCGCGACGAAGCGGTATTCGAGCGCGCCCGCGTCGGCGAGCGACAGCTCGTAGAGATCCTCGATCAGCGCGGACAGCCGCTCGGTCTCGGCGAGCAGCGAGCCGAGCGCCGCGGCGTCGGCCTGCCGCACGCCGGCCTGCAGAGTCTGCAGCTCCAGGCGCAGGACGGTGACCGGCGTGCGCAGCTCGTGGGCCAGGTCGGCGCCCCAGCGCCGGCGCGCTTCGCGGTTCTGCTCCAGCGCGCCGGCCAGATGGTTGAAGTCGCGCGCGAGCCCGGCGATCTCGTCGCGGCCCTGCGCCGCGACGCGCGAGGCGTAGTCGCCGGCGGAGAGTGCGCGCGAGGCCCGGCTCAGCGCCTGTATCGGCCGCAGCAGACGCTGCGCGAGCGCATAGGCCAGCGCCAGCGCGAACAGCAGCACGACCAGCGCCGCCGCGAAACCGCTGCGCCATTGCCCTTCGGCGAACACGCGCTCGGCCTCCGAGGCCAGCATCGGCAGCGGCGCGATGCGCAGCTGGCCCACGGTGCGGCCGTCGACGCGAACGGGAATCGCCGGTGCCGCCGGATCGCTCGCGCGGCTGCCGGCGATGCGCCGGTCCTGCTCGTCGTAGAGCGTCAGGCGATCGCCGGCATTGATCGACCCCGGCGGCGGACCCGGCGGGCCGCCGGACGGAGGCTCGCCGGGCGGCCGGTCGACCCCGCCGGGCTGCAGACGGGTTTCGCCGTCGGGCGGCGGCCGGTTGCGCGCCTCGTCGCCGGGCAGCCG
>NZ_JANFVR010000202.1 GCF_024609805.1 Tahibacter caeni | reverse complement strand
AGGCGCCGCGCGGCGTCGCTGCCGGCCGCGCGGCCTATGTCCAGCGCCTCCTCGAGCGCGGCGCCGGCGTCGTCGTAGCGGCCGGCGCGCAACAGCAGGCCGCCGTAGTCGACCGCGAACACGAGCACGTCGGGATGCCGCGCGCCCAACTGCGCGCGCGCCTGCTCCAGCGCCTCGCGCAGCTGCGCGAGCGCTTCGTCCATGCGCCCCTGCGCGGCGCGTACCTTCGCCTGCACGCGGCGCTGGAACAGATCGTTGCGATAGAACACCGTGCTGTTGCGGTCGATGAGCCCGCGCGCCCGGGCAATGCGCGCGTCGGCCTCATCGATGCGGCCGCGCTGCAGATCCAGGTCGGCGGCGTTGCCGAGGGTGACCGACAGCGTGTCGCGCGTGGCCGGCAGGTGCATCTCCATCGCGGCGATCGCGCGCGCATTGTGGTCGGCGGCGGCGTCGAGCCGGTCCAGCGACGCGGCGTAGACCGCGGCCGCGCGCTCCAGGGCGGCGCGTAGCAGGCTGTCGGTGTCACCCTGCGCTTCGCGGCGCTGCAGCGCGCGTTCGATCTGCGTCATCGCCGCCTCGGCGTTGCCGCTGTCGTACAGCGCCATCGCGAGATAGCGCTGATGCTGGATCAGGTCCTCCTCGGGCACCGGATCGGCCTGCTCGAATAGCGCGACGGCGCGCGCGAACAGTTGCGCGGCGCGGTCGCGCACGCCGATCTCGTAGTAGACGTGGCCGATCGACGCGACGATCGCCGCGCGCGTCTCCGGCTTGATCTTGTCCATCTTCGGCTCGTCGAGCCGAGCCGCGGCGCGGTCGAGCAGCTGGATCGCGCTGACTTTGCCTTCGCGCACCTCGGCCGGCGTGGCCGACTGGTACAGGGTGATCGCGAAATCGGCGAGCTCGGTCGCGCGGTCGCGTTCGCGCGCGACGGCGGCGAGCTGGCGGTTGATGCTGACGACGTGATAGCTGACGACCGCGACGGCCGCGAGACCGGCGGCCAGCAACGGCCAGCGCCTGCCCAGCCAGCGCCGCGCCGCGTAGCCGCGTTCGCCGCGGCGCGCGTGCACCGGTTCGTTGCGCAGCAAGCGATCGAGGTCGTCGTTCCAGGCATCGACGCCGGCATAGCGGTCCTCGGGCCGCTTGCGCAGCGCGCGCAGGCAGATCGCGTCGAGGTCGCGGCCCGGCGCCGGCAGTCCGCGGCGGCGCGCGACGACCGACGGCGGCGGCGGGTCCGTGTGCAGGATCGCGTGGGTCAGCGCGGCGGCGCCGAGTTCCGCATGCGGAGGCTCGCCGGCCAGCAGTTCGTAGAGCAGGCAGCCCAGCGCATGCACGTCGGCGGCGACGCCGGCCGTCTCGCCGCGGATCTGCTCGGGCGCCGCATAGCGCAGGGTCAGCGGGCCCGCGCCGGTCGCCGTCGCGGCGGTGTCCTCGTCGAGCACGCGCGCGATGCCGAAGTCGAGCAGGCGCGGTTCGCCGTCGGCGTCGACGAGGATGTTGGCCGGCTTGATGTCGCGATGCACGACGAGCCGGCGATGCGCGTAGGCGACCGCGTCGCCGACCTTGCGCAGCAGCTGCACGCGGGCGCGCAGGCCCAGCGCGCGGCGGCTGCAGTAGTCGGTGATGCGTTCGCCCTCGATGTACCAGGTGGCCAGGAACGGCCGCCCGCTGCCGTCGTTGCCGCCGTCGATCAGCCGCGCGATGTTCGGATGGTCGAGCGCGGCGAGGATCTGGCGTTCGCGCAGGAAGCGGTGCTCGTCGGCGCCGTCGCCGAAGGCGCGGTCGATCTGCTTGATCGCGACCTTGCCGCGGAAGCCGCCGTCGTCGCGCTCGGCCAGCCAGACGCGGCCCATGCCGCCGCGGCCGATCTCGCGGATCAGCCGGTAGCGCGCGACTTGCGGCATTGCGTCGTCTTTCGCGTCCGCCTCGGCGTCGAGACAGGGCAGCGGCTGCTGCGCCGCGGCGAACAGGCGCGCAAGCGCGTCGGCCAGCGCCGGATCGTCGGTGGACAGCGCCGCGAGCGCCGCACTGCGCGCGGTCTCGTCCAGGGTGCTCAGCCGCAGGTATTCGTCCTTCTCGCGCCGATAGCGTGCTGCGTCCGTCATGCGGTCTCCGTTGCGGCCGTCGCGTCCCGGCGCGCCGTCGCGCGCAACGATAGCCGCGACCGCGCGGGCCGGCCAGGTTCGCCCAGGCTGCGCCGCGGCGTTCATTGCGGAGCACCGGCCTGCTCGCCGCGCGGCCGCCGGCCGGCTATCGTCGGCGTTCCGGCCGGATCGCGGGCCGAATTTCCCCATCGCCACGGAGTTCCGCCATGCCCCAGGCCAAGAGCCATATCGAGATCGCGTTCCGGTCGATTGCGGTGTTCGCCGACGACGGCCAGCTCGACATCGGCGAGATCAACTTCCTGCTCGGCCTCGCGCTGCGCGACACGGTCATCGACGAGGACGAGAAGCGCGTGCTCGGCCAGATCTTCGCCCAGGCGGAAAAGGGTCACCTGCCGTCCACCGTGCAGGCGCGCATCGACGAGGTCCGCAGCAAGCACGGCGTTCCGCAGGGTCCGGTCGACTGATTTGCGGCGGCGCGGCGCCCGGGCCGGATCGTTCCGCGAAGCTGCCCGCGCCGGCTGCGCCTATTTCGTCTGCGCCCAGTCGCGCAGCCGTTCGTAGACGCGCGGATGGTTCATGAGGTCCATGTGACCGAGTCCGCGGAAGACGTGGCGCTGCGTGTCGGGCAGCTGCAGCGACAGCGACGGGTCGGCGTGCTGGCCCAGCGCGCTCGGCACCGGCACGAGGCCGTCGCCGATCCAGCGTGCGCGCGTGCCGTCGCTGCTGCCGGCCAATGTCGCTGCGGCGAGGAACCAGCGCGCCTCGCCGATGTCCGGCAGCGCCTCGGGCGCCGCGTCGCGACGTTCGCCGCGCGGCCGGTCGCGATCGCTGCACCAGCCGTGGCGCAGGTCCTTGACGCCGGCGCTGCGCCGCTCGGTCAGCTTGGCCAGCGCGCGCGTGTACGGCATGGATTCGAGCGCGGCGCTCAAGCGCCCGCCGATGCGTTCGAGCGGCGCGCCCAGATGCGGCGAACCCAGGCAGATCGCCGCGACCAGCTTGTCGCGCCACGGCAGTTCGGCGCGCGCCGCGTGGCTGCAGGCGCTGCGGCAGACCAGGCCGCCCATGCTGTGGCCGATCAGCACGATGCGCCGTATGCGCCGTGGATGCGCGTCGACGAGCTGCTGCAGCCGGCGCGCGAAATCGCGGCCGTTGCCGGAGATGCGGCGGCCGCTGTTGTAGCGCAGGCGCACGGCGCTGCCGCCGAGGTCGCGCTCCAGCCGCGTGCCGAAGTCCTCGCCGTCGCGGTCCTGCCATTGGCTGTCGTTGAGGCCGAGGCCGTGCACGAGCACGTAGAGCGTGCCGTCGGGGCAGGGCAGCTCGCGCGCGAGCGTGGCCGCGTCGAGGCTCAGGGTACGGCCGTCGCGGCAGAAGGCCAGGCGCAGCGCGAGCGGATTGCGCGTGGCTTCGAGATGGTCGCCGACCGCGCCGTTCAGGGCGCTGATCCAGGCATTGGACGCGACGTGGTCGGTCCCGTCGCTGCCGCGCGGCAGCAGGTAGCGCTCGTAGAGGCCGAGCGAGCCTATCGCCGCGGTGCTGGCCGCCTGGCCGACGTCGCGCAGCCGCGCATAGACGAAATCGGTGCCGCGCAGCAGCAGGTCGCCGAACGGCAGCAGCTTCGCGAACGGATCGAGCACGGCCTGGTGCACGCCTTCGACCACGTCCAGCGCGCCGAGAAAGCCTTCGCCGGCCAGTTGGGCCGTGCCGCGCAGCAGGTCGAGTCGGGATTTCATTCGGCGATCGTCGTCACGCAAGGCGTCGGCGGCTTCCGTCGCCGCGTCGGTTTCGTACAACGGGCCGTCGTCGTGACGGCCCGCCAATGACCGGCAAGCCTAGCCGATCCTTCGCGGGGAGTGCAGGTTTCGCGCCCTCGGCGACACGGAGTTTTCAGTCGTCGAGCACGCCGATGATCGTGATCCACTGCCCGAGCCGCTGCTGCAGCCGGGTCGGTACGGGCTCGGTTTCTTCCGGCGCCGTTGCTTCCGCATCAGTGCCGCCACCGCCGGCGGGCGGGTCCGTGTCGTTGCCGCCGAGCGTCTCCAGCCGCTCGCGAAAAGCCTGCGATTGCGCGTCCTGCTGGGCCAGCAGCGCCTGCAGTTCGGCCGGCAGCGGCAACTTGTCGCGGCGCAGCCGCCCGCCGGCGACCGACAGCCGGTCCACGCCGCCCGTGAAGACCGGTCCGCCGCCTTCGATATAGCCGTCGCTGACGATGCTGCGGTAGACGTAGTGGCGCGGCAGGCCGTACAGCGTCTCGCCGTCGGCCGAGCGCGTGAGCCACGGCGCGCCGGCGATGTGCGCCTCGGCGAGCATGCCCTCGGCCAGGTCCAGCACGAGGCCGAGGTTGATCAGCGCGACCCAGCGCCCGTCGCGGCCGAGGCGGCGTGCATCCTGTTCCGCCGACAGCGGGAGCAGCGCGGAAGGGAGCTCGTAGCGGGTGAGCACCTTCTCGCCGCGGCGCCGTTCCAGCGCGCTGGCGTGGCGAAGCGCCTCGGGTTCCCCCGGTCGCGGGCTCACCTCGCCGATCGTTTCCAGGGTCTCGCCGCCGTCCAGGCAGGCCTGGACGATGCGCGACTGACGGGTCTGCCGGATGCGCTCGCGCGCGGCCTTGAAGCCCGGCAGAAGCGCCGGTGCGAAACGACGGTCCAGCCGCAGGTACGGATTCAACGTCACGAACGGCCGGCTGCCGCCGAAATGGCAGCGCGGCAGGACGAAGTAGCTCTCGTCGGGACCTGCGGCCAGCATCCTGGCGTAGCGTCGGCGGTCGCGCAGCTGCCATTGCACGTCGCTGCCGATCAGCCAGAGCAGCGACAGGGTGGATCGGGCATGGCCGGAATCGTCGCGCGGATCGTAGCGGCGCATCAGCACGGTCTTCGCCTTGGCCGAGTCGGGCACGTAGACCGCGACGACGCCGTCGAGCTCGTCGAGCAGCTTCAGGCTCGCGAGGTCGTAGACCTGGGTCAGGTAATCCGGCTGCGGCCCGTCCAGGGTCACGTAGAGCCGGCCCATCGCGTAGTCGGGTTCGATCGCATGGATGCGCTGCTCGCCGCGCAGCGCGAGCTTGCCGAACTCGCCGTCGAACGCGCTGCCGTCGGCGCTCAGCGGCAGCACGTAGCCGTTGTCGAGCACGAGCCGCACGCGGCCGGCCTGCAGCGGCGCGCCGAACAGCAGCGCCGCCAGCGCGGCCAGCAGCACGCCGCGACGGATCACAGCCAGTCCCGCGGCACCAGGTAATCGGCCAGGCGCGCCTCGGCGCTGCCGGGTTCGGGCTGATAGCCGTATTCGAAGCGCACGCGCGGCGGCAGGCTCATGAGGATCGATTCGGTGCGGCCGCCCGACTGCAACCCGAACAGGGTTCCGCGGTCCCAGACCAGGTTGAACTCGACGTAGCGGCCGCGCCGGTACAGCTGGAATTCGCGTTCGCGCTCGCCGTAGGCGTGGTCGCGGCGGCGTTCGACGATCGGCAGGTAGGCGTCGGGAAACGCGTTGCCGACCGACTGGGTCAGTGCGAAGCAGCGCTCGAAGCCGCCCTCGTTGAGATCGTCGTAGAACAGGCCGCCGACGCCGCGCGTCTCGTTGCGGTGCTTCAGGAAGAAGTACTCGTCGCACCAGCGCTTGTAGCGCGGATAGACCTCGTCGCCGTACGGCGCGCAGGCCGCGCGCGCGGTCTCGTGCCAGTGGCGCACGTCGTCGTCGAACGGATAGAACGGGGTCAGGTCGAAACCGCCGCCGAACCACCAGACCGGTTCGGCGTCGGGCTTGTGCGCCTCGAAATAGCGCACGTTCATGTGCGTGGTCGGCACGTACGGATTGCGCGGATGCAGCACGAGCGAGACGCCGAGCGCGCTCCAGCTGCGGCCGACGAGCTCGGGCCGCTGCGCCGTCGCCGACGGCGGCATGCGCTCGCCGTGCACGCGCGAGAAACCCACGCCGGCCTGCTCGAACAGCGCGCCCTGCTTGAGCACGCGCGAGCGTCCGCCGCCGCCCTCGGCGCGCTGCCAGGCGTCCTCGACGAAGCGCGCCTCGCCGTCGGCCCGTTCGAGCGCGGCGCAGATGCGGTCCTGCAGGCCGTGCAGGAAGGTTTGCATGCGGGAAACGGCGGAGTCGGTCATCGTGTCGGCTCGTGCGGTGGCGGGTCGGAGGCCGCAGCGGTGCCGGCCGTGGAGCGGGGTGCGTACGGCGGGAGCGGCGCCGGGCCGCGCTCCCGCCGCGGAATTTCAGCTGCCGAGCAGGGTCAGCTCGCCGCTGATGTCGACGACGAGGTTGTTGATCCAGCTGTTGTAGTTCTGGTGGATCACCTTCTTGCCGTTCTTTTCCTCGTAATTGAGATTTTCCGAATCGACGTAGCTGATGCGGATGTCCTTGCTGTTCCAGTCGATCGCGATGCGCGCCTTGTGGTCGCGCACGAGCAGGGTGGCCTTGATCGCGCCGGGCTTGTCCTCGGACACGATCCATTTGCGCCCGACCAGCGCCTTCTTGATGATCTTGCCGACTTCGGCGCTGCTGGCCTTGGCCGGGACCGCGATCGGGTCGGGGTTGACCAGCGGCGCCTCGCGCCAGCCGGCGAGCAGCAGCAGGACCGGCAGAAGCAAAATCAGTATAAATCTATTACGCAGCATTGTTCGCTCCATCGATGGCGGGCCGGGCGGCCCGCCGCGCATGGTAGGCGGCGCCGCACGGGCCGGCAATCGACCGGCCGCTCAGGTCACGCGCTCGACCATGCGCCGGTGGCCGATCAGGCGCGCCCAGCGGCTGCCGACGTCGAGCCAGAGGCAGTAGCTCGCTTCGAGCGCGAGCCGTACGAGCAGGCCGGCGCTCCAGCGCAGGCGCGGCTCGGCCGCGACGACGTCGGCCTGCAGTCCCAGCGACTCGGCCAGCAGCAGGCAGCGCGGCAGGTGATAGCGGCTGCTGACCAGCGCGACCGGAGCGGCCGCGGCGTCGCCGAGCAGTTCGCGCGCGTTGCGCAGGTTTTCCAGCGTATCGGTCGAGGCGTCCTCGCAGCGCACGTCGGCCTCGGCCGGCAGGCCGTATTCGCGCAGGCACTGCAACGCCGCGGCCGCTTCGCTGAGGCCGGCGCCGGTGCGGCCGCCGAGCAGCAGCAGCGTGCGCTCGTGTTCCTGATACAGCGCCCAGACGCGGGCGATGCGCGCGGCGTAGTCGGCGTCGACGCGTTCGCCGGCCAGGCGCTTGCCGAACAGCAGCAGCGTCGTGCCGTCGCCGGCCGGCCGCAGCGGCGCGCGGCGGGCCAACAGTGCGGTGCGCAGGAAGAAATACAGCCAGAGCAGCCCGCCGCTGAGCACGACGGCCGCGGCGCTGACGCCGAGCGAATGCCAGACGTCGCGGTCGCCGATATGGCGCCACGGACCGTCGCGAAACGGCGAATAGGAGGTGGTCATCGGCGCGGCGGAGTGAGGCTTCCTGAACCCGAACGCCGTTGTATAGTCGTGCGCCCCGGCCTTGCAAGCCGGCGATTTCCCTTGACTCCAGGTGCGTTGCGCTTGCCGAACCCGATTCCTCCGCTGGCCGTGACGGCCCATACCGCCACTTCCGCCGCCGGGCGCGGCGTCGCCGCGTTCGCCCGAGCCATGCGCGAGCGCCGCGGCGGCCTGCGCAGCAACGACTTCGGCAGCGATCCGCTGGACTGCTGGATTGGCCGCGTCGACGGCATCGAGGACACGGTCGTGCCGGCCGAATTCGCCGCGATCGACTGCCGCAACAACCGCCTGGCCTGGATCGGTCTCAACGAGGACGGCTTCCTCGCCGCGGCGCGCGATGCCGTGCAGCGCTACGGGGCAGACCGCGTCGCCGTCGTGCTCGGCACCTCGACCGCGAGCATCGGCGCGACCGAAGAGGCTTACCGCGATCCCGCCGCCGACGGCGGTTTTGCGCCGCCATACCGCAGTTTCCTGCTGCACGCGCCGCATTCCCTGGTCGCTTTCGTGCAGGGCGTGCTCGGCACGACGGGGCCGGCCTGCACGGTCGCGACGGCCTGCTCATCGAGCGCGAAGGTGTTCGCGCAGGCCGAGCGCCTGATCCGTCACGGCTGGGCCGATGCGGCCGTCGTCGGCGGCGTCGACTCGCTCTGCGGCAGCGTGCTGTTCGGCTTCAATGCGCTGCAGCTCGTCTCCGACGCGCCGTGCCGGCCGTTCGACGTCGCGCGGCGCGGCATCTCCATCGGCGAGGCCGCCGGCTTCGCGCTGCTCGAACGCACCGGTGCGGCCAACGGCGGTGCGCCTCAGCTGCGCGGCTGGGGCGAATCCAGCGACGCGCACCACATGTCCTCGCCGCATCCCCAGGGCCTCGGTGCGCGGCTCGCGATCGCCGACGCGCTGCAGCGCGCGGCGCTGGACGCGTCGGCGATCGACTACGTCAACCTGCACGGCACCGCGACGCCGGCCAACGACGCGGTCGAGGCGGCCGTCGTCGCCGACGTGTTTCCGGCCGAGACACGCGCGAGCTCGACCAAGGGCTGGACCGGCCACACGCTCGGTGCGGCGGGCATCGTCGAGGCGGTGGCCTGCCTGATCGCGCTGGAACAGGAATTCATGCCGGGCACGCTGAACTGCAGCGAGCCCGATCCGGCCTGCGGCCCGCAGCTTGCGCTCGACAACGTCGCGCGCGCGCCGCGGCTCGCGCTGTCGTCGTCGTTCGGCTTCGGCGGCAACAACGCCGTGCTCGTGTTCGGACGCGGAGGCCGCGCATGAGCGAGCTCGCCGTCCGCGTGACCGGCATCGGCGTCTACGGCCCCGGCCTGACGGGCTGGGACCAGGCCCGCGCGCTGCTGCGCGACGGCCGGGCGCCCGACTCTGCAGACGCGCCCAAGCCCGCGCCGCC
>NZ_JANFVR010000201.1 GCF_024609805.1 Tahibacter caeni | reverse complement strand
CGCGCAGGCGCTCGCCTGGCGCCTCGGCGTGCCGGCGGCGACGGCGCGGCAGCTCATCGATCTCGTCATCGCCGACGCACACCGCCAGCACCAGCGTCGGCGCGCGGCCTTGCCGGCGGACGAACGTTCCGCGGCCACGCCGGACACGGCCGGCGTAGCGGCAACGACAGCGCGCCTGTTTGACCCGAATCAAGGCGGACGCTGACCCGCACCGCGCAGACTCGGCCTTTCCCTTCCTGCACGACCTGTCCATGACGCGCCTCGCTTCGCTCGACCATCCGCAGATCCTGGCCTGTGCCCGCGGGGAATTGTTCGGCCCCGACAACGCACGCCTGCCGTTGCCGCCGATGCTGATGTTCGATCGCATCACGCAGATCGACGACCACGGCGGCGACCACGGCAAGGGCTTGCTGCAGGCCGAGCTCGACATACGGCCCGACCTCTGGTTCTTCGGCTGCCATTTCGACGGCGACCCGGTCATGCCCGGCTGCCTCGGCCTCGACGCGATGTGGCAGCTCGCCGGTTTCTTCCTGCCCTGGCTCGGCGAGCCGGGACGCGGCCGCGCGCTCGGCGTCGGCGAAGTGAAGTTCGTCGGCCAGGTGCTGCCGAGCGCGCGGCTCGTGCGCTACGAGATCCACGTGAGCCGCGTCATCCGCAGCCGCCTGAAGATGGTCGTGGCCGACGGCCACACCTTCGTCGACGGGCGCCGGATCTACTCCGCGAGCAATCTGCGCGTGGGCCTGTTCCAGACCACGGAGGGTTTCTGACATGCGTCGTGTCGTCGTGACCGGCATGGGTGTGGTGTCCTGCCTCGGCGATGCGGCCGACGCCGTCTCGCGCGCGCTGCGCGACGGGGTCAGCGGCATCTGCGCGATGCCCGAATACGCCGCGCGCGGCCTGCGCAGCTGCATCGCCGGTCTGCCGCGCATCGATCTCGCGGCCGCCGTGGACCGCCGGCTCAAGCGCTTCATGGGCGATGCGGCCGCCTACAGCTACGTCGCGATGCGCGACGCGATCGCCGACGCGGGCCTCGGCGCCGACACCGTCAGCCATCCGCGCACCGGCGTGATCGCCGGCTCCGGCGGCGGCTCGGCGCAATGGCAGATCGAGACCGGCGACCTGCTGCGCGAGAAAGGCGTGCGCCGCGTCGGCCCCTACATGGTGCCGCGCACGATGTGCTCGACGGTCTCGGCCGCGCTGGCCACCGCGTTCGGCGTGCTCGGTGTCAGCTATTCGATCGCGGCGGCCTGCGCGACATCGGCGCATTGCATCGGCGCGGCCGCGGACCTGATCCGGCGCGGCACGCAGGACGTCATGTTCGTCGGCGGCGGCGAGGAGCTGCACTGGGGCATGGCCGCGCAGTTCGACGCGATGGGCGCGCTGTCGAGCGCCTACAACGACGCGCCGGCCACGGCCTCGCGCCCCTACGACACGGGCCGCGACGGCTTCGTCATCGCCGGCGGCGCCGGCATGCTCGTGCTCGAGGACTATGCGCACGCGGCCGCGCGCGGCGCGCGCATCCATGCGGAGCTCGTCGGCTACGGCGTGACCTCCGACGGCGCCGACATGGTCGCGCCGAACGGCCTCGGCGCGGTGCGCTGCATGCAGATGGCGCTGGCCGGCGTCGATGCGCCGGTCGACTACCTCAACACGCACGGCACGGCCACGCCGCTCGGCGACATCGTCGAGCTGCAGGCCGTGCGCGAAGTGTTCGGCGGCGCCGTGCCGCCGCTGTCCTCGACCAAGTCGCTGACCGGGCACTCGCTCGGCGCGGCCAGCGTGCACGAGGCGATCTACAGCCTGCTGATGCTGCGCGACGGCTTCATCGCCGGCTCGGCCAACATCGACGCGCTGGACCCGCTGGTCGCGGCGTTTCCGATCGTGCGCGAAAGCCGGCCCGCGGCGCTGAACACGGTGATGTCCAACAGCTTCGGCTTCGGCGGCACGAACGCGGCGCTGGTGTTCGCGCGCGCCTGAACGCGGCAGCCGGCGGCGATCGCCGCCGGCCTGACCTCGATCAATGCGCCGGTGTCGACGATGCCCGACGCTGTCGGCCGTCACGACAACGCAAGGATCTTTCTCCGATGAACACCACCGCGACTCCCGAGCTCGTCGAACGGGCGCGCCGCGCGCTCGCGGCCCACGACCGCACCGCCGAAGTCACGCCCGACGGCGACGGCGGCCTGATCGTGCGCAGCGAGCTCGACCAGGCCGAGGTGCTGCGCCTGCTGCAGGACGCCGCGCTGCCGGTCGCGACGCGCACCGTCGTCCGCAGCGACTGCTGCGGCGGCTGCTGCGGCGCCTGATTCTTTCCGCGGCGCCGGCCGCAGGGGGACGCGCTGTCGCGGCTGACGACAGGGCGCTTGCCGCGGCCGGTGTCGCGACCCGTATCGATTGCCCGGACGATTTCCGCATGAACGACCGCATCCGCCTGTTCGCCGCCGTCCTGCTGTGCGGCGCCACTGCCGGCCTCGCAGCAGCCGGCTCGGAGCCGCCACACGAAGCTCATGCGGCACATGCCGCGCACACGGCGCCGGCGCCCGGGCCAACTCGGGCGCCGGCGCAGCGCTGGGCCAGCGATGCGGCCTTGCGCGAGGGCATGAGCCGCGTGCGCACCGCGCTCGCGGAACTGCACCATTACGAGCTCGGCCACCTGCCGCCGGCCGCGGCGCAGGAACGGGCCGCGGAAGTCGAAGCGGCGATCCGTTTCCTGTTCGCCAACTGCACGCTCGCGCCCGACGCGGACGCGGCGCTCCATCGCATCCTGCTGCCGCTGCTGACCGCGGCGCAGCGCCTGAACCGCGACCCCGCGCAACGCGACGCCGTCGCCGCGATGCGCGAGGCCGTCGCGCCGTATCCGCTGCAGTTCGACGATCCCGGCTGGGCGGCGCCGGCAGCAGCCGCCGCGCAATGAACACGACGGCCGCCGGCGGCTACGTGCAGGCCTGGCAATGCATAGGCTGCGGCCGCATCGAAGCGCCGCAGCCGTGCATCGGCGTCTGCCGGGACCGCAAGGTGCTGCTGGTCGGCAAGGACGAGCACGATGCGGCGCTCGCCGAGATCCTGCGTCTGCACGGCGTCCTGTCGGCGGCTTCGTCCATGCTGCTGCGCTTCGGTGCGGCGACGCCGCGCGACGGGCAATGGGAAAACTCCTGCCGCGCACTGCAGCAGCAGGTGCGCGAGGTGCTCGCCGTGCTCGCGGACGCTGCGGAGGGCGCAAGCTGAAGACGTACGCCGCCGGCCCGGCGGCGTTCGCAGCGGCCGGCGGCAAGATTCCGATGTTGCAGTTCGCCGCGCCCGGCGCAACCGGCGCGCCGGCATCCGTGCCCGCAACCGTTCAACGCGCCGTTTTCGGCAGGCGTTGCGCCAGCTGCCGCCACAGCGCGTCGACGCGATCGTCGACGGCCGCGTCGGCCACGATCGGCTTGCCCCAGCTGCGCGCGGTTTCCTGCGGCCATTTGTTCGTCGCGTCCAGGCCGAGCTTGGAGCCCAGGCCCGCGGCCGGGCTCGCGAAATCGAGATAGTCGATCGGCGTGTTTTCGACGAGCAAGGCGTCGCGCGCCGGATCCACGCGCGTGGCCACGGCCCAGAGCACGGCCGCACCGTCGCGCACGTCGATGTCGTCGTCGACGACGATGACGAACTTGGTATAGGTGAACTGCCGCAGCCACGACCAGACGCCCATCATGATGCGGCGTGCATGGCCGGCGTACTGCTTGCGGATCGACACGAGCGCGACGCGGTACGAGCAGGCTTCCGGCGGCAGGTGGAAATCGACGATCTCGGGGAACGCCTTCTGCAGCAGCGGCACGAACACGTCGTTGAGCGCGAGCGCGAGCACCGACGGTTCGTCGTACGGCGCGCGGCCCATGTAGCTGCCGTGGTAGATCGCGCCGCGGCGCAGGTGCATTCGCGCGACGGTCAGCACCGGAAAATGGTCCTGCGCGTTGTAGTAGCCGGTGTGGTCGCCGAACGGGCCTTCGAGCGCGCGATCGCCGGGATGGATGAAGCCTTCGAGCAGGATCTCGGCGCCGGCCGGCGCGTCGAGGCCGGTCAGTGCGCTGTGCCACAGGCGCGTGCGGCGGCCGCGCAGCAGGCCGGCGAACTCGTACTCCGACAGGCTGTCGGGCACCGGCGCGACGGCCGCGAGCATCGTGGCCGGATCGGCGCCGATCGCCACGAGCACCGGGAACGGACGCTGCGGATGCGCCGCGCGCCAGTCCGCGTAGTCGAGCGCACCGCCGCGGTGCGGCAGCCAGCGCAGGATCACGCGATCCGGACCGAGTACCTGCTGGCGGTAGATCGCGACGTTCTGGCGCGGCTGGCGCGTGCCGCGCGTGATCACGAGGCCGAACGTGATCAGCCGGCCGGCGTCGTCGGGCCAGCAGTGCTGTATCGGCAGCCGCGCGAGATCGACCGCGCCGCCGCCGACGGTTTCGTCAAGAAACGCCGCATCCTTCACGCGCCGCGGCGCGACGTGGGCGAGCTGGCCGAGTTCCGGCCATTGCGCCAGCGCCGTGCGCAGGTCGGCGGGCCAGCGCGGCTCGCGGATCGCCGCGAGCAGCCGGCCGAGCTCGCGCAGCGAGGCCAGCGGACGCCCGGCCAGCGCGAGCTCGATGCGCCGGCGATGGCCGAACAGATTGCCGAGCAGCGGCTGCGCCGGCGCACCGGCGTTTTCCATCAACAGTGCCGGACCGCCTTCGCGCAGCGCGCGCAGACACAGCGCCGTGGATTCCAGATACGGATCGACCGGCTCGGCGATGCGCAGCAGCTGCCGTTCGCGTTCGAGCTGCGCGAGAAAGCCGCGCAGATCCTCGAAGCTCATGCGCGCGCGCCGGCCGGCGCCTGCCAGACGCCGTCGGCGACGCAGCGGTCGAGGCTCTTCCACCACGGCCGCAGGTCCAGCTCGTGCGCGGTCAGCCAGGCCGGATCGAACAGCGTTTCCGCATAGCGGTCGCCGCGATCGCAGAGCAGGCTGACGATGCTGCCGCGCTCGCCGCGTTCGCGCATGGCCGCGGCGAGCTGCAGGCAGGCGACGAAATTGGTGCCGGACGAGCCGCCGTAGCGGCGGCCGAGCAGGTTCTCGAGCCGCCAGGCCGCGGCGATCGACGCGGCGTCCGGCACTTCCGCGACCGCGTCGACGACGTCGAACAGGAAACCCGGCTCGACGCGCGCGCGGCCTATGCCTTCGATCAGGGTCGGCGCGTCGGCGCGGACGTCGCGGCTGCGCGCCTGCCAGCCGCGCGCGAACGCGCTGCCGGCCGGATCGGCCACGCACAGGCGCGTGGCCAGCCGGCGGTAGCGCAGATAGCGTCCTATCGTCGCCGAGGTGCCGCCGGTGCCGGCGCCGCAGACGATCCAGCTCGGCACCGGCGCGGGTTCCTGCGCGAGCTGGGCGACGATCGATTCGGCGATGTTGTTGTTGCCGCGCCAGTCGGTCGCGCGCTCGGCGAGACCGAACTGGTCCAGATGGCAGGCGCCGTGCGCCGCATGCTCGGCCGCGCGCGCGGCGACCTCGGACGGATCGTCGACGAGGTCGCAGGTCGCGCCGAGCGCCTGCACTTCGCGGATCTTCCGCGGCGCCGTGCAGGCCGGCATCACGGCGACGAAGGAGAGGCCGAGCAGCCGCGCGAACCAGGCCTCGGAAATCGCGGTGCTGCCGGAGGACGCGTCGACCACGCGCTGGCCCGCGCGCAGGCGGCCGTTGCACAGTGCGTAGAGATACAGCGAGCGCGCGAGCCGGTGCTTGAGGCTGCCGGTCGGATGCGCGGCCTCGTCCTTGAAATAGAACGCGATGTCCGGAAAGCCCGGCAGGTCCAGCTTGAGCAGGTGCGTGTCGGCCGACCGCGCGGCTTCGCGCGCGAGGGTCGCGATCGCCGCATGCTCCCAGTCGCGCGCCGACGCGTCGTCGAACGGCTGGTTCCGGCGCCAGGCGTTCATGCGGCCGCCGGCGCGCGCCGCGCCAGCAGGGCCTGGATCTGCCGCGCGAGGAATTCGAAATACCCGGCTATGTAGCTGATGCCGTTCTGGGTATCGATCAGGTACGGATTCATCAGGGTATGACGCAATATCACGAGACGGTCCTCCTCGGCAGCGCCGGTGTCCAGCCCGAGCGCATCGAGGATGCGCGCCGCGTCGGCGGCGCCGAGCAGGTCGAAGCGCAAGCTGGTGACCGAGCCGAAGAACTCCTTGAGCTGCAGCGGCTGCTGCGGATCGCAGCGCAGGCTGTCGTGCAGCGCGCCGACGAAGGCGTTGGCCGCCGCGAGCGAGCGGTTGCCGCAGGGGTTCAGCGCGACGCAGACGAGATTGCTGTCGGGCGCGAACGGCACGATCAGCCGCACCTGCCCGGCCTGCTCGCCGGCGAACTGCAGCGCGCGCGCCTGGAAGGCTTCGGCCGCACGCACCGTCGCGCGCGGCAGCCGTCCGAAATGGCGATGATCCAGCGGCAGCACCTTGTGCGTCACGTAGACCGCGGCCGCGCTCGCGCCGGATTTGGATCCCTCGGGAATGAACTGGCCCAGGCTGCGATAGCGCGCGAGATAGTCCGGCGGCGCATCGGAATGGAATACGTAGTCGGCGCGCTCGGCCAGCAGGGCCATCGCGCGATGGTCGCGGCAGATGAACGCGCCGGCGCCGTACGGCAGGTAGCCGAGCTTGTGCGGGTCCACGGTGACCGAATCGGTATCGGCCAGCGCCGCGAACGCCGCATGCACCTCGGGCGCCGGAAAGCGCGCGAACCCGTCGCCGACCTCGGCGCGCGTGCGCAGGCTGCCGTCCTCGGCGCGGAACAGCGTGGCCAGGTAGCCGCCCCAGGCCGCGTCCACGTGCACGCAGAAATCCAGGCCGCGGCCGCGCGAGCGGGCGCGCGCCGCGAGCAGCGCGTCGACCGGATCGACCGTGCCGTATTCGGTGCCGCCGAGCACGGCGACGGCCAGCAGCACCGGCCGGCGTTCGCGCGCATGGCGTTGCAGCGCGTCCTCCAGCGCGCCGGCGTCCAGGCGCATGCCGCGCGTCGGCAGCAGCTCGAGCTGGTCGCGGCCGAGGCCGAGCAGCTTGACGCCCTTGCTCCAGGAGTAGTGCGCCGTGACCGGCGCGAGCACGCAGGGCTCGCGCAACTGCGGATGCGCCGCGAAGAAGCCGTGCAGGCCGAGCTGTTCGACGCGCTGCGCCTCGACACGCGCCTGCCAGTCGGCGCGCCGCGCGGCGGGCTGCGCCGCGAGCCAGTCCTGCCAGCGCTGCAGCAGCGCGATCGTGGCCTCGCGCGGAAGATTGAATGCACTCCAGTCGTCGGGCGGCAGATCGAGCTCGCCGACGCCGGCCGCGCGCAGCGCGACCGGGAACGCCTTCAGAGCGAGCGCGAGGCGCAGCGCCTGATAGTTCGCGACCGTGCCGCCGGAGGTCAGATGGCCGAACGCACAGGCCGGCTCGCGCGGATCGTGCGGATAGCCGAGCATGCGCGCGAGCTGCAGGCCGACCTGCACTTCCAGGTCGACCGTGACCGGCGCGGCGTCCTCGCTGACGTTGTTCGGGTTGTACGGCAGGGTCAGCATCTGCGCGGCGAGGCCCGGCAGCAGCAGGTCCGAGACCATGTGGCCGAGGTAGCGCGGGCTGTGAAACGGCACCGATTTTTTCAATGCCGCCGACAGCTGGTGCAGCTCGCGGCGCATGCGCGCCTCGAAGTCCAGGTAGTCCGGCTGGCGCGCCGCGGCCGTCGCGATCGGCGGCGGATCCTCGGGGTGGAAGTTGCGCCGCCAGTAGACGTGGTCGCGCAGGAACTCGACGACGAGCTTTTCGAGCAGCGTGTCGTTCTCGCCGTAGGGGCCGAGGAAGCAGGCGTCCAGGGCGTAGTCGTGCGCGGCGCCGGCATCGGCGCTCGTCGGCGGGTCGCCGGCGCGGAACGCGGAAGTCGCCATGCGCTCAGCGCCCCGCGGACCGGCGTGCGAGGGCGTCCGGCAAGCGCCGGCGGCGGGGATCGAACGGCATGGCGGCGCTCCGCGGAAAGTCGGTGCCCATCCTGCGCAGCGGCGCGACGCGCCACACTGATCTGGATCAAATCCGCATCCGGTTGCACGTCGTCCGCACGCCGCGCGGTGCCTGCGGCGGCCCGCTTCCCGCGCCGCAGATGATCTGGATCAACGCGCTCCCGGCCGCCGCCTTGCAGACTGGGGCATGCCTCCGACCCCCATCCCCGCCATGGCTCCGCTGCTGCAGTATTCCGGTCCGGACGCGGAGCTCGTCGAATTCCCCGACACGGGCCGCTTCTCGCCGGAGTTCGGCGAAGCGCAGTTCCGCACGGCCGCGCGCCGTACCAACGACGATCCGGCGCCGCGGCTGCTGTCGCTGCATCTGCGCCTGCCGTTCGACGACGACGCGTCGCTGGCCGCCGACCGCGGCCGCAGCCAGGCCTACGTGCATCGCCTCGCACGCGAATGCGCGATCGTCGCGCCGCTGTTCGACCGCGACCGCGACGTCGTGCAGCTGCAGCTCGACGGCGTCGCGGCCGACCTGGCCGGCGACGCGCTCGGCGAGCTGCTGCATGCGGTGTCGCGCGGCTTCTTCCTGAGCCGCGCCGGCACGCGCGAGTTTCTCGTCGCGCTGCCCGGCGGCGTGCACGGCGCGGAAGAGCTCGGCGGCCTCGTCGACCTGGGTTTCAACCGCGTGCGCTTCCGCGTGCCGCCGGCCGAGGCCGGCCGCGACCTCGCGAGCCTGTTCGAGCGCAGCGTCGCGAACGCGCGCGAGGCCGGCTTCCGCTCGATAGGCCTGGACCTGCTCTACGGGCTGCCGATCGGCGGCGACGCCGAGTTCGACGCCGGTCTGCACCGGCTGCTCGCCTTGCGTCCGGACCGCATCGGCCTGCGCGGCGAGGATGCGCCGGCGCACGACGGACACGCGCCGCCCGCGACCGAGCGCCGGC
>NZ_JANFVR010000200.1 GCF_024609805.1 Tahibacter caeni | reverse complement strand
GCGCGCTGGGCGGGGGCGGTGTGGCCCGGGCCGGCGCTGCGGCGACGGGCTCGACGCTCGGCTGCGGCGTGTCGGCCGCGCTCTCGTAGGCCGCGCGGAACTTCGCGAATAGCGGCAGATCCAGCTCGCGCGCGAGCGCCTCGTTCTCGCTGGTGCCGTAGGCCAGTCCCACGGGCAGCATGCCGCTCGCGCGTATCGTCGCGAGTACCGCGCGCACGCGCGCGGCGTCGGGCAGCTGCGGCAGATGGCTCAGGTCCAGCACGACCGGCGCGCGCTGGAACAGCTGCGGCGCGGTGTCGAGCTTCTGCTTGAGCTCCTGCGCCAGCGTCGCGTCGTCGAGGCTCTTGAGGCGCAGGTTGGCGATACCGACCTGGCCGAACTTCAGTTCACCCACCGGTTCGAAATTGGGCAGCGGACGCGCCATGCGCTCAGATTCCGCCGGCGGCGCGCCGCGGTGAAACCGGTCCCGGGCGCTTGCGCTGGGCCAGCCAGGGCTGGTTCGGCAGCTGGCCCGTGGCGCCTTCGAGATAGGTCGCGCGGACGAAGTCGAAGCTCGGCAGGTTCTTGGCCAGCAGGCTCACGCGCTTGTCCAGGCCCGGCATGATCTGCTGGCCGACTTCCTGGAAGCCGTAGGTGCCGTGGAACAGCACCGAGACGTCGTCGCGCGGTTCGAGGAACACCTCGCAGGACAGCACCGGCACGCGCACTTCGGCGAAGCTCGTCGCGTCGGCGTAGAACACGCGGCCGAGGCCCAGGCCGCGATAGGGCTTGGCGATCACGATGCGGTCGATGTAGACGAAGGCCGGATAACGCTCGCGAAACCAGCGGTAGTTCGGACTGTCGTAGTCGCTGCTTTCGCGCATCGCCATCAGGAAACCGGCGACATGGCCGTCGACGTCGGCGATGCGGAAATAGTCCGCATTGTCGAAAAACCAGCGGATTCGCGTCGAATCCAGGGCAAGGATGGTCGGGCCGGCGGCGTTGTTCAGTGCAAGGACGGAATCCAGCTCGTGCTCGCGCACGTCGCGGATGGCGATGGCCATTCGTTGCTCCAGCGGTATTGCGGGGCGGCCTACCGATGGCGCCCGCGGATTGTGCGAGTATCGCATGGGCCTGCGGCACTGGCCATGATGCGACGCGCAAGCGCCGGGCGGCGGAAACGGGTTCCGGCCCGGCGCCGACGACGGGCCGCGGCGCCGGCGGCGCGTTTCGCCGCCGGCCGGCGCGGCATGCCGGACGTTCATGGCCGAGCGGCGGGCCGCCGCGGCGGCCGCGATGCGGACCCCTACCGGAAGTCACGCGCCGGCGTATCCGGCGACCGTTAACTCAAATCTCACGCCTGCCGGCGACGCCTGACTTCGTACAGGTACGCCGGCGGGCCCGGCCGCCTATCATGCGCACCATGCAGATTGCCCAGATCAACCACATCCGGCTGATGCGCTATGCCGGCCTGTTCACCTATCTGTCTGCCGGCATGCCGCTGCTGCGCTACGAGAGCCTCGTCACCGAGCTCCTGGCCGACCAGCGGCCGCTGTGGCACCTGTCGGCCTGGGTGTTCTGCTACGTCGTGTTCGGCATCGTGTTCTGGCTGCTGCTGCTCAAGCTCGGCAGCCGCCGCTACGTGCCGCTGAAGCTCGTGCTGCTGGCCGTGCTCGTCGCGCTGGCCGTCGCGATCGGCTGGTACAGCCAGAGCGGGCTCAGCGCGATGCTGCTCGTCGTGCAGTCGATGCTGCTGCCGTGGCTCATGCCGTTCCGCGTCGCGCTGATCTGCATGGTCGTGCAGAACTACGTGCTCGTACCGGTGTTCGCGAGCAATCCGGGCTGGTCCATCGGCGACGCCGTGCTGCAGTCCAGCCTCTATCTGGGCATTTCCGCGCTGGTTTTCTTCACCTCGCTGATTGCCAAGCAGCAGGGCGAGGCGCGCGACGAGCAGCGCCGGCTCAATTCCGAGCTGCGCGCGACGCGCGCGCTGCTGGCCGAATCCAGCCGCATTTCCGAACGTCTGCGCATCGCGCGCGAGCTGCACGACCTGGTCGGCCATCACCTGACCGCGCTGAGCCTGAACCTCGAAGTCGCGAGCCACCTCGTGCAGCAGCCGGCGCAGGAGCACGTGCGCAAGGCGCAGTCGGTGGCCAAGCTGCTGCTCAGCGATGTGCGCGAAGTCGTCAGCCAGATGCGCGAAGACGACCGCATCGACCTGACCCAGGCCCTGAACACCCTGATCGAAGGCGTGCCGCAGCTCGACATACGGCTGGAGCTGCCGCCGCGCTTCGGCGTCGACGACCCGCACCGCGCCCAGGTGCTGTTGCGCTGCGCCCAGGAAATCATCACCAATACCGTGCGCCATTCCGGCGCGCGCACCTTGTGGCTGCAGTTCGAGCATGCGGACGGCGAAGTCGTCATGCATGCGCGCGACGACGGACGCGGCAGCGACAATCTCAAGCCGGGCAACGGCCTGGTCGGCATGCGTGAGCGCCTGGCGCAGTTCGGCGGGCGCATGGACATCACTACGGCAAGGGACCGGGGCTTCTCCCTCGACGCCTGGCTGCCTCTGGAGACTACTGCATGATTTCGGTACTGCTGGTCGACGATCAGACCCTGGTGCGGCAAGGCATACGCAGCCTGCTCGAACTGTCGGACGACATCCGCGTCATCGCCGAGGCCGCCGACGGCGCCCAGGCGGTCGAGCTGATCCCGCAGCAGAAGCCCGACGTCGTGCTGCTCGACCTGCGCATGCCCGGCATGAGCGGCATCGACGTGCTCAACAGTCTGGCCCAGTCCAACCAGCTGCCGGCGACCATCATCCTGACGACGTTCGACGACGACCAGCTCGTGCTGGCCGGACTCAAGGCCGGCGCGCGCGGCTATCTGCTCAAGGACGTTTCGCTCGACCAGCTAGTCGACGCGGTCAAGACCGTCGCCGCGGGCGGTTCGCTCGTCGCGCCGGTCGTGACCCAGCGCCTCCTCTCGGGACTGGAGCGCATGCACAACGAGTTCGTGAGCCTGGACCGGCCCGATCCGCTGACCGAGCGTGAGACCGAGATCCTGCGCCTGATGGCCGGCGGTTACAGCAACAAGGAAATTGCCAATTCGCTCGGCGTGGCCGAGGGCACGGTCAAGAACCACGTGTCCAACATCCTGTCCAAGCTCGGCGTGCGCGACCGCACGCGCGCGGTGCTCAAGGCCTTCGAGCTCGGCATCGTCTGAGCCGGTAGCGGCGCCGATCACCGTGTCGGCCGGACTCGACCGCCGGCGCGCGCCGTCGATCGTCCGCGAGAGGCCGCTTGCCGTGCGGACCGTCGAGTCCGCCACCCCCGGACTGCGCCCGGCATGCCGCGGCTCCGTACGAGCGGCACCTCCGCGTTGCGCTGCTTGCGGGCCGGCGGCCGGCCGTCCCGAAAGCAGCGGCGCGGCCGCCGTCGGACGGTCCCCGCAACACCCTTTTGTAACAAGGAATTACGATTCGGCACCAGGCCGTTCGCGGTGTCGTCAAGCGGCCCGGCGGATGGGATTCAGGTAATAGCCATCGTGGTCCGGAGCAAGTACCATGCGCGACTCGGCGGACCGGTCGGCGCTGCAGCAGCGCGCGTCGGTTTCGTCCGTTCCCGACCTTGCAACAGCAGCGGCGGTCCGTGGACCGACCGGCGGATTAGTCCTGGAGACTTCTGGAATGACGCGTATTCTTGAGTTCATTGTGGCCGCGATCATCGTGTTCGCGCTGGCCGTCATTATTGGACTGGCGCTGCCGTCGTCCGGTCACATCGAACGCTCCGTCGAGATCAGCCACAACGGCCGCCACATCGCCGACATGCTCAGCAATTTCCGCCGCTTCCCGGAATGGGGCGTGGTGCGCATGCTCGACAGCAAGACCCAGTTCACGCTCGAAGGCCCGAACTACGGCAACGGCGCCAAGATCAACTGGACCAGCGCCAAGCCCAGCCCGGGCAACGGCAGCTTCGAGATTGCCGACAAGCAGGGCGACACCAGCATCGTCTGGAAGGTGGCCAACGCGTGGAAGGGCGAGAACAAGCGCTACACGATCACGCTCGAGCCGCAGAAGAACGGCCGCATCACCAAGGTCAGCTGGGCCTATGACGTCGACTACGGCTGGGACCTCGTCGCGCGCTACTCGGGCCTGTACATCAACGGCGACCCGGCGACCCACATCCAGATGAACCTGGCCAGCCTGCAGCAGCAGATGGCCGCGATCCCGAACGTCGACTACACCCCGTACGAAGTCTTCGTCGCCGACGTGCCGGCGCAGCCGCAGCTCGTCGTCGCGACCAGCGCGCCGCGCAGCCTCGACGACGTCGCCGCCGCGACCGACAAGGCGCTGCAGGAAATCCACGCGGTCATGAAGAAGCAGAACCTCACGGCCGTCGGCCCGCGCTACACCACGACGGTGGAGTGGGGCGACGAGAACTACGTGTTCGACGTCGGCCTGCCGGTCAGCAGCGCCACGCTGAAGATCGACGGCAAGGACTACACGATCGGACCGGCGGTCCCGCCGAGCGTCGCCGACCAGGCCGCGACCGAAGAAGGTGCCGAGCCGGCTGAGCCGGCACCGGGCCAGATCGACCGCAAGGGCAACCTCGTCGTCGCCGGCCCTGTCGTCGCCCGCAACGGCTATACGGGCAAGGCGCTCGTCACGACGTGGATGGGCAGTCCGGCCGGCCTGCCGCTGACGCGCCTCGCGCTGAAGGCCTATGCGATGTCGATGGGCTACCGCTTCAACGAAAACACGAACCGCTATTTCGACGTGATGCTGACCGATCCGGCCACCGTCGCCGACGACGAGCAGCAGTTCAAGGTCTACCTGCCGATCAGCGACGACGTCGCCGCGAACGAGCCGGCGGCGCAGCCGGCCGAAACGCCGGCGCCGGCCCCCGCGCAGTAAGCGCGGCGCCGGGCGCGAACCTCGCGCCGGCAGCGACTCCGAAGACCCCGCGGCCCGTCCGCGGGGTCTTTATTTTGGTTCTTCGCCCATCCGGGCGGGTGCCGCACGCCGTTGCACCGCACGGCCGCGCCCGCCGGGAACTTTCGCGCGGCTTTGCGGTACATTCCGACGCGTTCCCGTCCGCCCGCTGCTGCGTCCCGTACGCCGGCGTCGCGCGGACGACCGCGCCGGCCCCGAGCCGGTCCACGCTACCGTCGCTGACCCGCGCGCCGATCCGCGCGGCGCGGGACAGCGGTCGGCATTTCAGACCTACGGTGACGAGACGATGATAGAAACCTCAGAACTCACCAGACGCTACGGCCAGTTCACGGCCGTCGACGGCATTTCGTTCAAGGTCGAGCCGGGCCAGGTGCTCGGCTTCCTCGGTCCGAACGGCGCCGGCAAGTCCACGACGATGAAGATGATCGCCGGCTTTCTCGCGCCGACCGCCGGCAGCGCGAAGGTCTGCGGCTACGACGTGGAGAGCCAGCCGATCCAGGCCAAGCGCTCGCTGGGCTATCTGCCCGAGGGCGCGCCGAGCTACGGCGAAATGACGCCGCGCGCGTTTCTCGAATTCATCGCCGACCTGCGCGGCCTGAGCGGCGAGCGCCGCAAGCAGCGCATCGACGACGTGATCGGCCGGCTGCAGCTCGAGGCCGTGCTGGCCCAGCCGATCGATACCTTGTCCAAGGGCTTCAAGCGCCGCGTCGGCCTGGCCCAGGCCATTCTGCACGATCCTCCGGCGCTGATCCTCGACGAGCCGACCGACGGCCTCGATCCGAACCAGAAGCACGAGGTCCGCGCGCTGATCAACGCGATGTCGGCCGAGAAGATCATCGTCATTTCCACGCACATCCTCGAGGAAGTGCATGCGGTCTGCACGCGCGCGGTCATCATCGCCGGCGGCCGCCTGCTCGCCGATTCCACGCCGGCCGAGCTCGAAGCGCGTTCGCGCTACCACGGCGCGGTCTCGCTGATCGCCGTCAACACCGGCGCGGCGCGCGAGGCGCTGGCCCGCGTCGCCGACATCGACAGCATCGAGATCGATCCGCAGGACCACCGCATCACCGCGATACCGAAGAAGGGCCGCGCGATCTTCGTGCCGATCAGCGAGGTGCTGAAGAACCAGGGGGTCGAAATCAGCCAGCTGCAGCTCGAAGCCGGCCGCCTCGACGAGGTGTTCCGCAGCATCACCCAGCCGCACGCCACGGAGGCCCGCGCATGAATCCGGTAAGGACCGTCTTCCGCCGCGAGCTCGCGAGCTATTTCGCGACGCCGGTGGCCTACGTCTTCATCGTCATCTTCCTGATCCTGGCCGGCGCGCTGACCTTCTACTACGGCGAGTTCTATGAACGCGGCCGCGCCGACCTGCAGCCGTTCTTCGGCTTCCATCCCTGGCTCTACCTGTTCCTCGTGCCGGCGATCGCGATGCGGCTCTGGGCCGAGGAGCGCAAGAGCGGCACGATCGAGCTGCTGCTGACCCTGCCGATCACGATGTGGCAGGCGGTGTTCGCGAAGTTCCTCGCGGCCTGGGCCTTCGTCGGCATCGCGCTCGCGCTGACCTTCCCGATCTGGATCACGGTCAACTATCTCGGCGATCCCGACAACGGCGTCATCGTCGCGAGCTACCTCGGCAGCCTGCTGATGGCCGGCGCATTCCTCGCGATCGGCTCGTGCCTGTCGGCGGCCACGCGCAACCAGGTCGTCGCGTTCATCCTGACCGTGGTGATCTGCTTCCTGCTGCTGATGGCCGGCTTCCCGCTGGTGCTCGGCTTCTTCCAGTCCTTCCTGCCGCAGGGCGTCGTCGACGCGATCGCGGGCCTGAGCCTGTTCACGCATTTCCAGGCGATTTCCAAGGGCGTGATCGATCTGCGCGACCTGATCTATTTCGGGCTGACCATCGCCGCGTGGCTCTACGCGACGGCGATCGTGATCGATCTGAAGAAGGCCGACTGAGGAGGGAACCGCCATGGCATTCAATCGCAAGACCCTGACCGGCAGCGCGCTGCTGATCCTCGCCGCGCTGTTCGTCGCGGTGATCCTCGTCAGCAACCTGCTGTTCCGCGGCGCACGCGTCGACCTGACCGAGAACGATCTCTACACCTTGTCGCCCGGCACGCGCAGCCTGCTCGGCAAGCTCGACGAGCCGATCCAGCTGACCCTGTACTTCTCCGACCGCGGCACGGCCGACACCGACAACCTCAGCGCGCGCGCACTGCGCGCCTATTACCCGCGCGTGCGCGAGCTGCTGGAGGAGATCGCGGCGCGCTCGGCCGGCAAGGTGCATCTGAAGGTCGTCGACCCGGTCGCCTATTCCGAGGACGAGGACAACGCCGTCGCGGCCGGCATCCAGGGCCTGCCGTTCGGTCCGGCCGGCGAAAGCGTGTTCCTCGGCCTCTACGGCAGCAATTCCACGAACGGCGAAGCCAAGATCCCGCTGTTCGACCCGGGCCGCGAGAACCTCGCCGAATACGACATCGCGAAGCTGATCCACGATCTCGCGTCGAACAAGAAGCCGGCAGTCGGCTTCATCAGCAGCCTGCCGATGGCCATGGGCTTCGATCCGGCCACGCGGCAGATGCGCGAGCCCTGGGCCATCTACGGCGAGCTCGGCCAGTTCTTCGACGTGCGCCAGCTCAGTGCGACGGCGCTCAAGCGCATCGACGACGACATCAAGGTCGTCGTGCTCGTCCATCCGAAGGAGCTCGGCGACGACACGCTCTACGCGCTCGACCAGTTCGTGCTGCGCGGCGGCCATCTGCTCGTGTTCGTCGATCCCGAGGCCGAACAGGACCAGTCCGGCGCCGATCCGCAGAACCCGCAGGCGGCGATGCTGGCCGACAAATCCTCGGACCTGTCCCGGCTGTTCAAGGCCTGGGGGCTGGAATACGCGCGCGACAAGGTCGTGCTCGACCGCGCCCATGCACTGCAGATCAGCATCGCGCAGAACGCGCCGCCGGTGCGCCACCCGGCCATCCTCGGCTTCGTGCGCAAGGATCTCAGCAGCGACGACGTGATCACGGCCAACCTCGACTCGATCAACATGTCGACCGTGGGCTATCTGGAGCTGGCCAAGGAAACGACGTCCAAGCTGGTGCCGCTGATCCAGTCCTCGGACCAGTCCATGAGCGTGCCGTCGGAACGGCTGAAGTTCCTCAGCGATCCGTCGAGCCTGCTGGCCGACTTCGTGCCGACCGGCCAGCCGTTCGTGCTCGCCGCGCGGCTGGAAGGCCAGTTCAAGACCGCGTTCCCCGAACGCAAGGACGAAGGCCACCTGGCGCAAGCCAGGGAGAAGAACGCCGTCGTCGTGTTCGCCGACACCGACATCCTCAGCGACCGGCTCTGGGCCGAAGTGCAGAACTTCTTCGGCCAGAAGGTGCTGAACGCGTTCGCCAACAACGGCGATCTCGTCATCAATGCGGTGGACAACCTTGCCGGCGATTCGGACCTGATCTCGATCCGCGGCCGCGCGACCTCGCAGCGGCCGTTCACGAAGGTCGCCGAGCTCAAGCGCCAGGCCGACGACAGCTTCCGGCGCAAGGAAAAGCAGCTGCAGCAGGAACTCAGCGACACCGAGCGCAAGCTGACCGAGCTGCAGAGCGCGAAGAGCCAGGACCAGGCGATGGTGCTGTCGGCCGAGCAGAGGGCCGAGCTCGACAACTTCCTCAAGCGCAAGGTCGAGATCCGCAAGCAGCTGCGCGAAGTGCGCCGCCAGCTCGACGCCGACATCGAATCGCTCGGCACGCGGCTGAAGTTCATCAACATCCTGCTCGTGCCGCTGCTGCTGATCGTCGCGGCGCTGGGTTTCGTCGGCTGGAAGGCAAGGCGCGCGAAGCGCTGAGCGGCGTCCCGGTCGCGCGCGCCGCCGCCGTGCCGGTGCGGCGCGCGCGATCCGCAGCGACACGGACATCGAAAGGATCTTCTTCGGGGACCAAGACATGAACCATATGAATTCCCGCACCGTCGTCGGCCTCGGCATCGCCGCGGCCGCGGGGGGGGGGGGCGGCGGCCGCCGCCGCCCGGCGCCCCA
>NZ_JANFVR010000020.1 GCF_024609805.1 Tahibacter caeni | reverse complement strand
GGCGGCCCGGCCCAGCCGGCGCGCCGGCTGCGACCCGCGGCGGAGCGCCGGCCGGCGGCGGCTCGGCCGCGCGTGGAGGCGAGCTCCGGAAGGGCCGCGCCGCTCAGAGGATGCCGACGAGGCCGGCGCCGAACGCCGTGACGATGCGCGTGTAGATGCTCTTGAGCGGCAGGTTGACGCCCGGGAAGTCGCCGACCGGCTCGTAGCAGTCGTAGAACGCGGGGTCGCTGGTGCGCAGCGGCGCGCAGCCGGGCTTGAGCTCGAAGCTCGTCGCGTAGCGGAACGGCCAGAAGTCGAACAGCGGCAGCGCGGTCGAGAAATCGTTGATCGCGTTGTTGATGCGCTCGACCAGCACGGGCCGCGGCCGGCGCGCGATGACCCAGGCGTTCTGTGGTTCGGTGTCGCGCAACACCGAAGCACGCAGCGCCGCGGCGAATGCCGTGTCGTGGATGATGAAGCCGGACTCGGTGTTGTAGTTGTCCGAGCGCGGATCGAAATTGTGCGAGCCGATCAGGCTGATGCGTCCGTCGATGACGATGGACTTGGCGTGCAGGCCCAGGCGCGGCCCGGCCGGCTCGCCGTCGGTCGGCACCGGCGTGACGTCGCTCTGCGGCGGCGGTTCGTGCAGGCCGCTCAGGGTTTCGTAGCCCTGGATCATCTGCGCCGCGTCGCCCGGGAACGGCTTGAACTCGTGGATCTCGAAGCCGAGATGCTTGATGTAGCGCTTCTTGTACTTGTGCGACAGGGCGTAGACGTAGAACGCGTCGGTCGCGGCCAGCGAATTCGTCGAGACGATGACGCGCAGGTCCGGCACGCGTTCACGCAGGCCGCGGAATACGCGCCGCGCCGGCCGGCTGATCACGAGATACGGCGTCTGCAGTACGATCTCGCGCCGCGCCGAATCGAGCAGGTCGATGATCCGCCGGGTCAGCTTCTTGTCGGCCGGGTTCTCGGGCTCCAGCGGCTTGTTCGGCGAGTCGGAGAAGTAATCGACCTCGGCCACGCGGAACACGTTCGCGGCGAAGCGCTCGGTGATCCAGGTCCGGTCGTCGGCTTGGCGCGAGATCGCCGCGACGCGGTCGGGCCGTTTCCAGACCGGCGTGTCCCAGGGCGGCGCAGGCTCGCGCGTGGCCAGCAGCAGGCGCCGGTTGACGTCCTTGAGCTGGGCGAGCGTGCGCGTGCGCGGATGGTTCCAGAACTGCTCGAACGAGGCCTGCATCTGCCGGCCGGCGGCCGCGCCGGTCACGGCGACGTCGCGGTCGCGGTAGTCGAACTCCGGATCCCAGTCGAAATAGCGGTCCTCGTAGTTGCGGCCGCCGGCCAGACCGGTCTCGCCGTCGATCAGCAGCAGCTTGTTGTGCATGCGCTGGTTGAACTGGAAAAAGCAGCACAGCAGGTTGGCGGCGAATTCCAGCGGCTGGGTCGCGGCCTCGTCGAAGGCCGGGTTGTACAGGCGCAGCTCGAAGTTGGCATGCGTGCGCGCGAGCCGCGCGAGCAGGGTGTAGTCGCCGAGCGAGAACAGCTGGTCGGCGATCACGCGCACGTGCACGCCGCGGCGCGCCGCCTTGATCAGTTCATCGAGGAACAGATAGCCCGCGTCGTCGCCGGCGAAGATGAAGGTCTGCACTTCGATGCTCGTGCGCGCGCTGCGCACGAGGTGCAGGCGCAACGCGAGCGAGTCGGCGCCGTGGTCGAGCAGGGTCACGAAATGCAGCGGGCCGCCGGCCTGGGCGCTTTCGCGGTAGAGCTCGTGATACGGCGAGTCGGCCGCACAGCGGTCCTCGCGCGCGCAGCTCAAAGTGTGGTCGCTCTGCTCGGCGATGACCGCGTCGGCGCGGCGCACGCGTTCGCGCGACAGGGAACAGCCGCCGAGCACGACGGCGAGCAGCAATACGACGAGTATCGCGCATCCTTGGCGCATGGGATTCCTGGTGTTCATCCGGGTTTGGCGGCGACCGCCAGCACGCTCAGGTGCAGGCGCACCTTGTCGGCCAGGGTCGCGCGCCGCGTGCGCATGCCGAAGTCGCTGCGTAGAACGAAGCCGTCGGCCATGACCGGACAGGTCAGCGCGGCCGAGCCCGGACATTGGGACGGCCGCAGCCGCAGGCTCATCGGCCGGGTCACGCCGCGCAGGCTCAGCCGGCCGACGATGTCGCCGCCGAGGTCCAGGGTCGCCATCGGAAACGGCTCGGATTCGAATTCGATGGTCGGATGGGCCGCGGCGTCGAAGAACTCGCTCGACTTGACCCACTCCTCGTAGCTCGCGCGGCGCATGGACACGCCGCGCACATCGATGCGCGCGCGCACGCGCAGGCTGCGCGCAGCGTGATCGACGTCGACTTCGCCGGTGACCGCGCCGAAACGCCCGCCGACGTCGAACATCCACATCGCGCGGACCTCGAACTCGGCCGAGGATCGCCGCGGATCCAGCGCGACCGGCTCGGCCGGGGCCGGCGCCGGCAGGCTCGCCGCCAGCACGACGACGAGGCTGGCCCAGGCGCGTCGCAGGCGCATGGCTCCGGCTCCACTTACGGCGACCAGAACGCCTTGAGGCTGCCGCTGCCGGGTTCTATCTCGCCGCCGATCTCCAGCCAGGCGATGCCGGCCGGCGGCATGCCGCGGAACTCTCCCGACTGGCCCGTCGCGAGCAGCGCGACCAGGGTCTCGATGCCCGGGTTGTGGCCGACCAGCAGCACCTGATCCGCGTCGCGGTGCTGGTCGAGCAGGCCCATCAGGTCGCCGGCCGTGGCCTCGTAGATGGCCGGTTCGTAACGCGTGTCGGAATATTCGATGCGCGCGAGCACGCGCTCGAGGGTCTGCCGCGTGCGTGTCGACGGCGAGCACAGCACGCGCTGCGGCCGCGCGCCGCTGGCCTTGAGCCATGCCGCTGCCGCTTCCGCCTCGGCTTCGCCGGTCAGGCTCAGCGTCCGTTCGCTGTCGCTCTGCTCCGGGCCGGCGTTGCCGGCATGGGCGTGTCGCAGCAGTATGAGTTCTTGCATGGCCGGGCTTCCTCGCCTGTCGTTGAGACCTCTATGGTGCATCAAGCCCGCACGGGTTTGGCGCACCGGCGCGATGACCCGCGCCGGCAGCCAAGTCTGCGCAGTCCGGGTAACGGTTTTGCGAAGGAGGCGGAGGCGGCCGCCCGGCCGGCCGCGGGCGACGGCGGTCCGGCGCCGCGAAACGTGGCCGGCAGCCCGGAAGCCCGGAAGCCCGGAAGCCCGCAGCGCTGCGGCGAACGCGACACGGCGTGCGGCCGCGCCATGGCCGGATCGTTCGACGGCCGGTGCTCAGCCGCCGCTCTTCTTGAGCCACTTCAGCAGCGGCTTCCAGTCGTCCTGGTGGGAACGCACGGATTCGGCGTGATAGTCGAACAGGCTCTTGCCGAGGCCGGTCGCGACCACATAGCCCTGGGTGTCGCGCAGCTGGGCGACTACCTGCAGTGCGAAACGCTGCATCTCCTCGAGCGCGAGCTGGCTCGCGTGGGTCCACGGCCGCAGGCGGTTCGCAACGATGCCGGCGGCGACCTTGCCACGCTTGACACGGCTGAGCCCGGCAACGGCTTCGACGAACGGCCGGCACGCTTCCAGATCGAACGGCGACGGCAGCACCGGGATCAGCAGCGCGTCGACGTCGTCGAGCAGTTCGTCGACGTCCTCGACGCCGGCTCCGGCCGGCGTGTCGATGACGAGGCGGTCGGTGCCGTCGGGAATGCGCTCGCGCCAGTTGCGCCGGGTGCCGTCGACCGGCAGCACGGCGCTGGCCAGGCCGGCGCGGCGTTCGCACCAGTGCCGGCTCGAAGCCAGCCTGTCGCAGTCCACGAGCACGGTATTCCTGCCCTCGACCGCATAGTGCGCCGCGAGATGCGTCACCAGCGTGGTCTTGCCGCAACCGCCTTTGCAACTTGCAATCAGGACTTTCAGCATCGAAGCGTCCTCGCGCCGGCCGAACGCGGTCGAGGGTACACCGAGCCTGCACATCTGGAAATTGCGCGGCCGGGCCGGCGCGGGGTCCCGACTGCACCGGCCCGGGGCGGCGTCAACCGTCCAGGCCGGCGCGGGTTTCAGTCGTCGGCGCCCTCGGCTTCGGACTTGGCGTCTTCGGCCTCGGCCGGCGGCGCCGCGTCGCCGCGTCCACTCCGCCAGTTCGGCGGCTGCCAGGTCGGCGGCGGAGTCGGCGACAGGCCGCGGGCCCGTGCCAGCTCGCGCAGGGCTTCGAGCTCGTTGCCGTGACGCTGCAGTGCGTCGGCGTAGCGGTGCGCCTGTTCCACGACGTCTCCGTCGGCCAAGGCCTGAGTCAGCCAGGCGGTTTCGCGCCGCAGCGCCGCAGCCTCGGCATCGTCGGACAGGCCGGCCTTCGCAAGCACGGTGTCGCCGATGCGGCTGACCAGGCCGGTCTTGCCCTCGCGCAGCAGCCGCTGGCCGAGATCGGCGCAGATCGCGAAACGGCGCGTATCGGCCTCGGGCTGCTTGGCACGGTCGCAGGCGCGGACCAGCACCTGGAACGGCGTACTCAGGGTCTGGCTCATGATCAGGCCGTACTGCACCGGATCGACCGCCTCATCCGCAGCGGCGTTGGCTGCGCCGAGCGCGTGCATCGTGTCGGGGTTGTCGCGGAACAGCTCGATCATGAGCTGGCCGTATTCGATCGAGTGGTCGTCATAGCGCGTCGCCGCGGCCATGCGCGTCAGCGCCGAATCGATCGCGAGCGCGTCCTTGGCCTGCCAGGCCTGACTCAGCACCGGCAGCCAGGCCAGGCCGTTGTCGGATTCCAGTCGCAGCACGGCATCGAGATTGGCCGGCATCCGCGGCGCCGCGCAGCCGCCGTCGGCGCTGGGCATGGCCATCATCGCGACCCACTGCACGAGCGCGTCCTCGGGCGCTGCCGCGGCGGCATTGCGCAGCAGCTCGGCGCGCCCGACGCTGCTGAAATCCGGATCGTCGTCGGCCATCGACAGCACGAGCAGCTGCGAGGCCAGCATCCAGTCGCGCGGCGCGGCGCTTTCGCGCAACTTCCGATACAGCGGTCCGAGCGCGTTCTTTACGGCCTGCGTGTAACGCTCATAGGCCGCGCCCGCTTCGTCGTCGATGGATACGGCCGCCGCCGAGGCAGCGCCCGGGTCCGGAGCGGCGGCCGTTTGCGGCACTGAGATCTGTGCGAGTGCGACGCCGCAACAGAACACCAGGCTCCCTCCGATCGCGGTCTTCAGACGCATGAGCGCAATCCTCCGTGGGGTTTCATCAGCCTAACGGATTTGCAGGACGAACAGGATCAGCCCCCGCAGATCCTTCGTCCCTGTCGGCCCGGCGCATCCGGGACGGTGAAACCACGCCGCTCAGTAGCCAGCCGCCTGGCCATCCTTGCGCCCTTCCGAGGCGCCGATCCAGACGCGGTTCTTCTCGTCCCAGGCGATCGCCTGATAGCCGCCGTACGGGCCGTCGGCATAGGTGACCTTATGGCCTTTCTGCATCAGGCCGCGCACGGTTTCCCAGCTGAAGCCGGTCTCCAGATTGACCTCGCCGCCGTCGCGCATGGCCGTGGCCTGGCCGGTCGGTTCGGTGGAGCCGTCGTGCTGGATGCGCGGCGCGTCGCCGGCTTCCTGCAGGTTCATGCCGAAGTCGATCAGGTTCATGACGATCTGCACGTGGCCCTGCGGCTGCATCGCGCCGCCCATGACGCCGAAGCTGAGCCAGGGCTTGCCGTCCTTGGTCACGAAGGACGGAATGATGGTATGAAAGGGCCGCTTGCCCGGCGCGAAGGAGTTCGGGTGTCCGGGCTTGAGCACGAACATCTCGCCGCGGTCCTGCAGGATGAAGCCGAGGCCGGTCGGCGCCATGCCCGAGCCCATGCCGCGGTAGTTCGACTGGATCAGCGAGACCATGTTGCCGTCCTTGTCGGCCGTGGTCAGGTAGATCGTGTCGCCGTCGTCGAGCGGCGGATGGCCGGCGTCGACCGATTTCGCCGCGGTCTCGCCGATGAGCTTCCGGCGCTGCGCCGCATAGTCCTTGGACAACAGGCCCTCGAGCGGCAGCGACGCGAACGCCGGATCGGCGAAATACTGCGCGCGGTCGGCGAACGCGAGCTTCTTGGCCTCGGTGAACAGGTGCACGTGCTCGACGCTGCCGAAACCGATCTTGCCGAAGTCGTAGCCTTCGAGAATGTTCAGCATGGCCAGCGCTGCGACGCCCTGGCCGTTCGGCGGCAGTTCCCAGACGTCGTAGCCGCGGTAGTTCGTCGATACCGGCTCCACCCATTCGCCGCGATGCGCAGCCAGATCCTCGGCGCTCAGGAAACCGTCGTTGGCCTTCATGTAATCGCCGATGACCTTGGCGATGCGGCCTTTGTAGAACGCATCGCGGCCGCCCTTGCCGAGGGTTTCGAGCGTGTCGGCGAGATTCGGATTGGTCCAGCGCTGGCCCTTGGCCGGGCCGGCGCCATCGCGCGTGAACTGCTCGGCGAAGCCCGGGTATTTCGACAGACGCGGCACCGAGCGCTGCCAGTAGTACGCGATCAGCTCGCTGACCGGAAAACCGTCGCGCGCGTAGCGCACGGTCGGCGCGAGCAGATCCTTCATCGGCAGCCGGCCGAACTTGTCGTGCAGCGCGAACCAGGCATCGACGCAGCCGGGCACCGACACCGGCAGCGGGCCGGTCGGCGGGATGTCGCTGTAGCCGTGCTTGGCGAACCATTCGAGCGTCAGCGACTTCGGCGAGCGGCCCGAACCGTTGTAGCCGTAGAGCTTCTGCGTCCTGGCGTCCCAGACGATCGCGAACAGGTCACCGCCGATGCCGCTGCCGGTCGGCTCCATGAGGCCGAGCGCGGCGTTCGCGGCAATCGCCGCGTCGATCGCGCTGCCGCCTTTCTTCAGCACGTCCACGCCGATCTGCGTGGCCAGCGGCTGCGAGGTCGCGACCATGCCGTGCGGCGCGAAGACTTCCGAACGCGTCGCGAAGGCCTTGCCGGTGACGCGGTCGGCGGCGAACGCCGGCCCGGCCAGCGACACGGCGAGCGCGAAAGCGAGAACGGCTTGACGCATGGGGCGACTCCGCGGCAATGGATCGCCCGAGCTTAGGCCAGGCCGTCCGGCCGCGCACGGCCCGGAAGACAGGGCGCCCGCGCGAGGCGGGCGCCCTGCCGGTCACGGCGTGCTGCCAATACGGCGGACCTCGATGCCGATCGTGCCGCCGGCGTCCTGCCGGTCGACCGCGACGACGAAGCCGCCGGCGGCATCCTTGGCCGGCACGGCCTGCGGCACGGCGCCGGGCAGGATGCCTGCGATCGTGTCGCTCCATTGGAGCTGGCCGTAGGCATCGAGCCCGACGAGCCGCACGAGCGGCGCGGCGCCGCCGGTCTCGGTGCGTAGCGCGAGCAGTTTTTCGTCGCGTCCCGCGGCGAAGGTCCAGCCGCCGCCCGGGAAGCCCGCGAGGCCGACCAGCGGCACGGTCGGGGTTACCGGGCCCTGCGGCCAGACCGTGGAGGAGACCGGATTGCCGTTGACGTCGGCGCCGACGATGACCAGCGTGTCGGCGCCGGCCGGCGCGAGCGCGACGACCTGGTCGACGCCGAACAGCACGCCGACCGGACCCGTGAACGGCATGCCGGGCGCCGGCACGCGGTGGACTTCCTGGAAGCCCCACGACGTCGAGTACACGGCGACGAGCTCGTGCGCCGGCGAGAACGCGAGCTTCGCAAGCTGATGGTCGGGACCGGGATTCAGCCATTCCGTCGCGGCCTGGCTGCCGTCGTAGCTGTCGAAGCGCTGCACGAACACCTGCGGCGGGCTCACGCCGTCGTCGCAGCTGCCGGCGACGCTGAGCGTGTGCACGGCCGGCCAGACGCCGAACGGCGCGTAGTCGATCGCGAGCGTGCCCGGCGCAGCGCCGCCGGCACACGGCTGCACGGTCGTCCGCCAGCGCGGCCAGCTGTCGTCGAACGCGATGACTTCGAAGCCGGCGCCCGCGTCCAGCGCGCGCAGCACGAAGCCGCCGTCGGCGCCGCCGGAAACGGTGTCGACGACATGGCCGCCGGTCTGCGGCTCGCTGAACCACCAGAGCGGCTGCGAGCTGTTCGGCGGGACGACGCTGAAGTCGTCATGGGAGGTCCAGGGATCGTCGGCGCGTTCGATCCGGACGAGGCGATGGCCGTCGCGCTGGTCGACGCCGTGCGGCGTCATCGCAGCGCTCGGCCCCTTGCCGGTCACGCCCCAGATCCACGGAGTCGTGCCGTCGGCGGCGAGCGTGTACTCGTGGATGAATTCGATCTGGCGCGACCAGGCCGGCCGGTTGTAGGCCTGCAAGGCGATCAGGCCGCCGGCGTCGACGGCCAAGCCGTGCTCGGCCAGCTGGTTGGGAAAACTCGGATTGGAACCGATGAAATGCGACCAGTCCGCTGCGCCGGCCGGTGCCGACGCGAGCGCCGCGACGAGTGCGACGTAAAACATCCCCCGCATGAATCCTCCTTGAGCTTCGCAGGCCGGCAGGAATCGCCGGCCGGTGCGAAGTGTCGGAAATCGCCGTCTCAAGGATTGCGGCGTGTCATCGCACTTCTTCGATGGCAGTCCGCTTGGCTCTCCGGATCAGCCAGGCGACGCCGCGCAGGTCGGCGATGCCGACGAGCGCGCGGTTGAGGTTGTTGTACTTGGACACGCCGGCGCCGCGCGCGCGGTGATTGACCGGCACGCTGACCGTCTTCCAGCCCGAGCGCTGCATCAGCGCCGGCAGGTAGCGGTGCATGTGGTCGAAATAGGGCAGGTCGAGGAAGGCTTCGCGCTCGAACAGCTTGATGCCGCAGCCGGTGTCCGGCGTGGAATCGCGCAACAGGCGCGAGCGGATCGCGTTGGCGATCTTGGACGCCCAGCGCTTGCTGCCGGTGTCCTGACGGTTCACGCGCCAGCCCGCATAGAGCTTCACGTCGGCCGGACCCGCGTCGCGCGCGGCGATCAGCTTGGGAATGTCGGCCGGATCGTTCTGGCCGTCCCCGTCGAGGGTGGCGATCCAGGCGCCGCGCGCGGACTTGACGCCGTTGCGCACGGCTGTGCTTTGTCCACTTTGGGAAATGTGCTTAATGACGCGAAGCTCGGGCACCTGCGCCCGGAGCCCCTGCAGCACCGCGAGGCTGTCGTCCTTGCTGCAGTCGTCGACGTAGACGATCTCGAAGTCGTGACGGCCGCGCAGGGCGGCGACGATTTCGTCGATCAGCGGCTTGATGTTGTCGCGCTCGTTGAAGACGGGGACGACGACGGAAAGCTGGGGCATTGCGAGGGTCCGGAACGGATTGCGGCGCGCATTATCGCCGGACCGGGCCCCAGGCCCAAACGCGGCAGGCGCGGCGCCGATCCCCGATGGTCAGCCCCAATGTGCTCTTCCGGCGCGGAGAGCGCGGCCGGCCGCACGATTCACTGCGAAGCCCGGCGCTGGACGACGACGGCGGAAGCCGCGGCTCAGGGCGCCCCGGCGGCCGTGGCCGGCGTGCCTTCGAGGCTGTTGCGCCAGCCGGCTTCGAGCGCGTCGAAATGGCGCGTGTCGGCGGCGACGAGCGCGAGGGTGCCGGCGGCCATGGGCACGGCGCGGACGTGCATGCCCTGGTCGACGTAGTCGCCGCGACGCTCGCGGTGGGCCGGCAGGAAGAACACCGTGACCGGACCCTCGTCCTCGGGCATGACCATGTGCACCGAACCGATCATGCCGACCGGACACGGCTGCACGTAGCTGACGCCGGCCGGCGGCGGAGCGACGAGCTTCACGCCGCGCAGGGCGAAGCCGCGCTCGATCTCGGCCACGGACAGCGGCGTATGGGTCAGCAGCGCTTCGGGTTCGTGCTGCAGATGGACGACGAGCTGGCGCGGGAGGGGCGCGAACAGCTGCAGCTGCTGCACGCCGATGCCGAGCGCGGCCACGAGCACCGCCGCCGCGGCAAGCCAGCCCCAGCGACGACGCCGGCGCGTGCGCGCGCTGCGTTCGCCGGTGGTCTGGGCCAGCAGGATGCGTTCGGCCAGCCCGTCGGGCACGGCGACCTGCAGCGAACGCTTGAGCGCGAGTTCGAAACCCAGGCTGCGCGCCTGGTGCGCGGCGCAGCCGGAGCAGCCGCGCCGGTGTTCCTGCATTTCGGGGGTTTCGCGGCGCGGGTCGGCGCCCAGCTGGCGGCGGTAATCGAGGCAGTTCATGCGCTGGCCTCGCCGCGTTCGGCGCCGAGCAGATGCTTGAGCTTCTGCCGCGCGCGGAACAGCTGGGTCATCACGGCCGCCGCGCCGAGGCCGAGCTCGCGCGCGATCTCGTCGCAGGAAAATCCGCCGAGCACCTGCAGCAGCAGCGGCTCGCGGTATTTGGGTTCGAGCTGCAACATGGCCGCGCGTACGAGGGAATCCTCGCCCAGTTGTTCGGGGGTCAGCGAATCGCGGTCGTCCAGTTCCAGCTCGCCGATGTCGGTGGTGTCGAAGCTCTTGCGCTCGTACAGGCGCGCGTGCTCGCGACGCAGGATGGTGATGAGCCAGGCCTTGGCCGCATCGGTTTCGCGCAGCGCGTCCAGCGAACGCCAGGCGCGCAGAAAGGTTTCCTGGGTCAGGTCCTGGGCCAGCGCGGAATCGCCGCAGAGCCAATAGGCATAGCGGTAGAGATCGCCGTTGTGCGCTCGTACCAGGGCGTCGAATTGGCGTTGCCGGCTGCTCACCTGCATACAGACCCTCGCCGGGGCGAAACGCTTTCATGCGGCGGCATCGCAGCGGGCGTCACTTGATCCGCGCGAGGATGCCGTCGAGTTCTTCCAGACTGTGATAGCGGATCGTCAGCTTGCCGCGGCCGTTGCGGCTGTGGCTGATCGCGACGCGCGCACCGATGCGTTCGGACAGGTCTCGCTCCAGCGATTCGACGTTGGGATCGCGCGCGGTCTTGGCCGGCTTGGCCGGCGCCGCGGCCGGCTCGCTCTGCGCGGCGCGCGCAGCGTCTTCGAGCTCGCGCACCGACCAGCCGTGCTCGGCCGCCTGCCGCGCGAGGCCTATGGCCAAGGCTTCGGGCAGGGTCAGCAGCGCGCGCGCATGGCCCATGTCCAGCTTCCGCTGCTCGAGCAACTGCTTGATCCCGGCCGGCAGATCCATCAGACGCAGCAGGTTGGACACGGCCGCGCGCGAGCGGCCGACCGCGTCGGCGACTTGCTGGTGGGTCAGGTCGAATTCGTCGATCAGGCGCTTGAGCGCCTGCGATTCCTCAAGCGGCGTGAGCTCCTCGCGCTGGATGTTCTCGATCAGCGCGATCGCGACGACGGCGCGGTCGTCGACTTCGCGCACGAGCGCCGGAATCTCGGGCAGGCCGGCCAGCTGCGTCGCGCGCCAGCGGCGTTCGCCGGCTATCAGTTCGAAGCGGTCGCCCGACGCGCGCACGACGATGGGCTCGATGACGCCCTGGGCGCGGATCGACGCGGCCAGCTCTTCGAGCTTTTCGGGATCGATGGCCTGGCGCGGCTGATACTTGCCCGGAAAGATCCTGCCGACCGCGATCTGGCGCAGCTCGCTGCCGCCGCCTTCGCGGGTTTCCGCCGTTTCCGGCTCCAGACTGCCGAGCAGGGCGTCCAGGCCGCGTCCGAGTCCTCGTTTCTTCGCTGCCGACATGGGGAGCCTCAGTTGGGATGCGCCGCAGCGGCGGCCGCGGCGCCGCGTTCCAGCCGCAGCATCTCGCCGGCGAGACCGAGATAGGCGATGGCGCCGCGGGATTCGCGGTCATACAGATTGATCGGCTTGCCGTGGCTGGGCGCCTCGGCCAGGCGGATGTTGCGCGGGATGATCGAGCGCAGCACCTTGTCGCCGAAATGCTTGGTGAGCTGGGCCGACACTTCGTTGGCCAGGTTGTTGCGCACGTCGTACATGGTGCGCAGCAGGCCGTCGATTTCCAGACGCGGATTGAGGCGCCGGCGCACGGCCTCGATGGTCTCGCGCAGGCTGGCCAGGCCTTCCAGCGCGAAGTACTCGCACTGCACCGGAATCAGCACGCCGTGCGCGGCGCAGAGCGCGTTGATCGTCAGCAGGTGCAGGGTCGGCGGACAGTCGATCAGGATCGTGTGGTAGACGTCGCCGAGTTTGGCCAGCTGTTCCTTGAGCCGGCTCTCGCGCGCGAGCGCGTCCATGAGCTTGAGCTCGGCCGCGGTCAGGTCGGAGCTGCCCGGCAGCAGGTCGAAGCCGGCTTCGGTCGTGACGATGGCACGCTCGATCGGCGCCTCGTCGAGCAGCACCTCGTAGCCGTTGGGCTTGGCCAGGCGCTTGTCGACGCCGGCGGCCATCGTCGCGTTGCCCTGCGGGTCGAGATCGACGAGCAGGATCTTGCGCCGCGTCTCGGCCAGCGCCGCCGCGAGATTGACCGCGGTCGTCGTCTTGCCGACGCCGCCTTTCTGGTTGGTGATGGCGATGATGCGCGTCATGGGGAAACCGGTTCGTTCAAGCCTTGCGTACAACGATCAGATGGCGTTCGCCGACCGTGGCCGGCACCTGCAGCGCGACGATCCGTTCGACGCGGAATCCGGCCGGCACGGCGGCGATTTCCGCCTCGTCGACCTTGCCCTTCATCGCCAGCCAGGTGCCGCCGTCGGCGAGCAGCCCCCCGGCCCAGTTCAGCATGTCGGCTAGCGTGGCAAACGCGCGGGCAGTGACGCAATCGAATTGTCCCGGCACGTCCTGCACCCGGCCTTCGATCACGCGCACGTTGGCGAGCTTCAGCGCGCGCACGGCCTCACGCAGGAAACGTGCCTTCTTGCCGTTGGAATCGACCAGCGTGACCTGACGTTCCGCGGCAATCAGCGCCAGCGGGATGCCCGGCAGGCCGGCGCCGCTGCCGAGGTCGGCCAGGGTCGCCCCGCTCACATGAGGTGCGATGGCCAGCGAATCCAGCAGGTGCCGCGCGACCATTTCACCGGGATCGCGCACCGCCGTCAGGTTGTAGGCCGCGTTCCAGCGCGCCAGCAGCTCGACGTAGGCGATCAGCCGATCGCGCACCGCGCCGGACAGATCCAGGTCCAGCGCGGCCAGACCGTCATCGAGCCGGCGACGCAGCCGTTCCCGTTCCGCCATCACCGGGCCGTCCGTATCGAAAAGGCCGGCAAGTATCCGGGCCGCGGTGGCTAAAATCCAGTCGCTGCAACAAAAAGACCCGCTTGCGCGGGTCTCGTGGGGCTTGATTGCGGGCCGGCGCCGGGCTCAGGCGAGGGCGAGCTGGACCCGCGTCACGACGATGCCGACGTCGCGCAGACTTTCGTTCAGCGCCGCCTTGAGCCGGCTGTTGCGCACTTCGGGCGTCTCTCCGGCCGGATCGTCGGTCGCGCGGGCCACGTTGAGCACGCGGGCACGGATCAGCGATTCGGCGCGGTCGATCGAGGCATCGGCGCGTTCGGCATCGACGACCTGCCAGAACACTTTGCCGGCAAGCCGCGCGCTGGTTCCGACCGGGAACAGTTCGTCGATCGCAAGTACGTGGCCAGTAAGGGAAATTCGATGGACCACGCGCTCGAGCAGGGGCCAGATCAGATGCGTGCCCGGCTGCAGGGTGCGGGCCTGGCCGTTGAAACGGCGCAGGGTATAGACAGTGCCCTCGGGGATGCGCTTGATCGACAACAGCGCGACGACGACGGCGGTGCTGAGGATGAGAAGAAGTATACTCGGAGACATTTGAAAACCCCTCTTATTCAAGAGGTTATAACGAACTCTTTAGTTGCTAGACCGCTTTCTGGTCCAGTCTTATGAAAAAAAGCGAAATTAATTATTCCTTAACGGAATCAAACTGTCGCTGAACGGTTTCGCGTACGTCTCGGAACGGGTTCACGGTTTTGACAGTTCGTTGACGGAAAGCAATTCCCGCGCCTACCGCCCGGCGGCGGTCAGCAGCTCGCGCGTGTGGCTGTGACGCGGATGCGCGAAAACCTCCCCAACGGCGCCGCATTCGACGAGGGCGCCGCGCCAGAGCACCACGACCTCGTCGGCAAAGCCGGCGACCAGGTCGAGATCGTGGGTCACGAACAGCAGGGCCAGTCCGCGCTCGCGCTGCAGGCGGCGCAGCAGCTCCAGGATCTGCCGCTGCACCAGCACGTCGAGCGCGCTGGTCGCCTCGTCCAGCAGCAGGGCGGCCGGCTGCGCGGCCAGCGCGCGGGCGATCGCGACGCGCTGGCGCTGGCCTCCCGACAGCGCATGCGGATAGCGCCGCGCGAGTTCGGGCGCCAGGCCGACGTCGTCGAGCAGGGCTGCGACGCGCGCGTCACGCTCGGCAGCGGCGGGCGGCTCCGGCGCGAACCGCAGCGGCTCGGCCACGATGTCGCCGACGCGCCAGAGCGGATCCAGCGACGCGCCGGGGTCCTGGAACACGAGCTGCAGCTGCGCGCGCAGCGGCGCCGGGTCGCGTAGGCCGGCGAGGTCCAGCACCTGTCCGGCGAGCTGCAGGCGGCCGCGCTGCGGCCGCAGCAGGCCGGTCAGACAGCGCAGCAGAGTCGATTTGCCCGAGCCGGATTCGCCGACGATGGCCAGGGTGCGGCCGGCCTGCAGCGCAAAGCCGACGTCGCGCAGCGCCGGCCGCACCGTGGACCGCCAGCCCGTAGCGGCATACGCCGCGTCGAGACCCTGCAACTGCAGCAGCGGCGCTGGCGACGCCGGTTCCGCAGCGGCCGGCAGCGGTTCGGCTAGGGCCAACAGCGCGCGCGTCTGCGGATGCGCCGGACTGGCGAACAGGGCCGCGGTGTCGGCGAGCTCGACGATCCGGCCGCGGTCGAGCACGGCGACGCGGTCGGCGATGCGCCGCACGAGGGCCAGGTCGTGGCTGACGAACAGCAGCGCGAGCCCGCGGCGGCGGCGCAGCGCGTCGAGCAGGTCGACGATCTGCAGCCGCAGGCTCGCATCGAGCGCGCTGGTCGCCTCGTCGGCGATCAGCAGCTGCGGATTCGCGGCCAGCGCGAGCGCGATCAGCACGCGCTGGCGCTGGCCGCCGGACAGTTCGTGCGCGTAGCTGCGCAGCCGCTGCGCGGGCCGGTCGATGCCGACCTCGGCCAGCAGCGCCGTGGCCTGCTCGCGCGCCGCGACAGGCTCGGCGCCGGCCGCGCGCAGGGCTTCGATCAGCTGCGCGCCGATCCGGCGCAGCGGATGCAGGCTGGCCTGGCTGTCCTGCCAGACCATGCCGATGCCGGCGCGGCGCACGCGGCGCCAGGCCGTGGGAGCCGCGGCGACGAGCTCCTCGCCGGCGAAGCGGATGGAGCCCCGCATGCTCGCGCCGGCCGGCAGCAGGCCTATCAGCGCCGCGCTGGTCAGGCTCTTGCCCGACCCCGACGCGCCGATCAGCGCGAGGCATTCGCCGGCGGCCAGACGAAAGCCGACATCGGCAACGACCGGTTGCAGCCACGCCGGCAGCGCAATCTGCAGATTCTCGACCTCGAGCAGCGGCGCGTTCACGCCGCGGCCCGGCGCGGATCCAGGCGGCGGCGCAGCGCTTCGCCGAGGAACTGGCAGCAGATCAAGGTCGTGGCCAGTGCCGCGGCCGGCGCGATCAGGGTCCACGGCGCCAGGTCCATCTCCTGCGTGCCGTCGAACAGCATGGCGCCCCAGCTCGCGGCCGGTTCGTCGACCGAGAGGCCGAGAAAGCCGAGAAACGATTCGATCAGGATCGCGTTCGGCACGCCGAGGCTCAGGTAGACCAGGGCCAGGCCGAGCAGATTCGGCGCGATGTGCCGCGCCATGATCCAGCCCGGGCCGGCGCCGAGCAGCCGCGCCGCGTCGACGAACGCCAGGCCGCGTAGCCGCGCGGCCTCGGCGCGGATCACGCGTGCGAGGTCCATCCAGACATAGCCGCCGATCGCCGCGAGCAGCAGCGGCAGCGAGCGTTCGAACACGGTCAGCAACAGGATCACGATCAGCAGGAACGGCAGCGCCGCGAACAGGTCCAGCGCGCGCATCAGCACCCGATCGACCAGGCCGCCCGCATAGCCGGCGACGACGCCGTAGGCCAGGCCGAGCGCCAGCGCGACCAGGCTCGCGAGCAGGCCGATCAGCAGCGACAGGCGACCGCCGACGCAGAGGCGCACGAACACGTCGCGGCCTATCGCGTCGGTGCCGAGCCAATGGCCGTGGGCCAGGCCCGGCGCGACGGACAGATGTTCCCAGTCGGTGTGGTCGACGCCGTAGCGGCTGAACCACGGACCCGCGACGCACAGCAGCGCGAGCGCGCCGAGCACGGCCAGGCAGCGGCGTATCGTGCGGTCGTTGGCGGTGGCGGCGGGCGCCGCGGCCGGATCGCCGCGCCCCGGGGACGCGGAATCCTGCGCCGGCGCTTCAGCCATGCGGGAACAGCGCGGCGAAATCGACGCTGCGCAGCGGCCGCGGCTCGCCGAGGTAGTTGCCCTGGGCGTAATCGGCGCCCGAGACGCGCAGCGCCTCGAGCGTCGAGAAGCTGTCCACGTGCTCGCCGATCACGCGCAGTTTCAGCGACTGGGCGAGCTGGGTGATCGAGCCGACCATCTTGCGATCGAGCTCGCTGCCCGGCATGCCCTGCACGAAGCTGCCCTCGACCTTGACGAAATCCACCGGCAGATGGCGCAGGTGGGTGAAGCTCGAGAAGCCGGTGCCGAAATCGTCGAGCGCGAAGCGGCAGCCGAGCTTCTTCAGCGACGAAATGAACTTGCGTGCGCTATGCAGGCTCGTCAGCTCCGAGGTCTCGGTGATCTCGAACACGAGCTGCCGCGCGGACACGCCCGAGGCGCGGATCGCCGCCTCGATCAGCTTCAGCGAGTCCGGATCGGCCAGGGTCATGTTCGACAGGTTGACGTGGAACGCGATCGGCGCGCGCACGCCGCGCACGCCGGCGAGGTAACGCAGCAGACGGTTGAGCACCCAGAGGTCGAGCTTGGGCATCATGCCGACGCGCTCGGCCAGCGGCACGAACACGCCCGGCGAGATCAGCTGGCCGTCCTTGCCGACCATGCGGATCAGGATCTCGAACAGGTATTCCTGGCCGGCCGTACCCGAGCCGTTGACGCGCCAGCCCTGGCGCTGCACGACGGCCGACTCGCTGCGCGGCAGCGCGGCGACCGGCACGATGGGCTGCACCAGCAGCACGATACGTTCCTGCTCCATTGCCTGACGCAGGCGCTCGGTCCAGCCCGCCTCGATCTCGCGCGCGATGCGCGCGTCGTGCTCGCCGACGTAGATCTCGGTCTGGTCGCGGCCGCGCTGCTTGGCCGTGCGGCAGGCCAGGCGCGCGTGCTCGACGACGTATTCGGCCGACGGCGTGTCGCGGCTGATCACGGCGACGCCGATCGACGCGGTGATCGGCCGGCTCGCGCCGCCGGATTCGTATTTGCACTGGTGCAGCAGCTCGCGGTAGCTGTCGGCCAGCGGGAACAGGTTTTCCAGCTGCACGCCCGACAGCATCAGCGCGAGGCGGTCGCCTTCGATGCGCGCGAGCACGTCGTGCTCGCGCAGACGCTTGCCGAGCACGCTCGCGATCTCCACGAGCAGGCGCTCGCTGGCCGGCACGCCGGCCGCGTCGACGATCGCGCTGAAGCGGTCGAGGTCGATGTACAGAATCGACGAATAACCGCCGGCCTCGCGCCGGCGCTGCAGCTCCAGCGCGACCTGGTGGGTGAAATGGCGCGCGTTGACGAGGCCGGTCAGCTTGTCGTGGGTCAGCTCCCAGCGCAGGTTGTCGGCGCTCTTGCGCTCGGAGATGTCGCGGAACACGACCACCGAGCCCTGGCGCCGGTTCTGGATCGCGAGCGGCAGCACCGAGCATTCGACCGTCATGCCGCTCCTGTCGCGGCGCCAGAACACGGTCTCGTGGCCCTTGAGCGCGTTGCCCGCGGTATAGGCTTGTTCGAGGCCAGCGTCGGCCGTCTCGCCGGGCCGCTCCTCGACGCCCTGGTGGATCAGCCCGCGGGCCGGCTTGCCGATGAGCTGGTCTTCCTCCTCATAGCCGAGCAGGCGCAGACCGGTCGGGTTGATGAAGGTGATGATCCCCTGCTGGTCGACGCCGTAGACGCCGTCGCCGACCGAGCCGAGGATGCCGTCGAGGCGCTGGCGCTCGGCCTCGACCGATTTCTGCATCTGGATCTGCCGCGACAGCGTCTTGACGCGCGCGAGGAACAGCTCCTTGGCCTCGTTCTTGAACATGCACTCGATCGCGCCGGCGTCGAGGCTCTTGACGATGATGTCTTCGCGATACGTGCCCGTGATGACCGCGAGCGTCGGCGCGCCCGGCAGACCGGACAGGCGGCGGCAGAGTTCGTCGCCGTTGCCGTCGGGCAGGAAGTAATCGACGATGGCCAGATCGAAGGACTCGCGCGCGGCTTTGTCGGCCGCTTCGTTCAGGGTGCCGGCGGTCGCAACCGCGTAGCCCTGGCGTTCGAGCAGCTGCTGGTAGGCCAGCCGCACGCTTTGCGAATCGTCGACAAACAGGATGCGTATACCCTGCGACGGAACGGCCGCAGCCTCGGCCTGGACCGACAGCTGGCCGGCGCGCGGTTCGAGCTGGGCCAGCGCGGCCGGGATCTTGCTGAACTGGGTCCACAGCACGATCAGCGCGCGGCCGCGACGGCGCACCCAGGCGTCGAGATCGGCGTTCTGCTCGTGGACCATCAGCAGCACCGGCAGCTCGCGCTGCGCGTCGGTCGCCAGGTGATCGAGCAGGGCCAGGCAGTCGCGCGTCGGCCGCGCCGGTATGCCGACGATCAGCAGGCCGTAGGGCTGCCCGAGCCCGAGCGAATGTTTCAGGTGATCGATCGTGTCCAGGTACGCCGCGAGCTCGCTGCGCGCCGCCAGCCCGGCAGCCGCCAGGGTGCGCTTGAGCAAATGGCTCAGCGTCGTTGAGCGTTCGACGACCAGAATACCGGACAAGGTGTGGGTTCCTGCTGGACCGCGCCGGCAACGCGAGCCTCATGCCCGCGCTGCGCCCCCGCAGCGGCCGCGCAATATGACCAGCTCGAGCCAGCCATTTCAAGTACGAATCCCGCTGCGCCGGCGGCCGCAACGACACGCCCGCCGGCTGGTGAATACGGCGAATCGCGACGAAAACCGCCACCCTCGGGACGCTGGTCGCAGCGGCATGCTGTCGCGCCCGGAAGCCGGGGCCGCGGCGTTGCGCTACGCTGTCGCGCTTGTGCAGCTTGCCGGAGTTTCCGCCATGGCCTTTCCAGCGATCCGCCCGCGGCGCATGCGGCGCGACGCCTTCTCGCGAGCGCTGATGCGCGAGACCGTATTGACCAGCGCCGACCTGATCCTGCCGGTGTTCGTGCGCGAAGGCAGCGGCCGCGAAGCCATCGCCTCGATGCCCGGCGTCGAGCGCGTCGGCATCGCCGAACTGCTCGAGCTGGCCGGCCAGGCCCAGTCCCTGGGCATTCCGGCGCTGGCGCTTTTCCCGGTCACGCCGCCGGAAGCCAAGAGCCTCGACGCGGCGGAAGCCTGGAACCCGGACGGACTGGCCCAGCGCGCGGTGCGTGCGCTCAAGCGGGCCTTTCCCGAGCTCGGCGTCATCACCGACGTCGCGCTCGATCCGTTCACGACCCACGGCCAGGACGGTCTCGTCGACGAATCCGGCTACGTGCTCAACGACGAGACCGTCGCCGCGCTCGTGCGCCAGGCCCTGTCCCATGCGGCCGCCGGCGCCGACATCGTCGCTCCGTCGGACATGATGGACGGCCGCGTCGGCGCGATCCGCACCGCGCTGGAGAACGGCGGCCACATCCACACGCGCATCCTGGCCTACTCGGCCAAGTACGCATCGAGCTTCTACGGCCCGTTCCGCGACGCCGTCGGCTCCGCCGCCAATCTGGGAAAAGGCAACAAGTACACCTACCAGATGGACCCGGCCAACAGCGACGAGGCCCTGCGCGAAGTCGCGCTCGACCTCGAGGAAGGCGCCGACATGGTCATGATCAAGCCCGGCCTGCCCTACCTCGACATCGTGCGCCGCGTGAAGGACCGCTTCGGCGCGCCGACCCTGGTCTATCAGGTCAGCGGCGAGTACGCGATGCTCAAGGCCGCCGGCCAGAACGGCTGGATTAACGAACAGGCCTGCGTGCTCGAAGCGCTGACCAGCATCAAGCGCGCCGGCGCCGACGCGATCCTGACCTACTTCGCGCTCGATGCGGCGCGGTGGCTCACCGACGGCCGCTGAGCCGGAGCATCAGGACAGCACCGGAACGCGCCGCGCCAAGGTGATCGCCTCGGTCGAGATCGCGCAGCGCCAGGCGAATACCTCGACGCCGGCGGCGCGGGCCTGGTCCAGGCCGCGGGCATAGGCCGCGTCGATCTCCCGGGCCGCGCGGACCGCGAGCGCGTCGCCGCGCTGCACGCAGAACAGCAGTACGGCGCGGGCGCCTGCTGCGGCAGCGGTCTGCAGCTCGCGCAGATGGCGCAGGCCGCGTTCGCTGACCGCGTCGGGGAAGATGCCGAGACCGTATTCGTCGGCCGCGGTCACCGACTTGACCTCGACGTAGCAGTCGGCGCGGTCCGGCGCGCTCAGCAGCAGATCGATGCGGCTGCCTTCGCTGCCGTAGCGCACTTCGCGCCGCATCGCGGCATAGCCGGCCAGCGGCGCGATGCGGTCGGCCGCGATCGCTTCGGCGGCCAGCGCGTTGGCACGCGCCGGATGCACGCCGACGAGCGTCTCGCCGAGCTCGGCCAGCTCCCAGGTCCAGCCGCAGCGCCCGGCGGCCTTGGGACGTTCGCTGGCCCAGACGCGCAATCCCGGCGCCGAGTAGCCGAGCATGCGGCCGGTGTTGGGGCAGTGGGCGAGGATCTCGCGGCCGTCGTCGAGGCGGATGTCGGCGAGGAAGCGCTGGCGGCGCGCGAGCAGGGTGCCGCGGTGCAGGAGCGGAAAGCGCATGGCCGGACGATGCCGCCGGGCGCCGGCCCGCGCAAGCGCGGCTGGTATCATGCCGCGATGAAACCTTCCGCCTCCGCCAATCCCACCGTCCAGCTCAAGATCGAGCGCCGTTCCAACCACCCCTGGATCTTCCAGAAGATGGTGGAGAAACCCGCCGAGCGGCCCAAGCCCGGCAGTGTCGTCGACATCGTCGACCGCGACGGCACGTTCGCCGGCCGCGGCTTCTACAACGGCCATTCGCGCATCGCGCTGCGCGTGCTGACCCAGGACCCCGACGAGGCCGTCGACGCGGCGTTCTTCGAGCGCAAGATCGCGCAGGCCGTCGCGCTGCGCCGCGAGATCCTCAAGCTCGACGCGGTCACCGACGCGTATCGCGTGGTCCATTCCGAAGGCGACGGCCTGTCCGGTCTCGTCGTCGACCGCTTCGCCGACACGCTCGTCATCGAATTCTTCTCGGCCGGCATGTTCCGCCAGCGCGACCTGATCCGGCGCTGCCTGCTCGATCATTTTCCCGACAGCCAGGTCTATGCGTTCGCCGAGGAACACGTGCAGAAGCAGGAGAGCTTCGACTGCTCCACGCCGCCGACGCCGCGCCCGACCGTGATCGAGGAGCACGGCGTGAAGTTCCACGCCGCACCGGGCACCAAGCATAAGACCGGCTTCTTCGCCGACCAGCGCGACAACCGCCTGACCCTGGCCGGCTTCTGCCAGGACAAGCGCGTGCTGGACCTGTGCTGCAATTCGGGCGGCTTCGCGATCTACGCCAAGACCGTAGGCGGAGCCAAGGAAGTCGTCGGCGTCGACCTCGACGAGGAAATCCTCGAAATCGCCGAATCGAATGCACGGCTGAACAAGGTCAAGGTGCGCTTCGTCCAGGCCGACATCTTCCACTGGCTGCGCGACGTCGCCGCCGGCCGCGCCGAGAAGTTCGACGTGGTCGTGCTCGACCCGGCCAAGATGACGCGAGACCGCGAGCAGGTCATCCCGGCGCTGAAGAAATACCTCGACATGAACAAGCTCGCGCTCGGCGCGGTCCGGCCCGGCGGCATCTTCGTGACCTGTTCCTGCACGGGCCTGGTCAGCGAGGAGCAGTTCCTCGACATGCTGCGGCGCGCGGCGTTCTATGCGAACCGCACCGTGCAGGTGCTGAAGATCAGCGGCGCCGGCCCCGACCATCCCTGGCAGGCGCACGTACCGGAGTCGCGCTATCTCAAGGCGGTGTTCTGCCGCGTGGACTGAGCGCGGCGTCGCTCGCGAAAATTTTTTCGCCGGTGTGAGCCGCTGGCCGCCCCCGATCCGAGTAGTTGAATACAAGGCGGTCATCGCCTTGCCAAGGCGCCACCGCAGGGTACCCCCTGAACCCTGCGGTGGCGTTTTGGTATCTGCGTTTCGGAAAACCGGCGCAGGCCCGCGGCAACGCATCCTGCCCCGGTTCGATAGCGTCGGCAAAGCGCCGACCTGTCGGCAACGGATTCCTTGTCCTGCAGAGCACGCCGCACCGCAGCCGATGCACTGCATCCGGCGGTCCACAGGCACGACCTACCGCGCCGGTCTCAGCGCGACGCCGATTCCATCGCACGCATGTAGGCGCGGAAATCGGTGGCTGCATCCTCGGCGAACTTCTGCGCCGACAGCGTGCACTGGCGGATCCGGTCGAGGCGGAAATTGCGGAAGTCGCGCCGCAGCCGGCACCAGGCGCCGAGCGTCCAGGCGCCGCCCCAGAACGCGAGGCACAGCGGCTGGATCTCGCGCATCGACGCGCTGCCTTTCTCGTCGGCGTAGTCGAGCACGACGACGCGCGCTTCGGCGATCGCGACATGGATTTCATCGATGTGCGCCTTGATCGCGGCGTGCTGGCCGAAGTCCGGCGCGAACACGCGCGAGCGTTCGCTGCGCTCGCGCAGCTCCGGCGACAGCACGGCATTGATCTTGAGCAGCGCCGCACCGGCGGCGCGGCTCAGGCGCTCGCCGGCGAAGGCCTGCACGAAGCGCGTGCCGACGACGAGGGCTTCGAGCTCTTCAGGCTGGAACATCAGCGGCGGAATGTCGCTGCCCTTGCGCAGCAGGTAGCCGACGCCGGCCTCGCCTTCGATCGGCACGCCGGAACGCTGCAGGTCGGCCACGTCGCGATAGACCGTGCGCAGCGATACGGCGAGCGTTTCGGCCAGGCCGCGCGCCGGCAGCGCCGTGCGGCGACCGCGCAGGGCGTGGATGATCAGGAACAGGCGGTCGGCGCGACGCATCGGACGAGCATGCCGCGGCCGCGACCGGAGTGCCAGACCGCGCGCTCGTGGCGATTCGCGGCAGCGCGGCGCGGCGCATCCGCCGTCCGCGCCGCGGGGGACATGCGGGCCGGGGTAAAGATTCCGGCGACATCGCTGGAGACCTCGCGAACGGCCGCCGCCAGTCCGCCGTGAGGCGAGCCCGGCGGCCGCCGCCCGATCAGACCGCCGACCAGAGGCCGACGCGATTGCCTTCGGTATCGCGGAACTGGGCGAAGTAGCCCATGTCGCCGGGCAGCGCGGTACACGGCACGAGCGTGTCGCCGCCGTACTCCTGTGCGCGCTGCAGCACCGGACGCAGGTCCTCGACGCTCAGGTAGACGACGCTGCCCTGCACGGCCGGGCTGCATTCCTCATGCCGGATCAGCGCGCCGCTGACGTGCGGACGGCCGCCGTACGGAAACACGGCGAGCTCGGACTCGCCCATCGGCTCGCGCTTGAGCGCGACGCCGAGGATGCGTTCGTAGAAGGTCTGGGCGCGGTCGAGGTCGACGGTCGGGATCTCGAACCAGGCGGGAACGGTGGCGTTGAGCATGGCGGGCTTCCGGGAATGACGTGCCGATTGCACGCCGCCATGGTGATGCCGACCTGCTGCCAGCGTGCTGTCAGCAGCGTCGCGCGAATCGCAGCGGGACCCAGCTCCCGTCGCGCCGCCGGCCGTCCGCAAGACCGCGCCGGCCGCCCAAAAAAGAAGGGCCGCCTTGCGGCGGCCCTTCGGTCCTGCGGGTGACCTTGTCGCTTACTGCTCGAAGCCGTTCTTGAAGATCTGATCGACGAGCAGGGTCGGGATCAGGCAGTACTGCGTGATGTTGCCCGTGTCCTGGCCGGCGCGATCGATGGCCGTCAGGCGCCAGCCCGAAGCCAGGTTCAGGCCGTCGAACGCAGTCAGCGGGTTGGCCGGACGCACCGTGCCCGTGATGCCCGGCGAGGTCGTCGCGCAGGTGATCGTGCCCGGCGCTTCGTCGTCGAACGACACGTCGATATTGTCCATGCCGCAGCTGCTACCGCCGAGGCGCGTGCCCAGGGTCAGCGAGGTGTTGCTGGCCTGGTGGACCAGGATCAGGTCCAGGTCGCCCGGATAGGTGTGCGTGATCTTCACCGACACGTTGAGGTCGGTGATGGTGCCCGCCGCCGCCACGGTCACGTCGGCGTTCGCGCCGGTCGCGTTGTTGTCCGGAATCGCGACGCTGCCGTTGAAGCAGATGATCGCGCCGGTCGTGAAGCGGAACACCGGCGAATACGCGCCGTCACCGCAGGCATTGCTCGCCTTCACTCGCCAGTAGTAGGTCGTAGTCGTGTTCAGCGCCGAGGCCGGCGTGAACGACGGGCTCGTGACCGTGCCGCTCGCGACGATGTTCGTGAACGCCGCATCGCTCGCCACCTCGACGAGGTAGCTGTTGGCGCCGGCGACCGCGGCCCAGGTGAAGGTCGGCATCGTCGCGACGCTGGTCGCGTTGTCGGCCGGCGCGGTCAGCGCCGCCGCGGTCGGCAGGCCCTGGCTCACGTTGACCGTGAAGGCGGCCGAACGCGTGATCGACGGCGGGCCGCCGAAGGTGCCTTCGAGCGTGATCGGATACGTACCGGTCGGCGCAGCCGCAGCCGTGGTCAGGTTGACCGTGATCGCCGAGCCCGGGCTGGCCGACGGCGTGACCGGATTCGGCGAAGCCGTAGCGGTCGGGAACACGGCGGCGTTGAGACCCGGGAAGCTCAGCGCGACCGGGCTGGAGAAGCCCGAGAACGCCGTCGCGTTGACCGTGACCGGCGGCACCGGCTGGCCGGCGCAGACGTTCAGCGTGGAAGCGCCGCTGACCGCCATGCCGAAGTTCGGACCGGCCATGACGTTGGTGACGCGGCCGACGAACGAGCGCTGCAGCGGCGAGCCGCTGACGAGGCGGTTGTCGGTCCAGCTCATCGCCACGCGGTTCGCGGTCGACACGGACAGGCCGTTGTAGTCGCCCCATTCCTGGCCGTTGGTGATGTTCACCGACGCCGCGGCGGAGACGCGCGTTTCCTCGGTCCAGCTCGCGCCGCCGTCGGCCGACACGACGTAGTAGAAGTCCACGCCGGTGCGGTTGGTCGAGTTGCGCGTGTCGTAGAAGCCCAGATGCACGTTGCCGGTCGCATCCACGTCGAGCCACGGATGGAAGCGGTCGACGGTGGCCTGGTCGGCGACCGCATGCGGCGTCGCAGCGACCTGCCAGGTCGCGCCCTGGTTGTCGGAGTAGACGACCTGGATCCAGCCGTGGGTCGCCGACGCGGAGCCCGAGCCGTTGCCCGGCGAGTTCGGCGCTTCGTCGGTGAAGGCCAGATAGACGCGGCCGTTGTGCGGGCCGCCCGACTGGTCGACGCCGGCCGAGATGTAGATGAACGCACGACGCGATTCCATCGATGGAATCGCGAAGTCGAAGCGGCCGCGCAGGTCATACGCCATGACGGCCGGGCCGAACGTGGCGCCGCCGTCGGTCGAGGTCTTGACCCAGATCTCGGCCGAACCGCTCGTGATGCTCGGCCAGGCGTAGTAGATGCGGCCGCTCGCGTCGGTCGTGATGTCGCTGCCGATGCCGCGCTCGTCGCTGCTGAACGCCAGCGGCGTCGAGAAGGTCACGCCGAGGTCGGTCGAGCGCGAGAACATCATGACGTTGCTTTCGTGCCACGTCGCATAGACGTAGTCGCGGTACGGCGAGGTCGCCGAATGGTCGACGTGGATGTATTCCTTGTCCGAGCTCGCGTTCGACACGCGCACGGCCGGACCCCAGGTCTGGCCGTTGTTGGTCGAGCGGTAGACCACGGTGCGGAAGCCCGAGCCGAAGCCCGAACCCAGCGAGGCCGTGTAGGCCACCGTGCCGTCGGAAGACCAGTCGGACGCCGGGTCGCAGCAGGTGCTCGGCAGCGCGCCGGCGGTGGACCAGGTCACGCCGCCGTCGGAGGAGTAGTTCATGATCTGGCCGCCGGGGCCGTTGGAGCCGGCGATGACCAGGTTCGGATTGGCCGGGTTGTACTCGATGCCGGTTTCGTTGTCGCCGGCCATCGGGCCTTCGCCTTCGACCGGCGCGTTCGGCAGCGGATCGGTCGCCCATTGCATGGCCTTGGGCGGATTCTGCGGATCCGGATGCGAGTAGATGCCGAGGCCGCGACGGTTAAGCACGCCGTTCTGCAGCAGGCCGCCGAAGCGGAACGCGAATTCCTTGTCGATTTCGCGCGGATAGATCTCGAACAGCAGCGGACGGCCTTCGGCGATGCCTTCCTTGCGCTTGAGCACCTTGAAGAAGGCCGGCACGTTGTGGAGATAACGGTCGTTGGCCGGCAGCAGCGCGATGTCGGCGGCCGTCAGGTCGTAGTTGCGATCGTCCCAGGGGCCGAACTTACGCAGCGAGGCGTAGTCCACGGACTGGTCGGCGCCGCGTGCCTGATCGATCACGGCGTCGTCGATCTCGGCCTTGATCGGCGTCGGCGCCTTGGGTTTGTCGGAGGCCGAAACCGGCCCGGAAATCATACAGATAGCGGCCGCAATGGCCAGCACGGTCATCGAATGCTTCATCGTTTTCCCCGCGAATGAAGTTACCCCTGCGCCCCACCGTCCGGCCTTATAACCGTACGACAGGATTCCCGAAGGTACTCCGCATCAGGACCGATAACAATCATTCTATAGGCTGATCCGTTCGCTCATGAACGGAACCGGCCGACCCGCGCCGTGGACGCCGCCGGCGCCGGGCAAGACAATCGCGGCTTTCGTCCGACGGACCGTCCGCCATGTCCTCGTCCCGCCCGGTTTCCCTGATGCGCTTCCTGATCGAGGAACAGCGCGCGCACACGCACATCAACGCCGACCTGCGCCTGCTGATCGAGGTCGTCGCGCGCGCCTGCAAGTCGATCGCGATCGCCGTCGGCAAGGGCGACCTCGGCGGCGTGCTCGGCGAGGCCGGCAGCGGCAATGTGCAGGGCGAGGCGCAGCAGAAGCTCGACGTGCTCTCCAACGAGATCCTGCTCGAAGCCAATGCCTGGGGCGGCCACCTGGCCGGCTGCGCGTCCGAGGAGATGGACGACCCCCATCCGATCCCCGACGTCTATCCGAAAGGCAACTACCTGCTGCTGTTCGATCCGCTGGACGGCTCGTCGAACATCGACGTGAACATTTCCGTCGGCACGATCTTCTCGGTGCTGCGCTGCCCGGACGGCGTCACCGAGCCGAAGGCCGAACACTATTGCCAGCCCGGCACGGCCCAGGTCGCCGCGGGCTATGCCGTCTATGGCCCGAGCACGCTGCTCGTGCTGACGCTCGGCCAGGGCACCCATGTGTTCACCCTGGACCGAGAGCTCGGCAGCTTCATGCTGACCCGGCGCAACCTGCAGATCCCGGCGCAGACGCGCGAGTTCGCCGTCAACATGTCCAACCAGCGCCATTGGGACGAGCCGATGCAGCGCTACATCGCCGACCTGCTGGCCGGCAAGTCCGGCCCGCGCGGCAAGGACTACAACATGCGCTGGGTCGCCTCGATGGTCGCCGACGTGCATCGCATCCTGACCCGCGGCGGCATCTTCCTGTATCCCTGGGACCGCAAGGATCCGGACAAGCCCGGCAAGCTGCGTCTGATGTACGAGGCCAACCCGATGGCCTTCATCGTCGAACAGGCCGGCGGCCGCGCGACGACCGGCCGCGAACGCATACTCGATCTCGTGCCGACCGCGCTACATCAGCGCGTGCCGGTGTTCCTCGGCTCGCGCGACGAGGTCGACGCGGCGACGCGCTACCACCGCGAGCACGACGCGGCGAACGCGTGACATTTCCTTGCCGGAACCCGCCGCCGCCGCGTCGCAAAGCCGCCGCGGTTGCGGGCTAGAATCGGAACTCCCAACACCAGGAGCGGGCCATGGGCATTCTCGACTTCATCAAGAGCGAACTGCTGGAGATCATCGAGTGGACCGATGACTCGCGCGACACCTTGTCGTACCGCTATCCGGACGACGACAAGGAGATCAAGAACGGCGCGCAGCTCATCGTGCGCGAGTCACAGACCGTGCAGTTCGTCGCGGCGGGCAAGTACGCCGACGCGTTCGGCCCCGGCAAGCACACGCTGACGACCGAGAACATTCCGATCCTGTCGACGATCCTCGGCTGGAAATACGGCTTCAACTCGCCGTTCAAGTGCGACGTCTATTTCGTCAACACGCGCCTGTTCACCGGCAACAAGTGGGGCACGTCCAATCCGGTCATGATGCGCGACAAGGATTTCGGGGTCGTGCGCCTGCGCGCATTCGGCACCTACGATTTCCGCATCAATGACGTACCCAGGTTCCTCAAGGAAGTCGCCGGCACCGACCAGAACTTCCGCCTCGACGAGTTCGCCGACACCATGCGTTCGCGCATCGTCAGCGTGTTCACCGAAGCGCTCGCGACGGCGCAGGTGCCGGCGCTCGACGTGGCCACGCGCTATTCCGAACTCGGCGAGGCGCTGCTGCCGATCATCAACCCGGCCATGACCGGCAAGTACGGCCTCGAAATCACGTCGTTCGTGCTCGAGAACGTGTCTGTGCCGCCGGAAGTGGAGCAGGCCATCGACAAGCGCTCGAGCATGAGCGTGATCGGCAACCTCAACGACTACGTGAAATACCAGATGGGCGTCGGCATGGGCCAGGGCGGCGACGGCGCCGCGGCGGCCGCGGCGCCCGCGCAGATGGCGATCGGCTTCGGCATGGCGCAGGAACTCATGAAAGGTATGCAGGCGCAGCAGGCGCCGGCCGCCGCCCCGGCAACGGCCGGCGGCATCGACGTGCTGACGCCGGAACAGGCGGCCCAGGCGCTCGGCGTGTCGGTCGAGGACGTGATGGCGTCGATCGCGGCCGGCGAGCTCAAGGCACGCAAGATCGGCAATGCCTATCGCATCGCGCGCGCCGCGCTCGAGGAATTCCTGCGCGGCTGAGCGAGGCATCCGCACGACGAGCGTCACACGGCGGCGCTCGTCGCGACAGGACCGTGATCCTGTCCCGGAGCCTGAAACCGCCGGCTGCCGGGATCACGCTTTGATTCCCCATTCCCGATTCCCCATTCCCGCATGAACAACGCCACCGTCGCCAAACATCCCTGCCCGGAATGCGGCGGCGATCTGCAATGGAATGCGGCCAAGCAGGCGCTGGTCTGTCCGTACTGCGGCACGGTCGCCGCGTGGACGCCGGCCCAGGCGGCGGAACCCGGCACGGCCGTCGTCGAACACGATCTCGACGCGGCGCTGCGCAATCCCGAGATCAGCCGAGACTGGGGCGAGCAGCGCCGCGAAGTGCAGTGCCAAAGCTGCCACGCGATCTCGGTGTTCGTCGACGGCAAGGTCGCCCAGCGCTGCGACTTCTGCGGCTCGCCGTCGATCATCGCGCACGAGTCGCAGAAGGACGCGATCACGCCGCAAAGCCTGCTGCCGTTCAAGATCAGCGACGGCCAGGTGCGCGAACTGATCCGCAAGTGGTACGGCACGCGCTGGTTCGCGCCCGACAAGCTCAAGCGCGCCGCACTGACCGACACCCTGCACGGCGTCTACCTGCCGTACTGGACCTTCGACGCCCACGTCGAGGCGGACTGGACCGCCGAGGCCGGCCACTACTATTACGAGACGCAGACCTATCGCGACGCCCAGGGCAACGCGCGCACGCGCCAGGTGCAGCACGTGCGCTGGGTGCCGGCCGCCGGGCACATCGCGCATTTCTTCGACGACGAGCTCGTGCCCGGCACCGCCGGCGTGCAGACCAGCCTGCTCGCCGGCGTCGAGCCGTTTCCGACCACGACTGACCTCAAGGTCTACTCGCCCGAGTTCGTGCGCGGCTGGACCGTGGAGCGCTACCAGGTCGACCTGCGCAAGGCCTCGGAGCTCAACCGCGCGGACATGGACCGTCAGGTGCGCGAGCTGTGCAGCGCCGAAGTACCCGGCGACACCCAGCGCAACCTGCAGGTCGACGCGCGCTACCAGGGCCGCACGTTCAAGCACGTGCTGATGCCGGTCTGGCTCGTCAGCTACACCTACGGCTCGCGCCGTTTCCAGATCGTCGCGAACGGCTATACCGGAAAGATCGCCGGCCAGCACCCCTACAGCTGGGTCAAGATCTTTTTCGCGGTCGTCGCGGCGCTGATCGTCGTCGGCCTGTTCGTGTATTTCTTCGGCGAATCGCAGTAGGCGTCCTCCGCCGCGGCGCTCTTGCGCGGCCCCGCGGCGGCGCCGATCATCGCCGTTTCGCCCTGCCTGCGACGGAACACCATGCTGCCGGATTTCATCGAGGTCTACGACGAGGCGCTCGACGCGCAGACCTGTGCCGCGCTGATCCGGCGCTTCGATGCGTGCGGCAAGGCAGTGCGCGGCCAGACCGGCAGCGGCGTCGACGTCACGCTGAAGGACAGCTGGGACATCTGCATCAGCGACCACGCGGAATGGAACGATGCGGTCGCACGCTTCAACGCCGCCGTCATGAACGGCTTCAAGCACTACCTGCGCAAGTACGCCCATGCGGCGCTCGCGCCGCTGCAGCTCAAGATTCCGGACCCGGCGACCGGGCAGCACAAGGTCGTCGATGCGCAGACCGTCGCCGAACTCGACGACCGCATGCTGACGGCGATCATCATGAAAGTGTTCCGTCCGGGCACGATCAACATCCAGAAATACCTCGCCGACCAGGGCGGCTATCCGTACTGGCACTGCGAGCTCTATCCCAAGCTGTCCGACACGACCGACACGCTGCACCGCGTCGTGCTCTGGACCATCTACCTCAACGACACGTTCGACGAAGGCGAGACCGAGTTCTTTTATCAGCAGCGCAAGATCGTGCCGCGCACGGGTTCGCTGCTGATCGCGCCGACGGCATTCACGCATACGCACCGCGGCAACATGCCCAAGGGCGGCAACAAGTACATCGCGACGAGCTGGATCCTGTTCAATCGCGCCGAGGTGCTGTTCGGCCAGCCGGCGCCGCCGAAATAGCCGCGGCGGCGGCGCATGCCTACGTTCGCGCATCCGTATGCGTCGTATAGGTGTGATCTAGTTTTATATTTTTCGGTATCGGGCGATGGCCGATGCTGCCGCAGTACGTCGACGATCGACGCGATGCGTGCCGGCCGACCGACCGCGGTCGAGACCGGCGCCGCCGATGGCGCAACGCGGTTCCGTCGCCTCCGCCGCGTTGCCGATCGCACCGTTGCGGCGAGCCGAAGCCGAGCCGCGCCGAGGCGTAGCCAGGGACGAACGTCGGGCTGCGTCCTCGAGGGATGGACCGGGCATGGTGCTCGGCCCTGATGCGGTGCCGCGTGTGCCGCGTCGTCGACTCCCTCGAGGAAATCCCGCCATGCCGTTCATGATCTTCCCACGCATTCTTTGCGCCGCCGCCGGACTGCTGCTCGCCACGACCGCCGGCGCCGGCGAGCCCGCCGCCGCGGACCGCGGCCGACGAGGACCAGATCGG
>NZ_JANFVR010000002.1 GCF_024609805.1 Tahibacter caeni | reverse complement strand
CCCTGCTGCTGGCCGGGCGCGACGCGCGGCGCGCGCAGCAGTGCCGCGAGCGGCTCGCCGCCGATCCGCAGTGCCGCGCCGCGCTCGAGGCCGTCGCCGTCGACGCACAGACGCCGGCGCTGGCGGAGCTGCTGAAGCGGGACCGGCCCGATCTCGTGATCCATTGCGCCGGGCCGTTCCAGGGCCGCGACTACGCAGTCGCCCGGCAATGCCTCGACATGGGCGCGCACTACGTCGACCTCGCCGACGCGCGCGACTACGTCGGCGGCTTCGCGGCGGCCGTCGACGGTCCGGCCCGCGCGCGCGGCCTGCTCGCGGTCGCCGGCGCGAGCACGGTGCCCGGCGTTTCCGCGGCCGTGATCGACCGCTACCGCGGCGAGTTCGCGCGGCTCGACGGCATCGCGACCGGCATCAGTCCCGGCAACCGCACCGAGCGCGGCCTGGCCACCGTCGCGGCCATCCTGTCCTATGTCGGGCGACCGCTGCCGTGGCGCCGCGACGGGCGCGATGTCGCCGTGCACGGCTGGCAGCGGCTGCAGCGGCAGCGCTATTCCGCACCGGTCGGCATGCGCTGGCTCGCAGCCTGCGATGTGCCGGACCTCGATCTGTTCGCGACGCGCTACGGCCCGCTGCAGGAACTGAGCTTCCGCGCCGGGCTCGAACTGCGCCGGCTGCATTTCGGCCTCTGGCTGCTGTCCTGGCTCGTACGTGCGGGACTGGTCCGCGATCTCGCGCGCCACGCGGCGCTGCTCAAGCGGCTCAGCGAAAGGTTCGCCGCAGCCGGCAGCGATTGCGGCGCGATGCACGTCGAGCTGCGCGGCGCCGGCACCGACGGCCGCGCACTGCGCCGGCGCTGGGAGATCGTCGCATGCGGCGGCGACGGCCCGGAGATTCCGGCCACGGCCGCGGTCGTGATCGCGCGCAAACTCGCGCGCGGCGAACTCGGTGTCCGCGGCGCGCGGGCCTGCCTGGACCTGTTCACGCTCGACGAATGCCTGGACTCGCTGGCCGGGTATGCGATGCGCGTGCGCGTCGATTGACTGAATCGGGAATCGCGGCGACGGGCGGACTTCCCGGCGACGCGGCGTCCGCGTTCAGTCGAGGAACCGCTGCGCGCTCGCCGCATCCGGCACGAGGCACTGCGCCGCGCGGCCGAACCAGCGGTAGCGGTTGCGCGCGATCAGGCGGTAGCCGGCGTCGCGCAGCGGCGCCGGAACGGCGCGCACCAGCGCGAGCAGACGCCAGGCGCCGCCGAAGCCGGCGACGAGGCGCAGGATCGCGTCGCTGTTGCGATAGCCGCGTCCGTCCGTGACGAGCAGGAACGAGGTCGGATCGTCCGGGTCGAGGCCATGCTGCAGCAGCAGCGCGCGCCCGGTGCGGCCCTGCATCGCGGCGAAGCGCAGGCATCCGTCGCGATCGTGCGCGAGCAGGAACGCCACCCAGCGGCTGCACAGGAGGCAGACGCCGTCGAAGACGACGACGGGCGCGCAGTTCTCAGTCATCGGCGTCGAAGCCGTCGCCGTCGTGATGATGCGCGGAGCCGGAGTCGTCGCCGTCGTCGTCCGGACCGTCGATTTCCTCTTCGCCGTCCTCGTCGGCGCGCGGCGTGGTGTTCCGGTGCGGATCGACCGCCAGCCAGCCGGCGTAGTGCACGAGCTCGCCGGCCAGCGGCAGCGCCGCGGCGACCTCGAAGTGATAGCGGCCTTCGGATTCCCACTCGCGCGCCCGCACGCCGCGGAACCAGCGCGCCGGCAGCGGAATGCCGAGCGCGCGCACGGAGTCGACCTGCCAGCGCAGCGCGCCGCGATCGACCCGCAGCGCGAAGCGGAACGTGACGAGGCCGAGGCGTTCGCAGAGACGGCGGTTGCGGCGCCAGAGCCGCGAACGCATGCGGTGGCCGTCGAAATGGCGTGTCCATTCCTCGCTGCGCCCGGTCGCGCGTATGTCCACGCCGAGCGGCGCATCGCTCATGGCCGGCGGCATGCCGGTGACCAGCGCGCAAAGGCGCGCGAGCGCGCTGCCGCCGCGGCGTATCGTGACGCGGCCGTGATAGCGGCTCAGTCCGCGTGCGAGATGCAGCGCCCGCACGGTCGGCGGCAGCCGCGCGAACGCGTCGCCGAGCAAGGTCGGGAACACGAGCCGCGAACGGCTCGCCGGCCGCGTCGTCGCCGGCGAGTATTCCTGCGTGAGCCCGGCCGGCGACGAAGACCCGTCGTGCCGGCCGGCCGGCGGCGCGACAGGCTCGATCCAGATCAGGCTCGCGAAGCGGCCGGTGGGCCGCTCGCGGCGGTGCGAATAGAAGCGCGCATCGGTAAAGGTATCGAGACCGCCGCCGCCGACGCGGCCGACGCCGGCCGACTGCAGGCGCCGCCGCGCGAGCGTGTAGAGATCGCACAGCCAATGGCCCGGCCGCGTGGCCGTGAACGCCTCGGTCGCGCCCGGATCGCGCTCGAGGAAGGCCGCACGGACTTCGTCGCCGACCTCGTAGCTGGTCGCCGCGATGGCCGGTCCGAGCCAGACGCGCAGCCGCTGCGGTGGCGCGCGGAACCGGGCGAGGGTCGCCTCGATGACGCCGGCCGCGAGCCCGCGCCAGCCCGCATGCACGGCGGCGACCTCGCCGCCGTCGTCGCTCGCGATCAGCAGCGGCAGGCAGTCGGCCGTCTGCACGGCGCAGACCAGGCCCGGCCGGTCCGAGTAAGCCGCATCGGCCATGGGATCGTCATGCGCGTCGCGCGCCGGATTGCCGGGCAGATCGAGCACTTCCACGGCCGTGCCGTGGACCTGGCGCAGCCAGACCGGCTCGGACGGCAACGCGAGGAACTCGCGCAGCGCCGCGCGGTTGGCCGCGACGTTCGCCGGCGCGTCGCCGCAGCGCGCGCCGAGGTTGCAGGCATCGAACGGCGACGGCGACACGCCGGGCATGCCGCGCGTGGTCACCGCCGCGCGCACACCGGGCGGCCAGGCGAAATCCGGGAGCAGGGCTCCGGCTGTGGACGGCGCGGCGAGCGGCGGCTCGGCCATGGCCTAGCGGCGCAGCCGCACGTCGCCCTCGCTGCCGCTGTGCGCCTGGGTATCGGCACGCAGCGCGAGGACCAGCGCGGCCAGATCGGCCGGACGCTCGGCTTCGACCGCGATGGTCTTGCCGCCGACCGGATGGGCGAATTCCAGCCGTTCCGCATGCAGGGCCTGGCGGCGGAAGCCGCGCAGGACCTCGGCCAGCTCCGCGCTCGCGCCCTTGGGCAGGCGCAGGCCGCCGCCGTACAAGGTGTCGCCGACCAGCGGATGGCGGATGTGCGCCATGTGCACGCGGATCTGGTGGGTGCGGCCGGTCTCGAGGTTGCACTGGACCAGGGTGTGGGCGCGGAAGCGCTCGCGCACGCGGTAATGGGTCACGGCCGGCCGGCCGGTCGGTTCGTCGACGACGGCCTGCTTGACGCGGTCCTTCGGGTGGCGGCCTACCGGCGCGTCGACCGAGCCGCCGGAGATCATCAGACCCATGACCAGGGCCTCGTACTGGCGGTGCATCGCGCGCTCGGACAGCTGTTCGACCAGGGCCGTATGCGCGCGCAGGGTGCGCGCGACGACCATCAGGCCCGACGTGTCCTTGTCGAGGCGGTGGACGATGCCGGCGCGCGGGATCTCGACGAGCCTGGGATCGTGGTGCAGCAACGCATTCTGCAGGGTGCCCGCCGGGTTGCCGGCGCCCGGATGGACGACGAGGCCCACGGGTTTGTTGATGACGAGGACGTCGGCGTCCTCGTAGCGGATGTCCAGGCTGATGGCCTCGGGCGCCAGCGGCACCTCCTGCGAGGCCACGGCGCGGACGCTGACCGTCTCGCCGCCCTTGACGATCTGCCGCGGCGGCGCAATCGCGCCGTCGAGCAGGGCGTCGCCGGACTTGATCCAGGCGGTCAGGCGCGAACGGGAATAATCGGGAAACAGCTCCGCGAGGACCTGATCGAAGCGGCGGCCGGCCTGAGCCAGCGGGATCTGCAGGGTCTGCGGGGGGATGGAGTCATTCATGCGGGATTTGGCCTGGCCGGGGCGCGGGCGTGGTTCTTTGGGCTATGATCGCGGCCCGCATTTTCGCAGAGCGTGGCCGTCCCATGCGAGTTTCCGTGCTGATCCGACTGGTCTTTGTCGTCGCGCTCCTGGCCCTCGGCGCCTGCTCGCGCGGCGGCAAGAAGGCCGATCCGGTCGAAACCCTGCCGGTCGATCAGGTCTATGCCCTCGGCAAGGAAGCCTTGCAGAACGGCAATCTCGACCGCGCCGCGCGCACGTACGAACGACTGGTCGCGCGCTTCCCGTTCGGTCCGTATACCGAGCAGGCGCAGCTGGAACTGGCCTATACCCAGTACAAGGACCACAAAGAGGAAGAGGCCTATTCCTCGGTCAACCGCTTCATCAAGACCTACCCGACCCACAAGCACATCGACTACGCGTTCTACCTGCGCGGTCTGATCAACTTCGGCCGTTCCGACGGCCTGCTCGAGCGCTACATCAACCGTGACGAGACCAAGCGCGACCAGGCCTACGCGCTGCAGTCGTTCGAGGATTTCAGCGAGCTCGTCAAGCGCTACCCGGACAGCCGCTACGCCGGCGAAGCGCGCCAGCGCATGATCTACCTGCGCAACAACATGGCTCAGGCCGAAGTCGGCGTCGCGCTGTTCTATCTGCGCCAGAAGGCCTATGTGGCCGCCGCCAACCGCGCCGAGAAAGTCGTCGAGACCTACCAGCGCACGCCCCAGGCGGGCGACGCGCTCGCGATCATGAGCGAGGCCTATGCCAAGCTCGGCCAGGAAAAGCTCAGCGCCGACGCGCGCCGCGTGCTCGAGCTCAACTACCCGGAACACCTCTACCTGAAGGGCCAGTACCCGCCCAAGCGCCATGCCTGGAAGCGCCTGATCCCGTTCACCGACCGCAGCTGAGCCGCCCCGCGCCGCGCCCGCCGTGCGGCGCGGACGACGGTACACTGCCGGCGGCGCGCAACAGGGATGGGAATGCGGTGAGCGAACTGACGAGGCTGCTGGAGCAGGCCAGGGACGGCGATGCGACAGCCTGGCAGCGCCTCTCGACCCTGTTGCAGGACGACCTGCTGCGCCTGGCCCGCTGCGCGAGCACCTCGGACAACCCGGCCGGTCTCGACGCCCCTGCCCTGGCCCAGGAATGCTACCGGCGCATCGCCGGGGAGATCGGCAATGGCGCCGTGGCCAACCGCTCCGAATTCCTCGCCTTGGCCGGCCGTGTGCTGCGCGAAATACTCGTTGATCATGCGCGCGGCCGAGAGGCTGCGGGCGACGGCTTCGCGGCCTCGGCGGTCGGCCGCGAAACCGGCGATCTGCTGCAGCTCGACACCGTGCTCGCCGAACTCGCCGAGGAAGACCCGCGCCTCGTGCAGATCATCGACGGCCGCGTGTTCGGCGGCCTCGGCGAAGTCGAGCTCGCCGAAGCGCTGCACCTGCCGCTGCGCACGGTGCAGCGCCTCTGGGACCGCGCGCGCAGCCGCCTGCGGAGCCTGTCGGGCACCTGACGCAACGGCCGCGGCAGCCGTGTCGCCAGACCGTCTTTCCTGCTGCGCCTAGGCGACATCCCCCACGTCAGCCGCATCGCCGCCGGGCCCTGTCGGCCGGAGACCGCCATCGGCCGTCCGGCCAGGCTGCAAGGACGCCCGCGCGGCAGCTATGCTTGCAGGTCCCTCAGCACGGAAGCGGCCATGTCCGATGCCAACCTGATCCTGCTCGCCGACATCGGCGCGACCAATCTGCGCTTCGCGCTCTGCGAGTCCGCAGCCGTGCCGCTGCGCGCCGGCAGCATCCGCCGCTACCGGGCCGCCGACCATTCCAGCCTGTCCGAAGCGGCCGCGCGCTATCTGCAGGACGTCGGCGCGCGGCCGAGCCATGCCGTGTTCGCGATCGCCGGCCGCGTCGACGGCTGCGAAGTGAAGATCACCAACCTGCCGTGGACGGTATCCGCGGCCGAAGTTGCGCAGACGCTGGGCTTGGACTCGGTGCGCCTGGTCAACGATTTCGCGGCGCAGAGTCGCAGTCTGCCGCTGCTGCAGGCCGCCGATCTCGAAGTGCTCGGCACGCCGCCGGCGCCGCTGCTGGACGGCCGCATCGACCGCTGCGTCGCCGTGGTGGGTCCGGGCACCGGTCTCGGCGCCGGCGCGCTGCTGCTGCGCGGCGGGCAGGCTATCGTGCTCGAAACCGAAGGCGGCCATCTGGGCTTCGCGCCGGGCACCGACGAGGAAGATGCGATCCTCCATTACCTGCGCCGCGAGTTCGGCCGCGTCTCCAACGAACGCCTGCTCTGCGGCAGCGGCCTCGTCAATCTCTACGGCGCGCTATGTCAGATCCGCACGTCGCCGCGGCTCGCGACGACGCCGGAACGGGTCATGCAGAGCGCGCTCGACGGCAGCGATGCGACCGCCGTGCGTGCGGTCGACCTGTTCGCCGAACTGCTCGGCGACGTCGCCGGCGATCTCGTGCTCGCCTGCGGCGCCTGGGACGGCGTATTCCTCGGCGGCGGCCTGCTCGAACCGCTGCTGCCGGTGCTGCGCCGCGGCGGCTTCCGTGCACGCTTCGAAGCCAAGGGGCGCCTCGCCGCGACGATGGCGCGGACGCCGACGGTCGCGATGCGCCATCCGAACACGGGCCTGCTCGGCGCCGCCGGCATCGCGCTGGACGCGCGCGCGGCGCGTTGAAGCGATGGCAACGCTGTCCACGTCGACGCCCTGCCGGACGTCGGTCCGGACATTCCTGTCAGCACGCCGATCCGCAAGCGAAGCCGCACCGGCAACCGCCGCGAACGGGCAGCGCGCTCAGCGCCAGCCCGACGTGATCGGATAACGCCGCTCGCGGCCGAACGCGCGCCGCGACACCTTCGGACCGGGCGCCGCCTGGTGCCGCTTCCACTCGCTGATGCGTACGAGGCGCAGCACGCGGTCCACGGTCGCGGCGTCGAAGCCCGCGCGCACGATGTCGTCGCGCGACTGCTCCTGGTCGACGTGGCGCAGCAGGATCGCGTCGAGCACGTCGTACGGCGGCAGCGAATCCTGGTCGGTCTGGTTCTCGCGCAGTTCCGCCGACGGCGGCCGCGTGATCACGACTTCCGGAATCACCGGCGCGCCGGCGATCGTGTTGCGCCAGCGCGCGAGCGCGAACACCTCGGTCTTGTAGAGGTCCTTGATCGGCGCGTAGCCGCCGCACATGTCGCCGTAGATCGTCGCGTAGCCGACCGCGTACTCGCTCTTGTTGCCGGTGGTCAGCACGAGGCCGCCGAACTTGTTGGCCAGCGCCATCAGGATGCTGCCGCGGCAGCGCGACTGCAGATTCTCCTCGGTCGTGTCGACCGCGCTGCCGGCGAACAGCGGCGCGAGTGCATTGAGGAAGCCGCGGAACGGCGCCTCGATCGGTACTTCGAGAATCTTGACGCCGAGCACGCGTGCCTGCTCGTCGGCGAGATCGTTGCTGAGCCCGGAGGTATAGCGCGACGGCAGGCGCACGCCGGTCACATTCCCGGCGCCCAGCGCGTCTACCGCAATGCACAGCACCAGCGCCGAATCGATGCCGCCGGACAGCCCGAGCCAGACCTTGTCGAAGCCGTTCTTGCGGCAATAGTCGCGCGTGCCGCGCACGATGGCGCGCCAGGCCAGCGAATCGCGGCTCTCGTCGCCGTCGACGGGCCAGGCCTGCGGCGTGAAGCGGCGCGTCGCGGCATCGAAGTCGGCGACCAGCCAGTGGTCCTCGAACGCGCATGCGGCCGGATGCACGTGGCCGTCGGCGTCGGCGAGCACCGAGGCGCCGTCGAACACGAGCGCGTCCTGGCCGCCGACGACGTTGAGATACGCGAGCGCGACGCGCGACTCGGCCACGCGCGCCGCGAGCAGCGCGTCGCGCTGGGCATGCTTGTCGCGCTCGAACGGCGAGGCGTTCGGCACGAGCACGACCTCGGCGCCGGCGCGCACGCTCGCGGCCAGCGGCTCGGAGAACCAGAGATCCTCGCAGATCACGAGGCCGACGTTGACGCCGTTGACCTCGACCACGCAGGGCTCGCCGTCGGGATCGACCTCGAAATAGCGGCGCTCGTCGAAGACGGCGTAATTGGGCAGCTCGCGCTTGCGATAAGTGCGCTCGACCGCGCCGTCGCGCAGCACGCTGGCCGCGTTGTACACCACGGCGCCAGCCGACTCGGGCCAGCCGACGACCGCGACGATGCCGCGCACCTGCCCGGCGATGCGCTGTATCGCCGCCTGGCACTCGGCCAGGAAGCCTGGCCGATACAGCAGGTCCTCGGGCGGATAGCCGCTGAGCGCGAGCTCGGGAAACAGCACGACGTCGGCACCGTGCCGATCGCGCGCTTCATGGATCAGCTCGACGATGCGCTGCTCATTGCGCAGCACGGCGCCGACCGGGAAATCGAACTGGGCGAGAGCGATGCGTAGAGCGGCCATGGCTTACCGACGGGTGACACGGAGGCAGCGAATCATAGCCTAGGCGGCCGGTTCGGGTCCGCCACGCGGCTTGGGGTAATGAAGTGCAGTGGGCCATCGCTCGCCCGCACCGCTAGAGATCATCGAATCTCGCTCATTTAACTTATTGCCGGCCGCTGCGATGCAGCGGCCGGCCTGACACCTCATGTCCTCGTATCGAAACCCTGAGCTACGCCGCCTCGAATTCGGGCTACTCGCTCATTGATCACTTCAGACCATCTTCTAGTGATCAGGAGTAGTCACTCAGGCGGATGAGAAAGCCTCCCAGAAAAACTAAGCTCCAAAAAGCGCAGTAGTTGGGGTTTATCGAGTACGAGATCAGAAACATCTTCCTTACGGACAAAAAAAGGGGTTTCATTTCCCGCATGACCAAGCTGAACAAAGTAAGCGCGCTGACTGTCACGCTCTCTTAAGTGCTCTCCAACGTAGCGAAGTGTTTGGATGATCGGAATAGAAAGCTGTTCGTCATCGAACATGACAACGAAATACGTTTCTCCGGCCTTGAGACCGTCGAAGCTCATTTTTTCAGGAAACATGAAAAACCTAATTAGTCACACCGACAAAACTTCCCTCTATCGATACACCTATCAAACACCCGACCCCGATCGCGATTCCAGCGTTACATAAAATGGGATTGTTCTGACAGAAATCTTCTTCGCAGTTACACAGCTCGTTTGACAGACCCAGTCGATGATCACTTTTATCACCGACTTGGCCTTTATTAGCAGCACCTCCATTCTATGCAGCTGCACTGAAGAGTCATTGCACAGCCATCATGCTCAAGGCAGTTTCGAATGGGGAACATCAAAGAAAACGAACCCCTCGTTTACAAACAACATCCAAAAACCCAATCCGCACTCAATCTCATCCACTATCAGATCGATCGACCCGTCCTCTGGAAAAACAACCCCAATCTTCGTTCGCAACCGACAAAGAACGCGACGCTTGGCTTTTTTCACAGCAGCCGTTTCCGACGTAGCAAAGACGTACTCTGTCTTTACAAAACCGCAAATCTCGCACCCACGACCGGCGGCGACAAATACGGCGCAACCGCTAAGCATTACGCGAAATACACCCATCATTCGAATTCATCAATAATATCGAGAACGTCTTCACCCGTACTCAATGGATTAAAGAAATCCAGCACTTCAAACAGTGTTTCTTTTGTGCAGTCTTCACATTCGGAATAGTTCGCCAGACTCAATGCAGCCGAAATACTGTAAAAAACATGAACCCCTGTGCGTGGACTTGGATGGTAGTGTGGCATACGGCCTTCAATACTACCCGTAATTGGATCCGGATGTACCGGATCGCGGATAGGCTTCTTTTGCCTGCTTGCGGCCCTCGCAATCTTTCTTGCCTCTGCGTGAGAACTTGCTTTGATCTCCCCACTACCTTTGCGAACAATCTTTACTGCCTCCCAAAAACTGACATTACGGATGGTCTTATATCCTCCGACGCACAACTTGATTAACTTGATCGGACCAAGGCCATCTGGGTCTACTGCACCAATAGGACTAGCTTCAACGTAAAGATATGTGTTCCCACCCCCGTTCAGTCCAACCGGGTCACTTTGGATATAACGTCCAACAAGCGGATCGTAATCTCTAAAGTAGTTTTGAAAAAGTTGAGTTTCCGCATCCTGCCACTGTCCTGGATATCGCAGATTGATATCCTTCCCAGCAACAAAGCTTGTTGCAAAGTCTTCACCAAACAACTTACCCAACAGATCCCAACTCCACTCCTTTGCGTTGGTATTCGGATTAGCCGCAACACGCGGCGTGCCGAGGTGGTCGGTTTCGAGGTAGCTCAGCCCCGTAGTGCGCGAAACGGCGATCGGCAGCGCATCGATAAACAGATACTCCGTCGATGCCGTATTGCCGCTCGCACTGGCGAAGCGCCTATCGAGCAATATCTGACCGCTTTCGTTGTAGAGATATCGATTCTCGACCGGAGTCCCACCGGATGCCTGCACTTTGTAGGTGCGCTCACCGCGACCGGAGTAGTCATACGTGGTCGCGTTACCCGTTACCGCCGCACTAGCCAGCCGGTTGCGGTCGTCATAGCCCAGGGTCACCCCGTCGCCGCGATCGGTCGTGTTGCCGTTCGCGTCATAGGTACGAGCGGTGCCGGCGACGCTGCCGAGACGGTGCGTACCGACGAGATAGGCGTAGGTCTGCGCAGGCTGACCTGCGAACTGCTTGAGCGTGCGGTCGCCGGTCTTGGTGTAGTTGTAGTCCTCGAGCATCGCCCCGGTCGAATCGTTGACCTGGGTCAACCGGTAGAGCTTGTCGTAGACATAGCTACGGTCAGGTGGCGATGCACCCAGTGTGCCGCTCGCGCTCGTGATGTTGGCCATGACGTCTCGGCCGAAGTCGAGCTTCAGTCCGTCGGTCACCGAACTCGCGACGCTGTCGATCTGGTAATCCTGGTCGTAGGTCTTGGTCAAGGTGCGGCCGTTGCCGTAGGTCAGCACGTTGGCCGGGCCGAACGGGTAGTAGCTGATGCCGCTGACGACGGTGACGGTTGTCGCCGACGGCGACTCCTTCCAGGTCAGCAGATTCACGCGACCTGCTGCGTCATAGCCGTACGTCGCCAATCCGCCGCTGGGATAGGTGATCGTCGAGACACTGTCGGCCAGGGTATGGCTGTAGGCCACAGCCAGAGTCTCGCCGGCCGTGACCTGCGTCTTGCCGATCACGTTGCCGCGCCGGTCGTAGCAGTAGGTCGTCGAGCCCGTCGCATCGGTCATGCGCGTCAGGCGACCTTGCGGGTACGAGCTCGCACAGCCCGTCGTGCCGTTGCCCTCGTCGTAGTGGAACGCGACGTCGAGCACGCTGGTCGGGTAGCCGATTCCGACCAGCCGGCCCAGTGAGTCATAGGTATAGCTGCTCGTCGTGCCGCGGTTGTCGGTCTGGCTCACGCGATTGCCGGCGCGGTCGTAGGCATAGTCCGTATGGCCCGTGTCCGGACTGTCGAGCGCCGTCTGATTGCCGAGGCCGTCGTAGGTATACGTCGTCGTCAGGTTGTCCGGGTCCTTGACCGTACGCAGGTTGTCGCGCGCGTCGTAGGTGTATTCCGTCGTCGCGTTACCGGTTTCGGGATCGGTGCCGGTGTAATCCTGGATCGTCTTGACGAGGCGATTCAGCGCGTCGTAGGTCTGCTGGGCCTGGACGTTGAGGCCGTCCTTGAACTGCACGGCGTTGCCGTTCGGATCGTAGCCGTCGGCCAGGCCACCCGAGTCGTAGGGCGTGGAATCGCGCGTGGCCGCATTGGCCGCATTGAGCTCACGCACGAGCCGACCGAGCGTGTTGTACTGGCGGGCAAGTGCCCGTTTGAGACCTTGTCCGGGAATGCCCGGATTGTAGGTCGCATCGAAGGTCTCTTCCTTGACCCGATTGCCGGCGTTGTCCAGGGTGTAATGGAGGCGGTTGCCGAGCGTGTCGACGACATCGGTCAGGCGATGCGCGTTGTCGTAGACGTAGTCGAGATAGACGCCGTCGGGCTGCGTGACGCGCGTGACCTGGCCCACGTTGTCGTAACTGAATGCCGTCGTCGCGTCGTTCGCATCCGCGCTGCCGCTGGCCAACGCACGGACCGTGCGCTGCGTGAGCCAGCCGCGCGCGTTGTAGCTCAGATCGGTGATCGTGCCATTCGCGTCGCGCGTGCGCGTGGCGCGCCCCATCTTGTCGTAGGCCAGGTATTCGGTCGTCTGCCCGAGTGCGTTCGTGACTGTCTGCAGATCGCCTTTGCGATGGCACGTGCCGCCGACCGTGGCGCAGCCGGTTTCGTCGGTCGCTGCGTAGTAGCTGTACGTCGTGATGTCGTCGAGACCGCCCATGCCCGAGTCGGTCGTGGCGCGTGGGCCATTAGTGATCTTGGGCAAGCCGAGCAGCGGGCAGGTCGATCCCGGCGCGGCGACATCGGCAGCCTCGCAGTAATCGTAGGTCCAGCGCCGCACTTTCGCCGCTGCCGCGGGCGCCGTCGTAGCGCTACAGGAATAGCTCATGGCCAGGCTGTCGGCCGGATCGATCTCGCAGCGGGCCGTGACCTGGCCGCGGGCGTTGTAGACCCATTGCGACTTGGCCTCGAGCGTGCCGGCCGCGTTGTAGGTACGCCGTTCGACGGGCTCGCGGTAGCTCGAATGCCAGACGGTCTGGATCGTGCGCTTGGGCGACGAAGCGCCGCTCACGTTGGACGCTTCGACACGCTGGGTTTCCAGCGCGCGCGGACCATAGTCGTGGTCGGTGATGTTGCCGCGGTAATCGATGACGAGATTCGGCAGACCGTTCGCGTCGTAGGTGCGGTATTCGATGTCGGTGGCGCAACCTGGACAGGTACGATGCCGCTGTATCAGACGCTGGGATTTGGCATAGGTCTGGTAGTAGTACCTCGTGATGCCGCCCAACGGATCCTCCACGCTCATGCTCACGCCGTCGATCGGAGTGATCACGTAGCGGTTGACGCCGCCGTTGTACTGCGTCGACGAGGCCGAGTCCGCACTCGTGTAGCCGAACTGGGCGTAGTTGATGCCGTTTTCGTCGGTGATGCCCGCCAGCTTCAGTGGCGCACGATTGGATGCGTAGCTGTAGCTGCGGCCGGCACCGCCGGGCAACGACACCGACTGGATGTCGCCGAACTCACCATAGGTATAGCTGACGGCAGTTCCATCCGGCAGCGTGACGCTACTGACACGCTCGGAGGCACCGATATAGTCGAAGGTCACCGTACGACCGGACGGGCTATGGATCGCCGCCAGACGGTTGCCGGAGTCGTAGTCGAACGTCGTGACGAGTCCCTGCCGGTCGAGCCGGGTCAGGCGTCCGCTCAGCGAATAGTCTTCGTCGATATCGTTGGTCGTGCGGTAGCGATAGCCGACGACTGCACCGCCGCCGTCCAGCAGCGTGATGAACGTGCCCGGCTCGTCGGGAAGACCGACCCAGCCGCCTGTCTCCAGGAAGAAGTAGCGCATGCTGCGGTCGGCGCGGTACAGGCGCGCCACCTGTTTGCCGGTCACCGGCGAGGTGATCAGGGACAGCCGGTGGTCGAAGCTCAAGGTCCAGCTGCCGTCGAGCTGGGTCATGCGCGTACCGGTCGAGTAGACCGGCGCGAGCAGACCGCCACTGTTGTATAGACGGCTCAGCTTGATGCCGAACTCGGCCGGCAGCAGCGCGTCGGTTTCCTCCTGCTCCTTCTCTCGCGCGGCGATGCTGATGGGGTTGCCGACCCGCGTGGTGGGGCCGCCACCCAGCTCGCAACACGCCGGTTTCGGCTTGGCGCAGAGCACTCGCGTCGACGTTGGGATTTCGCTGAATCCCGGCGGACACAGCATCGGTCGGTCCACGCACATGGAAGTATCTTTCGTCGCCGGATCGTTGCAGCCCGTGCCGCCGACTTTGGCCGTTTGATAGTCCCAGGTAATTCCGCCGCCGGTGCCGGATGGACCGGTACGGCATTGCCATTTCGGTTCGAATCCCGGCTCCGTCACTCCGCTGCCCCAGCCATGTAGTGTCGGTGTCGGCAGCTGGCAAAACGCCTGCGGATAACCGCAAATCAGACTGTTCCGGATGTTATCCATCGCGTCGTCTTCAGTAGCGAACCTGCCGACATAAGGCGCTGGAGCCGCCGGCGGCTGCGGCACAGTGGGGCAGCTCGAATAGTTGCCCGGATGGAAGCGCTCGGGCAGCTGGATACGGTCGACGCATTCATTGGTGCCGCCGTCGTCGATGCAGGTTTGTGCCTGCGCGACGTCTGGCCGGAAGAAAGAAAATGCCAGCAACACGCCGACTGGCCAGAGCCGGCGCGAGCGGCGATGAACCCAGGAAAGAGCAGGCACGAGCGGGGTCGTGCCGCGGGTTGGTGCGACAGCCATGGAAAACACTCCGTCGATGTCGAAAGCCGCTGCGACTTCCTCTGCCTTCCAACGGAATTGCACGCCGCGGATGATCGGCTGCGCGTGCCCGATACTTTCCTGGCAAGCGCCGCGCGAGCGCAGCTCCCCTATGGCACCGTGGTCAAGACGAGGATTTCATGCCCCGGAGCCTCCACCCGTAGCACGCAACTGTCAATCCTGCGAAGCAGGCGCGCCAAAAATCAAAAGGCCGCGGATCGCTCCGCGGCCTTCGTCGTTCGACAGCTTTTGGCGGAGCGGATCAGCCGCCCAGGCGCGCCGTGATCGCCTTGCCGAGATCGGCCGGCGACTTGACCGTCGTCACGCCGGCCTTTTCGAGCGCGGCGAACTTCGCGGCAGCGGTGCCCTTGCCGCCGGAGATGATCGCGCCGGCGTGACCCATGCGCTTGCCGGCCGGAGCCGAGGCGCCGGCGATGAACGCAACGACGGGCTTGGTCACGTAGTCGGCGATGAACTCGGCCGCTTCTTCCTCGGCGCTGCCGCCGATTTCGCCGACCATGATGATGCCTTCGGTCTGCGCGTCGTCCTGGAACAACTTCAGGCAATCGATGAAGTTCAGGCCGTTGATCGGGTCGCCGCCGATGCCGATGCAGGTGGACTGGCCGAGGCCCGCGTTCGTGGTCTGGAACACGGCTTCATAGGTCAGGGTGCCGGAGCGCGACACGATGCCGACCTTGCCCGGCTTGTGGATGTGGCCCGGCATGATGCCGATCTTGCATTCGCCCGGCGTGATGACGCCGGGGCAGTTCGGGCCGATCAGCACGGCGTCAGGATAGCCCTTCAGCGCGTTCTTCACGCGCAGCATGTCGAGGACCGGAATGCCTTCGGTGATCGCGACGATGACCTTGATGCCCGCGTCGGCGGCTTCGAGGATCGCGTCGGCCGCGAACGGCGGCGGCACGAAGATCATCGAGGCGTCGGCGCCGGTTTCGTCGACCGCGTCCTGCACGGTGTTGAAGACCGGCAGGCCGATGTGCTGCGTGCCGCCCTTGCCCGGCGTCACGCCGCCGACCAGCCTGGTGCCGTAGTCGACGGCCTGTTCGGAGTGGAAGGTGCCCTGCTGGCCGGTGAAGCCCTGGCAGATGACCTTGGTGTTCTTGTTGATCAAGACGCTCATGGCTGGATTCCTTACGCTACGGCCGCAACGGCTTTCTGGGCCGCATCGTTGAGATCGGTCGCCGGGGTGATCTTCAGGCCGCTGTTGGCCAGCAGCTCCCGGCCCTTTTCGACATTCGTGCCTTCCAGGCGCACGACGACCGGAATCTTGACGCCGACTTCCTTCACCGCCGCGATGATGCCCTCGGCGATCATGTCGCAGCGGACGATGCCGCCGAAGATGTTGACGAGGATGGCTTGCACTTTGTCCGAGGACAGGATCAGCTTGAACGCCTCGGAGACGCGCTCCTTGGTCGCGCCGCCGCCGACGTCGAGGAAGTTGGCCGGTTCGCCGCCGGCGAGCTTGATCACGTCCATGGTCGCCATCGCGAGGCCGGCGCCGTTGACCATGCAGCCGATGTTGCCGTCCATGGTCACGTAGTTCAGGTTGTGCTTGACCGCGATCGCCTCGGCCGCGTCTTCCTGCGATTCGTCGCGCATCGCGGCCAGGCGCGGATGGCGGAATTCGGCGTTGTCGTCGGAGTTGACCTTGCCGTCGAGCGCCATGAGGTCGCCCGAGCCGACGATGGCCAGCGGATTGAGCTCGACCAGCGCCAGATCCTGGTCGTTGAACAGCTTGTACAGGCCCAGCATCATCTTCGTGAGCTGGTTGACGTGCTTGGCCGACAGGCCCAGCGCGAAGCCGAGCTTGCGGCACTGGTAGGGCTGCAGCCCCTGCACGTAGTTGACGTCTAGGGTCTGGATCGCTTCGGGGTTCTCCTCGGCGACCTTCTCGATCTCCACGCCGCCTTCGGACGAGGCGATGAAGGTCACGGCCTTGGTCGAGCGGTCCACGAGCACCGACAGGTAGAGTTCCTTGACGATGTCGTTGGCTTCGGAGATCAGCACGAGGTTGACCGGCAGCGCGCGGCCCGCGGACTGGTAGGTTTCCATGTTGCGGCCGAGCATGCCCGCGGCGGCGGCCTTGACCTCGTCCAGCGACTTGCAGAATTTGACGCCACCGGCCTTGCCGCGGCCGCCGGCGTGGATCTGGGCCTTGACCATCCACTGTTCGCCACCGAGCGCCTTGGCCGCTTCGACGGCGGCCTCCGGCGTAGCGGCGACCTTGCCGGCCGGCACGGCGATGCCGTACTCGGCGAACAGTTCTTTGGCCTGGTACTCGTGGAAGTTCATGCGAACACCTTGCGGGAAGTGAAACGGATTGCTGGGCGAGAAGCGGCCGCCGGCACATGGCGCCGACGCCTGCGGGCTTCCCGGTGACTGCGCGGCGAGGCGGCACAGCACACCCCGGGCAGAATGGGCGCGTATTCTGAGCAAAGGCCGGGGCAAAGGAAAGTCTGGCGCCCCCGACCTTGGGCTAAGCCCTCGTCCGGACCCGGCCCGGCAGGCCTTGCCAAGCCGTGCAAAACTGGCGACGCTCGGCCGCATGGGCACAGTGGCTAGGCCGCGCAGCATCTTTTCCGTCGGCTCGGCGACGACCGGGGAAACCACCCGGCGCGAGCTGTATTTCTTCAACCTGTTCCGCGTGCTGCAGGCCTGCATCTATGCGGGACTGGCGTTCAGCCCGCTGGCGATCAACTGGCTGGAGCTGCGCTTCCCGCTGCTCGGCCGGTTCAATGCGCTGGTCTATCTCGGTTTCGCGACCCTGCTGTTCCTGCGCACCGAGCACCAGCTGCGCCGGATCGTCCCGACGGTCACCCTGGCGGTGGTCTACGACATCGTCGCCGCCGTGGTCGCGGTGGCGAGCATCCGCGAGCCGCAGTCGGGCATCGCGATCCTGCTGATGTTCAACATCGGCGCCGGCGCGCTGCTGCTGCCGCCGCGCCGCGCCGGCCTGCTCGCGGTGTTCGGCGCCGGCCTGCTCGTCTTCGGCCTGGCTCTCGTGCGCCTGTACGACAGGCACTACGAGATCGGCCCGCTCGAGGCGCTGCTGTTCGGCGTCGCCTATCTGGCCTCGTACGGCATGTTCAACGTCCTCGGCAAGCAGATGCGCGCGACCGAGGCGCTGGCCGAGCAGCGCGGCACCGACCTGGCCAACCTGTCCCAGGTCAACGACATGATCATCCGGCGCATGAAGACCGGCGTGCTCGTCGTCGACGACGCCAACCGCATCCACCAGCTCAACGAGTCGGCCTGGATGCTGATCGGCAGCCCCAAGCCCGAGCTGCGCGACCTCGGCGCGGTCGCGCCGGAGCTGTCGCGCCGGCTCTACCACTGGCGCACGACGGGCAAGACCGACACCCGCGCGGTCGCGCTGGCCGAGGACGTGCCCGAGGTGCTGCCGCGCTTCACCCGGCTGTCGCCGAACGAGGCGACCAACGTGCTGATCTTCCTCGACGACACCTCGCTGGTGTCGCGCCGGGCCGAGGAGCTGACCTTGAGCTCGCTGGGCCGCCTGTCGGCCTCGATCGCGCACGAGATCCGCAACCCGCTCGCTGCGATCAGCTATTCGGCCCAGCTGCTGGCCGAATCGGAGGACCTCGTGGAGGCGGACCAGCGCATGGTCGAGATCATCAACAACCACTGCGCGCGCGCCAACGACGTGGTCGAGAACATCCTGCAGCTGTCGCGGCGCGAGCGCTCGCGGCCCGAACTCGTCGACGTCAACGCCTGGGTCACCAATTTCATCGAGGAATACAAGGCCAGCAACGACCTCGGCATGGACCAGCTGCGCGCGGTGACCCAGCCGCGGCTCATCGACGGGCTGTTCGACCCGCAGCAGCTGCAGCAGGTGGTCTGGAACCTGGTGCAGAACGCGATCCGCTACGGCCGCCTGCCCGGGGAGCCGGCGCGCGTGGCGGTCGTCGCACGCATGCTCGGCGACAAGGGCCCGCCCGTGGTCGAGGTCGTCGACCGCGGCCCCGGCATTCCGCCCAAGGTCGCCGCGCAGATCTTCGAGCCGTTCTTCACGACCCACGAGTACGGCACCGGCCTGGGCCTCTATCTCGCGCACCAGCTCTGCGAGGCCAACCAAGCGGCGCTGGAATACGTGCCCGTGGCCGGCGGCGGCAGCTGCTTTCGCATCACCCTGGTCACGCAGATGGCGGCCACGGCGCCGCGCCGGTGAGGCCGCGTCTTTACCCGTAAGGTCGTGCGCATTACCCTGCCGGGCCAGGGGCGGACGGCAGCAGGATTGCACACGCGATGAGTAGACAAACCGCTCTGGTGATCGACGACGAACGCGACATCCGCGAACTGCTGACGATCACATTGGGCCGCATGAATCTCGACGTGACCACGGCCGGCGGCGTCGCCGAGGCTCGCAGCCGGCTGGCCGAGCGCAAGTACGACCTCTGCTTCACCGACATGCGTCTGCCCGACGGCTCGGGTCAGGAAATCATCGAGCTCGTCGCGCGGCAGTACCCGGAAATGCCGATCGCGATGATCACGGCCTACGGCAACGTCGACGCCGCCGTCGTCGCGCTCAAGGCCGGCGCATTCGATTTCGTGTCCAAGCCGGTCGACCTGGCCATGCTGCGCCGGCTCGTGCAGACCGCGCTGAAGCTCGGCGAGGAGCGCCGCGCCGGCGCCAGCGCGACCGAAAGCAAGCTGATCGGCGATTCGCCGGCCATGGAGCACGTGCGCGCGACGATCGCCAAGCTCGCGCGCAGCCAGGCGCCGGTCTACATCAGCGGCGAGTCCGGCGTCGGCAAGGAGCTCGTCGCGCGCCAGATCCACGAGCTGGGCCCACGGGCCGGCGGCGCGTTCGTGCCGGTCAACTGCGGCGCGATCCCGTCCGAGCTCATGGAGAGCGAATTCTTCGGCCACAAGAAGGGCAGCTTCACCGGCGCGCACGCGGACAAGGACGGCCTGTTCCAGGCGGCGCACGGCGGCACCCTGTTCCTCGACGAGGTCGCCGAGCTGCCGCTGCACATGCAGGTCAAGCTGCTGCGCGTGATCCAGGAGAAATCGGTGCGTCCGATCGGCGGGCGCAGCGAAGTCGCGATCGACGTGCGCATCCTGTCGGCGACCCACAAGAACCTGGCCCGGCTCGTCGAGCTCGGCCAGTTCCGCCAGGACCTGTTCTACCGCATCAACGTGATCGAGCTGCGCGTGCCGCCGCTGCGCGAGCGCAAGGAAGACATTCCGAAGCTCGCCGGCCGCGTGCTCGAACGCCTCGCGCGCGACCACGGCAGCAGTCCCGCGCGGCTCAAGCCCGAAGCGCTCGCGGCGCTGCTGTCCTACAACTTCCCCGGCAACGTGCGCGAGCTCGAGAACGTGCTCGAGCGCGCCGTCGCGCTCTGCGAGCACAACATCATCGAGGTCGACGATCTGCAGCTGGTGCAACAGCTGCATACGCGCCCGGCGCCCGAAGGCATGCCCGCGCCGGCCGCGGCACCGATACCGGCCGGCAACCTCGCCGTCGACGACATGGACGACGACGGCCAGCCGCAGGGACTGGACGATTTCATCAGCAACATCGAGCGCGAAACGATCATGAAGGCGCTGGTCGAGACGCGCTACAACAAGACCGCAGCGGCCAAGAAGCTCGGCATCACGTTCCGCGCGCTGCGCTACAAGCTCAAGAAACTGTCGATCGACTGATCCTGCCCGCGCCGCCGACATGAGCACTGCGACCCCGGCCTTTTCCGCTCCAGCGTCGTCCTCTGCCCTTCGTCCTTCCATGACCCGCCGCAAGGCCGTGCTGCTGCACCTGGGTATCAGTGCGGCCATCGGCGCCGCCGCGCTGATGCTGCTGTTCGGCCTCTGGTATCCGCCGCCGTATTTCGCCGCCGCCGGCGCCGAGCGGCTCGCGCTGCTGCTGATCGGCGTGGACGTGGTCATCGGACCGCTGTTGACCCTGATCGTCTTCAAGCCCGGCAAGAAGGGACTCACGTCCGACCTGTGCGTGATCGCCGGGCTGCAACTGGCGGCACTGGCCTACGGATTGCACGCGATGGCGGCGTCGCGCCCCGTGTTCGTCGTCGCGGCGGTCGACCGCTTCGAGCTCGTCGCGGCCAACGAGATCACCGACGCCGACCTCGCCGCCGGCAAAGAGGCGGGCTTCGGCGAGCGCTCCTGGTCCGGGCCGCGCCTGGCGTCGGTCAGCGTGCCGACCGACGCCAAGGAATACGACCACGTGCAGAGCCTCGCGCTGGCCGGACTGGACCTGCACCGGCTGCCGCGCTACTACCGCGACTACGCCGCCAATGTCGCCGCGCTGCGCGAGCGGGCGCGGCCGCTGGATACGCTGCTCGCGAAGAATCCGGCCGCCAGGCCGACGGTCGACGCCTGGCTGCAGGCGCAACGCCGCAACGCCGCCGACGTCGTCTGGCTTCCGCTGGCGGCGCGCCGGAAAGACATCGTCATGCTCATGGACAAGGCCACCGGCCAGGTGCTGGATCCGCTGGACGTCGACGCGGTCTGGTGAGCGCCGCGGATGCGCATCCGCGGATCGAAAGCGCGCACGTCATGCATGGTCCCGCTCATCCGGTTCCGGATCGGCTCATCGAAAGCGCCGGCTGACACAACGCCGCCGGTGAAACCATCGAGGCGAGTCGCGCGGAGACCGAGCAGGTTTCCGGAACGCCGGCGACGCCGTCGCAAGCGCCGGCAGAGCCTGCCGGCGCAAGGACGATACGCTGACGGCGCCGATGACGGCCCCTCGGGCCGGCGCGCGCCGGCCCGGAACCTCAGGGAGCCGCGGCGGCCTTCTGGCCGCCCTGTCCCGCACGCGCGATGTTGACCATCCAGCCGCGGTGCAGCAGCGTGACCGGCGTGCTGTGCACGGAGTCGCGATAGGTCTCGGCCAGACGCAGCACGGCCGCATAGTCCTTGGCCGCGACGCCGCCGAGCATGCCCGCGCGCAGCACGTAGTCGGCGACCGGGTCCGGCAGCTCGGCGCGGTGTTCCTCGAGCAGCCGGTCGGCCTTCGCCAGTGTCTGGCTATGGTCGCGCGCGGCCTGGGCCGCGATCAGGTCGAGCAGCCCGGCGACGGCCGGCGCCATCTGCTCGCAGCGGCCCCAGTCGCGGTCGATCCAGAGACCGCGCATCTCACCGGGCTTCAGGTACGGCACGGTCTCGGCGGCGAGGTCGTGCAGCGCCTGGAGCTGGCTGGCCGTGTCGGTGCCGTCGCGGCAGCGCCCGACGCGCTCGCGCACGAAGCCGAGTTTCTGGCTCAAGTCCAGCCCCAGGCCCGGCGCGTCGGCGCCGCCGCGCGACTGCACGATACGCAGCGCCATGGTGCGATACATGACGCGCGGATAGGCCGGATTCGGCGAAAGCTCGCCGTCCGGCAGCGCAACGCCGTTGAGCAGCTCGACGAACGGCAGATCCGCGGTCGGCAGGCCGACCAGCGTCGTCGCCATCGTCGAGCGGAAGCGCGTGCGCGGCGCCTCCAGCGAGAGGATCGGATAGAAGTCGGAGTTGGCGCGGTCGCCGATCGCCTCGATCAGCGGCGCGATGCCGCTGCGGCCGCCGACGGCATGGAAGCCCAGGTCGGACGGCTTGTCCAGGGAAACGCGGCTGCGGACCAGATTCAGTTCCTCGCCGTCGATGCGGCTCATGTCGATGTCGCCGATCGGCCCGTCGGCGCTGGCGACGATCATCATGTCGCCGAAATTGGCCATGTAGACGCGGTAGTCGACGAAGGTCTCGCTGAGCGCGTTGATGACGGTGGATACCAGTTCGTCGTTGATTTCGTACAGCTGTATCCACTGCACGAACAGGCCCCTGGGCTTGAGGTGGCGCGGAACGAAGCGGTAGAACTCGCGGCTGAACAGGCTCGCGACGCCGGAGACCCAGGGGTTCGAGGGCTCCGAGATGATCACGTCGTACTTGGACTTGTGCGCCGTGAAATAGCTGCGCGCGTCCTCGATGTGCAGGTGCGAACGCGGGTCGGTATAGGCGTGTTCCACCGCCGGACGGAACATCTTCGCACCTTCGATCATCGCCGGCTCGATCTCGATCGTGTCGACACGCTGCACGCGCGGATCCGTCAGCACCGTATGCGTGGTCAGGCCCGAGCCGAAGCCGATGTTGGCCACATCCTGCGGTGCCGGATGCAGCGACAGCGGCAGCAGCGCCGCCGTGATCATCGTGAACTCGTCAACGCTGGCCTCGGTGCCGGGCTTCATGTTGATCGCGGCGTCGGGCTTGCCGTTGGTCGCGATCGTGCGGCGCCCCATGCGCGTCTCGCGCACGCCGATGCTCGCGGTCTTGCCGTCGCGGTAGAACACGATCTTCTGATCTTCGTTCATGAGACGTGCATTGCCGGTGCGGTAGACGCCCGCGGACATGGCCAGCGGATCGAAACGCGCGCCGAGCAGGGTGACGGCCGTGGAAACCGCGATGACGACCAGCGCGGCGAGATACGGGCCGCGCTGCTCCTGGGCGCTCGGCGCGGCGCGCAGCAGGTAGGCACCGAGCACGAGGTCGGCCAGCGCCGCGATGATCATCGCAAGCTTGAGCCCGAGACCCGGAATCAGCAGATGCACGGCGCAGAACACGCCGACGATCGCGCCGATGGTATTGGCCGCATAAATGCGGCCCACCGCCGCCTCGCCGGTGCCGCTGCGCAGCAGCGCGAGGGTGAACAGAGGCAAGGTCATGCCGGCAAAGAACGCGGCCGGCGCCATGATCGCGACGGCGACAGCGGCGCTGACGACGTTGTAGGCGACATAGGCCGGCTCGGTGCGCGCCAGCGCCTGCATGAACCAGGCGACCCAGTCGAACGAGCGGTCGTAGAGCAGCAGGCTGGCCAGCGCCGCGAGTCCCATCAGCAGCTGCACGTAGCCGCCGACCTTCATCGCATCCGCATAGCCGTCGATGCGCTTGCGGATCCACCAGCCGCCGAACGCCAGGCCGCCGATGAACGCGGCGAGCATCAGTTCAAACGCGTGCACGGTGGAGCCCAGCGCGAGGCTCAGCATGCGCACCCAGCCGATCTCGTAGACGAAGGAGCTCGCGCCGGTGATGAAGGCGGCGGCCAGCAGCACGCGCGACACCGACGTGACTGTCGCCGTGTTGCCGGCGGACGACGCTGCCGGCACGGCGCCGGGCGCCGCCGCGGCGAGCAGATAGGCCAGCAGCGCAACGACGATGTTCAGCGCCGCGCCGATCCGCATCGCGCCGGGGAGGCCGATCCACGGCAGCAGCACGAAGGTCGCGACCAGCGCGCCGATCGCCGCGCCCATGCTGTTGCTGAAGTAGAGGCCGCCGAGAATGGAGCCGCCGCCGGCCGACGAGGCGCGCATGACGCCGTTGCTCATCAGCGGGAACGTCATGCCCAGCAGAATGGATTGGGGCAGGATCAGCACGACGGCGCTGATCCATTTGAACGCGGTGGTCAGCCAGCCGGCGCTGAGCGCCGGGAAAACGTGCGAGTAGGCCAGGTCGGTGACGCCGAGGAACTCGTGATGGAACAGCAGGGCCGCGATGCCGATGACCAGCTCGACGTGACCGTAGGCGCGCAGCAGGTTGCGCCAGCCGGTGCCGTGGCGACTGACCCACCAGGCACCGAGCGCCATGCCGCCCATGAAGATCGCGAGGACCAGGCTCTGTGCGTAGGCGGCGTGTCCGAGAAACAGGCCCAGGTACTGCGACCAGATCGCCTGGTAGATCAGCCCGGCCGCACCGGACAGCGCGAACACCGTCAACGCCCCGGTCACCAGCCAGCGCGACACGCCCCTGCTTCCACTCATTAGTCTGTTCCCGTCCGCATTAAGCGCGCAGAATAACGGGAAACCAACACGACCGTGCGCGCATCCGACCGTCCTGCGCCGATGTTCCGGTCGTCGGCGGTTTTCGCTCGCCGGGCGGCTGACAGGGGAGCGCCGTATGCATTGGCACGGTTGGTGCTCTAGCCCCCTCGGACCGCCCGAGGACGCAACCATGCGCCGCGCCAGACAGACCGGATTCACCCTGATCGAACTGATGATCGTCGTCGCGATCATCGCCATCCTGGCCGCAATCGCACTGCCCGCCTACCAGGACTATCTTGTCCGCTCGCAGGTCGCCGAAGGGTTGAGCCTGAGCACCGGCGCGAAAGCATCGGTATGGGATTTCATCTCCAATCGCGGACGCCTGCCGCCGAGCAACCTCTCGGCTGGAATCGCGCAGCCGACCAGCATCACCGGCAGCTACGTTACTTCGGTCACGATCAATGTCACCGGCATCGACGTGACGTTCGGCAATCAGGCCAATACCGCCATCGTCGGCCGCGTGCTGCGGCTGTCGCCAGTGACGTCAGCCGGCAGCGTGGACTGGCGCTGCCTGAGCACGACGATAGAAAAACGCTACCTGCCGACGTCGTGCCGGCGCTGATCAGCACAATCTCCTACGTTTCTCAAGAAGCGGTGCCTCAGGCACCGTTCTTGCTATAGGGGACACGGAAAGCCCCGTCGCCGCCGCAGCTGCCGCTTTTGGCTCGCCATCGGTGTCAGTAAGTGCCGCTGAGCGACACATCTGCCGTCAATACCGGAAACAAGACGTTACAGACCCGGGCAATTCGCTCTCCGTCGCGTGACTGAGTTCTCAAATACGCCGACAAGTTCCCAGCTGACCGCCGTTGTTAAACGCAATGGCACGGAATATGCTGAACAGCACGCGGATCGATGGGGAACTTGGCCTGAGGCCAAGGATGCCGATACCGAGCGCCGCCACGGTTCGTTTCAAGGGCGACACGAAGTTAGCTAACTGACGTACCTCCACTCTGAAGGAAACACTCATGAACGTGATTAAGAGCAAGGGCTTTACCCTTATCGAACTGATGATCGTCGTCGCGATCATTGCCATCCTCGCCGCGATCGCCCTGCCGGCCTATCAGGACTACCTGATCCGTTCGCAGGTGTCCGAAGGTGCGGTTCTGTCCGACGGCGCCAAGACCGCCGTGGCGGAGTTCTACAGCAACACCGGCCGCTTCGCGATCAGCAACACCTCGGTCGGCCTGGCGCAGCCGACCTCGATCGTCGGCAAGTACGTCATCTCGCTGAATGCCGCCAACGGCAAGATCCTGGCGACGTATTCCTCGGGCGCTCCGCACGAGGCCAACGCCAAGATCAACAACGCCGTCCTGGCCTATTCGGCCGTGACCGCGACGGGCTCGGTGAAGTGGAACTGCAAGCCTGCCGCCGGCACGACCGTCGATCCGAAGTACCTGCCGACCATCTGCCGTCCGTAATCCGGACCCAGGGTCGTCAAGAAAGGGCCGCATCCGCGGCCCTTTTTTTTCCCGCCCGTTTTCTTTCTTACGATGCCGCCACGCCACTACCGCGCCGTATTGCTGCTGCTCGCTGCGCTGCTGCTCGGCTGGTGGGCCTATATGCCCGGGCTCGGCGGCGGTTTCCTGTTCGACGACTACATCAACCTGACGGCGCTGGGCACGTATGGCCGCGTCGACGACGCGCCGACGTTCTGGCGCTACATCACCAGCGGTTCGGCCGACACCACCGGGCGCCCGGTCGCGCTGCTGAGTTTCCTGCTCGACGCGCAGAACTGGCCTGCCGATCCCTACCCGTTCAAGCGCACGAACGTGCTGCTGCACCTGGGCAACGCGGTACTGCTCGCCGTGTTCCTGACCCAGCTGGGCCGCCGCCTGCGCGGTGCCGACATGCAGGGCCGCGCCGCCGCCGATACGGCCGCCGTGCTGGCCGCAGCGCTGTGGCTGCTGCATCCGCTGATGGTTTCCACGACGCTCTACGTCGTGCAGCGCGAAGCCATGCTGCCGGCGACCTTCATGCTGATCGGCCTGATCGGCTTCGTGCACGCGCGCACGAAGCTCGCGCACGGCGCGGCGCATGCGCTGACCGAAGCGACCGCCTGGATAGGCGCAATGACCGTGCTGGCCACCCTGAGCAAGGGCAACGGCGCGCTGCTGCCGCTGCTGGCCTGGCTGGTCGAACGCATCCTGCTCGCGCGCGCCGAACCGCTGGCGCCGGCGCAAGCCCTGCGCTGGCGGCGCTGGCAATGGATCGTTCTCGGCCTGCCCACCCTCGCCGTCCTGCTGTGGCTGGGCGCCAACGCTTACACAGGGCTGAGCCACGGCCTCCCCTATCGATCCTGGACGCTCGGCGAGCGTCTGCTGACGCAGAACCGCGTGCTGCTCGACTATCTGCAGCAGCTCTGGCTGCCGCATCCCTATTCGGTCGGTCTGTTCAACGACTCGCTGCGCATATCCCGCGGCTGGCTCGATCCGGCGAGCACTCTGTTCAGTGCGTTGGTGCTGCTCGCGCTGCTCGTCGGCGCCTGGCTGCTGCGGCGCCGGCAGCCGACCTGGGCGCTGGCCGTGCTGTTTTTCTTCGCCGGCCATCTGATCGAATCCACGGTCGTGCCGCTGGAGATGTATTTCGAACACCGCAACTACGTGCCGACGCTGCCGATGTTCTGGCCGCTCGCGCTGTGGCTTTGCTCGCCGGCGGTTTCGGTGCGGTTCGTCCGCCGCCTGTTGGCGGTAGTGCTGCCGCTCGGCCTCACGATGCTGACCCGACTCGGCGCCGCACCCTGGGGCAACGTCGAGGACCAGGGTTTGCTCTGGGCCTACCGCAATCCGGATTCGGCCCGCGCACAAGCCAACGCGGCGCAGATCGAGATCGCGCGCGGCGATCCGGCGGCGGCGGCACGGCGACTGCAGCGCGCGCTGCAGCGGCAACCCGACGATCTGCAACTGTCGTTGAACCTGATCGGCGCCCGGTGCCGGCTCGGCGGCGTCGGCGCCGAGGATCTGGACCGGGCCGAACGGTCGCTGCGCGAAGCGCGCGATGTCGGTCGCATGGGGTTCGAATGGTTCGAGCCGAGCCTGGCGTTCGCCGCGAGCGGCGCCTGCCCGGGACTCGACCTGTCCGTCATGGAACGGCTGCTCGCGGCGGCGGAGTCGAATCCGCGCGGCATGGCGAGCGCCGGACGACGCCAGGACCTGCACTATCTGCGCGCCCGCATCGCGCTGATCCGCCGCGACGGCGACCTCGCGCTGACCGAGTTCAACGCGGCGCTCGACGCCAAGCCCGGCCCGCATGCGGCCATGGCCCAGGCGGCGGAACTCGGCCAGAATGGCTTTCCGGCCCAGGGACTGCGCCACCTCGACCGCGCCGACGCACTGATGAAATCGCCGGACTGGATCTGGAACGGCTATTCGATGGTGACCGTGCACAACTGGCTGCTGGTCAAGCAGGGCTATTGGTGCAACGAACTGGATCATCTGCGCGGCGTGCTGCAGAGCGATCTCGACGCCGCGGCGCCAGAAGCCAAACCGTGAACATGCCCTTCTGATGCCGGCAGACTCTTTCGACAACGCACCTGCCCGGCCATCCGTCGCAGCACCGAATCCGTCCCGGGCGCTCGTGCCGGCGCTGCTCGTGCTGATCGTGCTGATCTATCTGCCCGGCCTGGCCGGCGGCTATGCCTTCGACGATTTTCCCAACATCGTCAATAACGTGACGCTGCACGTCACGACGCTGAACTGGGCCGACTGGTCGGCCGCCGCGTTTTCGTCGCCGGCGAGCGACCTGCAGCGTCCGCTCACCATGCTGACCTTCGCCGCCAACCACGTCCTGTTCGGCCTGGATCCGTGGTGGATGAAGGCCGGCAACCTGCTGCTGCATCTGCTCAACACGGTGCTGGTCTTCGCGATCGTCCGTCGCGTGATCGGCCTGCTCGCACCGCAGCAGGATGCGCGGCTGCCGGCCCTGTGGACCGCGGCGGCCTGGGGACTGGCGCCGATCAACGTCATGGCTGTCCTGTTCGTCGTGCAGCGCATGGAGAGCCTCTGCCACCTGTTCGTGTTCGGCGGACTGCTGCTCTATCTGATCGGGCGCCAACGCCTGCGCGCGGGCCGCGGCGGCATCGCGCTGCCCGTGTTCGCCCTGGCCGGCGGCGCAGCAGCGGGATTGCTCGCGAAAGAGTCGGCGGCGCTGCTGCCGCTGTATGCCGCCAGCGCCGATCTCGTGCTGTTCGGTCTGCGTCGCGCCGATGGCCGCATCGACCGGCGCATCGCCGCCGTGTTCGTCGCATTGCTGGTGATACCCGCCGTCGCCGGCGCGTTCTGGCTGTTGCCGAAGATGCTGAACCCCTCGGTCTGGGCGACACGCGATTTCACGCTGACCGAACGGCTGCTCAGCGAAGCACGCATCGTGCTCGACTATCTGCGCTGGACCGTCGTGCCGGAACCGTCGCAACTGAGCCTCTATCACGACGACTACCCCATCTCGCGCGGCCTGCTGCAGCCGCCGGCGACGTTGCCGGCCGTGATCGGCATCGGCGCGCTGGCCGCCGCATCCCTGGCGCTGATCCGGCGCCGGCCGCTGACGGCGCTCGGCCTGCAATGGTTTCTCGGCGCGCAGCTGATCACGGCGACCGTGATCCCGCTCGAGCTCATGTTCGAGCACCGCAATTATTTTGCGTCGCTGGGCGCGCTCCTCGTTCTCGCCGATCTGCTGCTGATCGCCCCGTCCGGCCGAACGGCACGGCGCGCGGGCGTCGGGCTGGCGCTGGTCCTGCTCGTGTTCGGCGCGGCGGTCACCCACATGCGCGCGCGCGAGTGGAGCGATCCGCTGCGCTTCGCCGTCAGCGAAGCCGCCAAACATCCGCAGTCGCCGCGGGCGCAGTTCGCGCTGGCCTATGCGCTGATGGCCGTGCGGATGCGCGCGCCGGAAACGATATCGGCCGAGCGCGTGCTCGATGCGCTGGAACGCGCGCGCGCGGCTCCCGGCGGCAGCATCCTGGCCGAACAGGGGTCGATCATCTTCGCTATGCGCGAGAAACGGCCGGTCGATCCGCAGTGGTGGCAGCAGATGCGCGCCAAGCTCGAGCGCCGCGCCGCCGGCCCTCAGGACGTCGCCGCCCTCGGCGCGCTGACCGACTGCGCGGTCGAAAACGTCTGCGAGCTGCCACCCGCGGAGATGGTCGCCGTGTTCGCGACGGCGCTGAGCCACGGACCGCAAGCGAACCTGCTGAGCGTCTACGCCAACTACGTGCTCAACGAGCTTAACGACGCTACGCTCGCCCTGGGCCTGATGCAGGAAGCCATCGAGCTGGCGCCGCGCGAGCCTCAGCATCGCGAGAATTTCGCCCGCCTGCTGATAGCGCTCGGCCGCTACGGCGAGGCGCAACGGCAGATCGACGCGCTGCGTCGCCTCGGGCGGTTCGACCAGTATCGCGGAAAGGCCGACCTGCTCGTGCAGCGCCTCGAGGCGCGCCGCGCGGAAGACTCGCCGCCACAATGAGCGCAGCCGCACCGACAGGAGCAATCGCTTGAACGCAACCGCATCGCCTGCGCTGGTCAGCATAGGGCTGCCGATCTACAACGAGGAACGCTTCATCGACGAAGCGCTGCGCTCGCTGCGCGCCATCGACTGGCCCAACCTCGAAATCATCGTCTGCGACAACGCATCCACCGATGCCACCGGCGAGATCGTGCGGCGCCATGCCGCGGAAGATCCGCGCCTGCGCTATGAGCGCTCCGCGACGAACATCGGCGTCATCGCCAATTTCCGCCGCGCCGCCGACCTCGCGCGCGGAGACTATTTCCTGTGGGCCGGCGGTCACGATCTCTGGACCGCCAATTTCGTGCGCGAATGCGTGGCGCTGCTGCAGACGCATCCGCAGGCTAGCCTCGCGTTCGGCAGTTCCCGCTGGATAGGTCCCGACGGCGCGCCGCTGCCGCGCGAGTCGGGCTGGAGCGACACGCGCGGCATGGCCGCGGCAGGACGCTTCTTCACCGTGCTCTGGGGCAACATGCATCCGATCATGGGCGTGATGCGGCTGAGCCGACTGCGTGCCTGCCGTCCGCTGCCGAATCTCGTCGGCGGCGACCTCGTGTTGCTGTCGGAACTCGTGCTGCACGGCGATTTCCTGCACGCGCCGGCGGCGGTCTGGTCGCGGCGCGAGATCCGCGACGAAACCCACCACGACGACAAGATCCGGCGCTACGCGAGCGCGGAATCCGGCATCAGCCGTTCGCGCCTGTCCAAGCTCTTTCCGCTGGTACGTCTGCCGCTGGCGCTCTGCGGCGTCGTGCTGCGTTCGCCGCTGGGCGCGGCCGACAAGATCGCGACATTGGCGACCTTGGCGCCGAGTCTCGCGCTGCGCTATCTGGTCGGGCGGCGCCGGCCCGGCGCCGGATGATGTCGACCGACACCTTGCGCCGGATGCTGCGCCCGCTGCGCGCGGTGTTCACGCCGCTCGCCGCGCTGTTCCTGCTGGCCGCCGCGTGGAGCGCGCGCGGCATCGTCGAGGACACCTTGCGCCAGGCGCAATGGCCGTTCTTCATCGCCGCGACGCTGCTGTGGGCGGTTTCGCATCTGATCGCGCCGGCCCTGGCCTGGGTCGTGCTCGGCGCCGGCGGCGTGCACCTGAGCTATCGCAAGGCGCTGGCCATTCATGCGAGCCGGCTGCCCGCACGCTACCTGCCGGGCGGCATCTGGCACACCGTGTCGCGGGTGGCCGACTACAGCGCGGCCGGAGCGACGCGTGCGCAGCTCACCGTTCTCGTCGCGATCGAGAACGCCTTGCCGGTCGCGCTGGCCGCTGCGCTCGGCGGCGGCGGCCTGCTGCTGTTCGGCCGCGGCGGAGCCGCCGCCGGCGCGGCACTCGCGCTGGGCCTGGTGCTGCTGGCCGGAATTCCGTTCGTGCTGCGCCACCGGCTGTTGTCCTCCGGCGCGCCGCCGACCTGGGCGACCTACGCCCGCGCAGCCGCGGTCATGCTCGGGTTCTGGATCACGGCCGCGCTCGCGTTCTGCGGCTATTGGAACGCCTTTCCGCTGCCGGCTGACGCGCCTTCCCTGCCGGTGGTCGCGGCCGCCTATCTGCTGTCCTGGGCGGCCGGCTTCGCGATGGTGCTCGCGCCGCAGGGACTCGGCGTGTTCGAAGTGTCGATCGCGGCGCTGCTGCGCGACGGCGCCGGAACGCCGTTCGTCGACACGGTCGTGCTGGCCGCGGGCTTCCGCGCGGCCGTGCTCGGCGCCGACCTGCTCGCCTATGCGCTCTATCTGACCGTGCGCGCGCTGCGCCGCCGCGACGCGCAGGACGGCTGAAGCGCTCAGACCCGGCGCAGGTAGCCGTCGGGCGCGACGGTCAGCAGCAGCTTGCCTTCGATCTCGCGGTCGATCTCCAGGCGCAGCGGTGCGCCGTCGGCCGCGCGGCGACCTTCGCTTTCCAGCCGGCGCAGGTATTCGTGCAGCGCCGTCTTCGGATTGTCGCCGACGCTCCAGGGACGCTCCGGATAGGCGTCTGCGGGCAGATCCTCCACGATGCTGTCGAACACGACGCAATAGCTTCCCGGCGACACCAGCGGGGCATAGGCCTCGAGTTCGGCGAGCACGTGTTCGTGCGTGTGATTGGAGTCGAGGCAGACCAGCACGCGCTTGCCGGCGGCGGCGGCGGCGACCTGGCTGACGATGGCCTGATCCGTCGACGAACCCTGCAGCATGCGGATGCGGCCGGCGAGCGGATGCGCCTCGATCGCGCTGCGGTTGTGCGCGCGTATGTCGATGTCGACGCCGAGCACGCTGCGTCTGGGCTGGCGCGGGTCGAGCAGTTCGCCGCTCTGTGCGGCATCGCAGTAGTCCAGCAGCGCGAGCAGCGAGGCGCTGAGGATCAGCGAGCCGCCGTGAGCGATGCCGGTCTCGACGATCAGGTCGGGGCGCACGTTCCAGACCAGTTCCTGCAGCGCGACCATATCCTGGGGATACTGGATGATCGGCCGGCCCTGCCAGAAGAAATTGTAGGAATAGCTCGCTTCGATCGAGCTCTGCATCAGAGCCTGCGCCTTGGACTGCAGCGCGGCATTGCCGCGTATCGCCTCGATGCGCCGGCGTGACTCTGCGGGAAAATCGCTCATGTCTGATCCAATGCTACATAGTTGAAATGGGGACCGGCCGCACGCTGGATCTCGTCGAGATAATTGGAGTTCATCACGATGATGTTGGCGCCCGGCTGCAACTGCGCGAGCGCCGCCGACGGAGCGAGCACCGGCAGCGCGCTGACCGCGAGGAAGCGGCCCTGCTTGGCAGGGTTGATGTCGATCGCGAAGTCCAGATACTCGCCGCGCAGGCGCAGATGATGCGAGAACATGACACCCTTGGCCGCCGCGCCCCAGACCGCGCGCTGACCCGGCCGCAGGCGGGCGAGACATCGTTCGACGCTGCCCCGGAAATCCTGCGGGGGAGCCAGCGCGGCCGGCACCGGGAGCTCCGCGGAAGCCGGATCGCGCAGGCTCGCGAGATCGGCCACGACGTAGATGTACTGCCCGCCGAAGACATGACCGGCCTCCACGACGCGGCCGAACAGGCGGCGGAAATCCTCGATCCTGAAATAGTTCACATGTTCATAGAACACGTCGAACCAGGCCCGGCGCTCGAGTATCCAGTCGAAACAGGGCACTTCGATGTAGATCAGGCCGCGGCCGCCGTTGGCCTCGCGCACGGTCTCGAGAAAATCCCGCGGAGCCGGAATGTGCTCGAGCACGTGGCGCATGACGACGGCGTCGCCGGTCAGGCCGAGCGCCGGCGCGAAATGCGCCTTGACGATGTACGGTGAATCGCCTTCGTAGGCGGGATCCACGCCGCGCGCGTCGTAGCCCGCATGACGCAGGCTGTCGACGAAATCTCCCTTGCCGCAGCCGATTTCCAGCACGCGGGCGCCGCGGAAATGCCGCGCCAGCACGCCGAGGACCTCGTCGAGATGACTGCGGAACACGGCCGAATGGCCCTGCTCGTTCTGATAGCTGTCGTCGTACTGCAGCAGGTCGGGGTCAAAGGCCGCATTGGCTACGAGGCCGCTGGCCGGATCCTGCACCAGCACGACGTCGCCGCGCGGGCAGGCCAGCGCGGCGGCGACGGTGTCGAACATCTTGTTCTGGTATACGGGAAGTTGTTCGATGCGGATCAGTTCGCGCGCGCTCATGCCGTCCCCAGCAGGGTGTCTAGCCGGCGCCGGTCTCCCCAGAACTCACGCGGCTCGTAATCGGGATAATCATACACACCGCAGTCGAGTTCGATCCGCGCGCCCCATTCCTGCAGCCATTGCCGCACGAGGTCGACGACCGCGGTCGGCCGGCCGCTGCAGATGTTGACGACGCCTTCCGCCGAGGCATGGAGCGCGACCGCCGCAATCTGCGCCGCCGCCGCCGTCAGCGGCTGGAAGTCTCGTCGCTGGTCGCCCGGGGACATCGCAAAGCGCGCATCGCCGCGCGCGACGGCGGCACGCAGCTGCGAATACAGCGACGTCGACGCCTGGCCTTCGCCGTAGAGGTAGAACAGACGCAGCCAGCTCGTGCGCAGCGAGGTTTCGCGGGCGAGCGCATCCAGTGCGATGCGCAGGTGGTCCTTCGCCAGCGCATACGCCGTCGTCGGCTGCGCCGGCAGATTCTCGGCGAGGCAGCCCTCCTGCAGGCCGTATTCGAGGCAGGTGCCGGAAACGACGAGGCGCTGCAGCCCCTCGCCGGCGCAGCGCCGCAGGAACGCCAGCTGTCGCGGCAGTTCTTCGGCGACGTGACGCTCGGCGCGATAGTTCGGCAGGCCGTCCCAGGCCAGGTGCAGAAGAACGTCCGGCCGCCCCAGCCGATCGAACAGCCGCGGCGGCGGCGCAGCGATGTCGAGCACGCAATAGGACAAGCCGCGCGGGAGCGTGCCTTCGGGCGGCTTTCGGGACACGGCGAGGACCTCGACGCCGCGCCGCAGCAGCTCGGCGACGGCGGCCTTGCCGACGAAGCCGCTGGCACCGGTCACGGCGACGCGCATCACTGCAGCGCGAGAGCCGGAACCGCCGTGACGAAACGCGCGCCCCAGCTGCGGCAATAGGCCAGCTGGATCTGCAGCTCCGGCGCGAGATTCCAGGGCAGGATCACCACATAGTCGGGCTGCCGCCGCCGCAGTTCGTCCTCGGTGACGATGGGAATGCGGCTGCCGGGAAGGAATTTCCCCTGCTTGGCGGGATTGCGGTCCACGACGAACGCGAGCAGGTCCGACCGCACGCCGGCGAAGTTCAGCAGGGTATTGCCCTTCGCCGCGGCACCGTAGGCAGCGACCGTCTCGCCGCGCCGCCGCGCCTCGATCAGGAACGCGAGAAAATCGTTCTTGACCTTTTCGGCCGCCTGCTGGAACGAACCATAGAACCCCGCATCGGTCATTCCGGCATCGCGTTCGCGCGCGCTCAGCTCATCGACGGCCGCGGTGCGCTGGCGCGGCGCGGTGTCGCTGCGCTGGACATAGACGCGGAGGCTGCCGCCGTGGGTCGGCAGTTCCTCGACGTCGAACACCTGCAGCCCGTTGGCCGCGAACAGCCGCTCGACCGCGGTCAGCGACAGATACGAGAAATGCTCGTGGTAGATGGTGTCGAACTGGTTGCCGGCGACGAGGCGCAGCAGATGCGGAAACTCGAACGTCGCCACACCGCCGGGCTTGAGCAGCAGCGCGAAGCCGCGCACGAAGTCGTTGATGTCCGGCACATGGGCAAGCACGTTGTTGGCCGCCATCAGGTCGGCCGAACGGCCCTGCCCGGCCAGCCGCCGCGCGAACTCGGCGCCGAAGAACTCCTGCTCGATCGCAATGCCCAGGGCACGGGCCGCGGCCGCGGTGCTGGCCGTCGGCTCGACGCCGAAACACGGAATGCCGCGCGCCTGGAAATAGCGCAGCAGCGAGCCGTCGTTCGCGGCGATCTCCACGACCAGGCTGGAAGCGTCCAGTCCGAAACGCTCGGTCATACGCTCCGCGTAGTGCTCGCAGTGGGCGAGCCAGCTCGCCGAGAAGCCGCTGAAATAGGCGTACTCGGCCGAGAACAGTTCGTCCGCTCCGGCCATGTCCTCGGTCTGCACCAGCCAGCACTCGCGACAGACGAGCACGCGCAGCGGGTACCAGCGTTCCGGCGCGCGAAGCGCCGCGGAATCGAGATAGGCGTTGGACGGCGGCGAGCTGCCGAGATCGGCAAACACCAGGTCCAGATTCGCGGCGCAGAAACGGCATTTCATGCAACGACCCCATCGAAATCCGAAGACAGCAGCGGCCGGGTCGCATCGCGCTCGGACAGCCCGACCGGCGGCTGGGGCCAGGCGATGCCCACCCGCGGATCGAGCGCGTGCAGGCCGCGCTCCGCGGCGGGCGCATGCGGCGCCGAATGCAGGTAGAGCAGTTCGCAGTCGTTCTCCAATGTCTGGAAACCGTGCGCGAAACCGGCCGGCACGAGCAGGCTGCAGTGGTTGTCGGCGCTGAGGATCTCCGCATGCCAGCGCAGGAAGGTCGGAGAATCGCGACGCAGGTCCACGGCAATGTCGAAGACCCGGCCCCGCAGGCAGCTGATCAGCTTGACCTCGGCCTGCGGCGGCAGCTGGTAGTGCAGACCGCGCACGGTGCCGCTCAGCCGCGTCAATGTGCGGTTGATCTGCGCGATGCGCCCGTCGGGAAAATAGTCCGCGAGCTCGCTGTCGCAAAACACGCGCTCGAAATAGCCGCGCGCGTCGCCCAGCGGCCGGCGCCGGATCACTGTCAGGCCGGCCAGCGGCGTGGCCGTGATCTCGAAGCGTGCGCTCACGGCACGCCCGCCGGCGCGTAATCGCGCAGCTGGGCCCTGCCGACTTCGCGCATGTCGCTGCCGGCGTGCCAGGCCTGATGCCAGGCCACCGTCGCCGCCAGCGCCTGTTCTAGGCTCCACCGCGGCCGCCAATCGAGCTCGCGCGCAGCGGCGCCGCTGTCCAGACGCAGCAGTCCCGCTTCGTGCGGATGCTCCGCGGCGTCGACGGTGACGGCTGCCGCGCCGCCCCAGAGCCCGGCGAGCCGCTGCGCGACTGTGTGCACCGTGGCATCGTCCGCCGCCGCGGGTCCGAAATTCCAGGCACGCGCGAAGCGTGGCCCGTCCTCGGTCAACAGCGCCCCGGCCAGGCGCAGGTATCCGCCCAGCGGTTCCAGCACGTGCTGCCAGGGGCGCACGGCGCCCGGATAGCGCAGATGGACCGGCCGGCCCGCCGCGAACGCGCGCAGACAGTCCGGCACGAGCCGGTCGCCGGCCCAGTCGCCGCCGCCGATCACGTTGCCGGCGCGGGCCGTCGCCAGGCACGGACTGCCCGGCGTGCCGAAGAAACTCGCACGGAAACTCGCGGCCACGATCTCGCAGGCGGCCTTGCTCGCGCTGTAGGGATCGTTGCCGCCGAGCGCGTCGCCCTCGCGGAACGCGCGACCCGTCTCGTGGTTCTCGTACACCTTGTCGGTGGTCGCCACGACGACGGCGCGCACGGTCGCGCTTTCGCGCGCCGCCTGCAGCAGATGCGCCGTGCCCATCACGTTCGTCGCGAACGTCGGCAGCGGAGCGGCATAGCTTTCGCGCACGAGGGACTGCGCCGCGAGATGGAACACCACCGAGGCACGGCTCCGCACGAGGCAGTCGCGCAGCGCAGCGAGATCGGCCAGGTCGGCGCGCGTATCGGACGCGAGTAATCCGCCGAGATCGAACGCATCGAACAGATTCGGCCGGGTCGGCGGCTCCAGCGCGTAACCGTGCACGCGTGCGCCGAGCAGGTGCAGCCAGAGACAGAGCCAGCCGCCCTTGAAGCCGGTGTGGCCGGTCACGAGTACGTCGCGGCCCTGCCAACCGCCCGGCATCGTCACCAGACCCGCCACGGCGCGCGTCCGGACTGCCAGAGGTCCTCGAGCAGGTTCTTCTCGCGCAAGGTGTCCATGGGTTGCCAGAAGCCGTGATGCTCGAACGCGCGCAGCTCATCGCGCCGCGCGAGCTCGGCCAGCGGCTCCCATTCCCAGCTCGTCGCGTCGCCGTCGATCAGGTCGATGCAGCGCGGCGACAGCACGAAGAAACCGCCGTTGATCAGACCGCCGTCGCCGCGCGGCTTCTCGCTGAAGCCGGCGACACGGTCGCCGTCGAGCTGCAGCGCGCCGTAGCGGCCCGGCGGCTGTACGGCGGTCACCGTGGCCATACGGCCGTGCGCGTGGTGAAACTCGATCTGGCGCCGGACGTCGACGTCGGCCACGCCGTCGCCGTAGGTGAAGCAGAATGCGCTCTCGTCCTGCACGTAGGCGGCGACGCGACGCAGGCGGCCGCCCGTCAGGGTTTCATCGCCCGTGTCGACGAGCGTCACGCGCCACGGCTCCGCATGGCGCTCGTGCACCTGCATCTGATTGGCGACCATGTCGAACGTGACGTCGGACATGTGCAGGAAGTAGTTCGCGAAGTACTCCTTGATCACGTAGCCCTTGTAACCGCAGCAGATCACGAAGTCGTTCACGCCGTGCGCGGAATAGATCTTCATGATGTGCCACAGGATCGGCTTGCCGCCGATCTCGATCATGGGCTTCGGCCGCAGGTGGGTCTCTTCCGAAATACGGGTGCCCATGCCGCCCGCAAGTATCACAGCCTTCATCTGTGCTCGTCCCCGGCCACGGTCTCAGTCGCTGCGAGTATAGGTGAGCGCAGTGATTTGCTCGGAGACGAGCCCGATCAGGAAGACGATCACGGCCGCGCTGAACAGCAGCGCGCTCATGTTCGTGAAGCGATGCATCGTGAAGAAGGTATAGGCGTAGTAACTGAAGCCGAGCCCGAAGAACGCCATGCTGACGGGCAGGAAGAGCTTCAGAGGCGAATACAGGGTCGCGATCTTGAAGATGATCAGCAGGAAGCGGATGCCGTCGCGCAGCGGCCGGATGTGGCTCTTGCCGGTGCGCTTGCCGACCGCGATGGGCTCGTAGGCGATCGCGTAGGCGCTGCGGAAGAATGCCATCGTGATCGTCGTCGGGTACGAGAATCCGTTCGGCAGCAGGTGCAGGAATTCCCGGAATTTTTCCGCCCGTACCGCGCGGAAGCCCGAAGTGAGATCGAGCACCGCATGGCCGGTCATCCAGCCGGCCAGGTTGTTGTAGAGGGTGTTGGCAAGACCGCGCCCGACGCCGGCCTGGCCCGACCAGTCGCGCGCGCCGACCGCCATGTCGTAGCCCTGCTCGAGCCGCGCGAGCAGCCGGTCGATGTGCGCCGGGTCGTGCTGGCCGTCGGCGTCCATGAAGACCAGCACGTCGCCGGAGGCGGCGCGGGCCCCGCGCTTGATCGCCGCGCCGTTGCCCATGGAATAGGGGCCGCACAGGCATTGCACGCCGGCCTCGCGGCACAGCTGCCGGGTTTCGTCGGTGGAACCGTCGTCGACGACGATGATCTCGTCATCCGGACGCATCTGGCGCAGCCGGGGCAATAGCTGACGCAGTGCCGGCGCCTCGTTCTTGGCGGGCAGGATGATACTGATTGGCATCAACGGGCTTCCTCGATCCTGGGCCGGATCATACGCGAAGCTCGCTACCCGCCGGGACCTGCCGGGGCCGGTCCGAGGCGGTTCTTGAGGGCGGTCACAGTTTTGCGCCGCCTGATTCAAAACGGCACGGAACTGGAGTACATTCCGCCGTAGTTTCGAGGGTTTACGTGGAATTCTTATGGCTACGCAAATCAATCCGGCGAATCTCGTCGGCCTGAGCGGCATCGCACGACGCCTCGTCGCCGAAGGTTCTCTCGCGGAATCCGATGCCCGTCGCGCCGTGGAGACCTCGGGCAAGCAGAAGATTCCCCTCGCAACGTATCTCATCGAAAACGGCATGGCCGACAGCCGCGTCGTGGCGATGGCCTCGTCCGCGGAATTCGGCGTGCCGATCTACGACGTCAGCGCGATCGATTTCGGCCAGCTGCCGCTCAAGCTGGTCAGCGAAGAACTCATCACCAAGCATCGCGCGCTGCCGCTGTTCAAGCGCGGCAACCGCCTGTTCGTCGGCCTGTCGGATCCGACGAACCTGCGCGCGCTCGACGAGATCAAGTTCCAGTCCAACCACAGCGTCGAACCCATCCTCCTCGACGAACAGGGTCTGGCGCGGGCCATCGAACAGGCCCTGGCGCAGAGCAGCACGTCGATCGCGAGCGAAGGCGACGAGGAGCTGGAGAGCCTGGACCTCAACGCCGGCGACGACGACGGCGATGCGAACGCCGGCGGCGTCGACGCGACCGGCAACGACGACACGCCGATCGTGCGCTTCGTCAACAAGGTGCTCGTCGACGCAATCAAGCGCGGCGCATCGGACATCCATTTCGAGCCGTTCGAGACCGAATACCGCGTGCGTCTGCGCATGGACGGCATGCTGCGCAAGGTCGCCGCGCCGCCGCCCAAGCTCGCCCCGCGCATTTCCTCGCGCCTGAAGGTCATGTCGGGCCTCGACATCGCCGAGCGCCGCGTGCCGCAGGACGGGCGCATCAAGCTCAACCTGTCCAAGGGCAAGTCCATCGACTTCCGCGTCAGCACCTGCCCTACTCTGTTCGGCGAAAAGGTCGTGCTGCGCGTGCTCGACGGCTCGGCGGCCAAGCTCGGCATCGAGAAGCTCGGCTACGAGGAAGACCAGAAGAAGCTGTTCCTCGACGCGATCGAGAAGCCCTACGGCATGGTGCTCGTGACCGGACCGACCGGTTCGGGCAAGACCGTGTCGCTGTACACGGCGCTGAACATCCTCAACACCGAAGGCCGCAACATCTCGACGGTCGAGGATCCGGTCGAAATCCGCGTTCCGGGCATCAACCAGGTGCAGCAGAACCAGAAGCGCGGCATGACCTTCGCCGCGGCGCTGCGCTCGTTCCTGCGCCAGGACCCGGACGTCATCATGGTCGGCGAGATCCGCGACCTCGAGACCGCGGAAATCGCGGTCAAGGCCGCGCAGACCGGCCACATGGTGCTGTCGACCCTGCACACGAACGACGCGCCGCAGACGATCGCGCGCCTGATGAACATGGGCATCGCGCCGTTCAACATCACCTCGTCGGTCACCCTGGTCATCGCCCAGCGCCTCGCGCGGCGCCTGCACGACTGCAAGAAGCCGCTGATCCTGCCGCCGGCGGCGCTGCTCGCCGAAGGCTTCACCGAGCAGGAGATCGCAACCTTGCAGATGTTCGACGCGGCCGGCTGCTCCGGCTGCAACGAGGGTTACAAGGGCCGCGTCGGCGTCTACCAGGTCATGCCGCTGGCCGAGGACATCGCCAAGATCATCCTGGCGGGCGGCAACGCGATCCAGATCGCCGAGGCGGCGCGCGCCGCCGGCATCCGCGACCTGCGCGAGTCCGCAATGCTCAAGGTCAAGCAGGGCGTCACGAGCCTGGCCGAAATCAACCGCGTCACCAAGGACTAACCATGGCCACCGCAACGGTATCCCGTAAGCCCGCCGCCGATTCCGCGCAACGCGGCCGCGCCCGTGCCGAAGTCAGTCAGCTGCAGACCTTCGTCTGGTCCGGCAAGGACAAGCGCGGCCAGGCCATGAAGGGCGAGTACTCGGCCAAGAACATCAGCCTCGTCAAGGCCGAGCTGCGCCGCCAGGGCATCAACCCGACGGCGGTCAAGGCCAAGGCGAAACCGCTGTTCGGCGCGGCCGGCAAGGCGATCAAGGCGCGCGACGTCGCCGTGTTCAGCCGCCAGATCGCCGTGATGATGCAGGCCGGCGTGCCGCTCGTGCAGGGCCTGGACATCATCGCTAGCGGCCAGAACAACGTGCGCATGAAGAACATGCTGACCTCGATCAAGAACGACATCGAGGGCGGCTCCACCCTGTACGAAGCGCTGGGCAAGTTCCCGATCCAGTTCGACGAGCTGTTCTGCAACCTGGTCAAGGCCGGCGAATCGGCCGGTGTGCTCGACACCGTGCTCGACACGGTCGCGACGTACAAGGAAAACATCGAATCGCTGAAGGGCAAGATCAAGAAGGCGATGTTCTACCCGGCCATCGTGTTCGCGGTCGCGATCATCGTGTCGGCCATCCTGCTGATCTTCGTCGTGCCGCAGTTCGAGAGCGTGTTCAAGGGCTTCGGCGCCGACCTGCCGGCGTTCACCCAGATGATCGTCGCCGCGTCGCGCTTCATGACCTCCTACTGGTGGGCCATGCTGCTGATCACGGCCGGCGTGATCGGCGGCCTGATCTTCCTCTACAAGCGCTCCAAGTCCTTCGCCCATCTCTGCGCCCGCGGCGTGCTCAAGCTGCCCGTCGTCGGCCAGATCCTGCACCAGTCGGCCATCGCGCGCTTCGCCCGCACGCTCGGCGTGACGTTCCGCGCCGGCGTGCCGCTGGTCGAAGCGCTCGACTCCGTCGCCGGCGCGACCGGCAGCCCCGTCTACAACGCCGCCGTCAAGCGCATCCGCGAAGACGTCGCGATCGGCCATCAGCTGCAGCTGGCCATGCGCCAGGCGCAGCTGTTCCCGAACATGGTCGTGCAGATGGTCGCGATCGGCGAGGAATCCGGCGCGCTCGACAAGATGCTGTTCAAGATCGCCGAGTTCTACGAAGAAGAGGTCAACAACGCGGTCGACGCGCTGTCCAGCCTGCTGGAACCGTTCATCATGGTCATCATCGGCACCCTGGTCGGCGGCATGGTGATCGGCATGTACCTGCCCATCTTCAAGCTCGCCGCCGTCGTCGGCTGACCGGACCGCGATGATCGAATACCTCGGCGAAGGCTGGCCGCTCTATCTGGCGGCCGGCCTGTTCGGCCTGCTGGTCGGCAGCTTTCTCAACGTCGTGATCCTGCGTCTGCCGGCGCGGCTCCTGCACGACTGGCGCACGCAGAGCCGCGAGCTGCTCGGCCTCGACGTCGACATCACCGCACCGGCAGAGCCGGCGCCGCCGGACCTCGTGTTCAAGAGCTCGCACTGTCCGCACTGCAAGCACACGCTGTCGCCGCTGGACAATATCCCGCTCGTGAGCTGGCTGGCCCTGCGCGGACGCTGCCGCTACTGCCGCGCGCCGATCTCGGCGCAGTACCCGCTCGTCGAGCTGCTGACCGCCGTGGCCAGCGTCGTCGTGGTCTGGAAGTTCGGCCTGTCGCTGCAGGCCGCGGCCGGCCTGGCGTTGAGCTATCTGCTGATCGCGCTGTCGGGCATCGACTTCCGCACGCAGCTGCTGCCCGACAACCTGACCCTGCCGCTGCTGTGGCTCGGCATGCTGCTGTCGCTGCAGCCGCTGTTCGTCAGTCCGGTCGACGCGATACTCGGCGCGAGCATCGGCTATCTGAGCCTCTGGAGCGTCTACTGGGCCTTCAAGCTCGTGACCGGCAAGGAAGGCATGGGCCACGGCGACTTCAAGCTGCTCGGCGCGCTCGGCGCGTGGATGGGTCCCAGGAGCCTGCTGCCGATCATCCTGCTGTCGTCGCTGGTCGGCGCGGTGCTCGGCAGCATCCTGCTCGCGACGGGCGGCAAGGACCGCTCGACGCCGATCCCGTTCGGCCCGTTCATCGCGGTCGCCGGCTGGGTGCAGTTCATCTGGGGCGAGCAGCTGCTGCAGCTGTATTCGAGTCTGCTGCTGACGCGATGAGCGCGGCCTCCGGCGGCGTCGACGCACATTTCGTCGTCGCGGTCAGCGGCGGCATCGCCTCGGGCAAGTCCGCGGTCACGGCCGCGTTCGCGCGCCGCGGCATCGTCTGCTACGACGCCGACGTGGCCGCCCGCGAGGTGGTCGAGCCGGGCCAGCCCGCGCTGGCCGAGATCGCCGCGGCGTTCGGCGCCGGCCTGCTCCAGGCCGACGGCAGCCTCGACCGCGCGGCGATGCGCCGGCTCGTGTTCGGCGACGACGACGCCCGCCGCCGGCTCGAAGCGATCGTGCATCCGCGCATCCGCGAGCGCCTGCGCGAACAGGTCGCGGCGGACCGCAACGCCTACTGTCTGCTCGCGATTCCGCTGCTCGCGGAAACCTGGCCGGCCTATGCCTGGGCCGACCGCGTGCTCATCGTCGACGTCGCGCCGGACGTCCAGCTCGAGCGCCTGCAGCGGCGCGACGCGATCGAGCGCGAGCTCGCGCTGAAGATGATCGCCGCGCAGGCGACGCGCGAACAGCGCCTCGCGATCGCGACCGACGTCGTCGACAACAGCGGCAGCCTAGAACGGCTCGACGACGCGGTCGCGGTGCTGCATCGGCGTTTTCTCGCACTCGCGGCGGCTCGGCAGGCTGTTTGAAAACCGGCCTGCCGGAGCGATTCCGGCGGGGATAGCCCGGCCGCCGGTCGCGCGGCGCCCGAAGAACGTGCGCGAGCTTGGCTGGCGCCGCTCGATCGAGAAACGCACACGAGCCGGTCTTCTCGACGCCGCGTCAGGCTCCACCGAGACCGGAAATTCCGGCGATGCCCTGCGCGCCGGCGGCGAGCGCCATCGCGAGATCGTCGCGACGCATGCCGCCGAGCGCATAGACCGGCACCGTCGCCGCCCCGCACAAGGCTGCGAACGCATCCCAACCCAGCGGTTCGCGATCGGCATGGCTCGCGGTCGCGGCGACCGGGCCGAGCACGGCGAAGTCGACGCCGAGCGCCTGGGCCAGCGCGAGCTCGCGCGCATCGTGGCAGGACGCGGCAAGCCAGCGCCGCGCGGCGACCGGACGCTCGGCGAACCCGGACAGCTGCGCGGCGGTCAGGTGGACGCCGTCGAGGTCGAGTTCCTCGACGAGATCCCAGCGGGAATTGATCAGCAGCTGGCCGCCGGCCGTGCGCACGCGCGCGAGGCAGGCGCCCGCTAGGCGGCGCAGGCGGTCGCCGTCGCAGCGCTTCGCGCGCAGCTGCACCAGCCGCACGCCGCGTTCCAGCGCCGCGTCGAGCCGGGCCAGGAACGCCGCGTCGTCGGCGTCGGGTTCGGCGGTGATCAGGTAGTGCGGCGGCAGCGCCAGCGCATGGATGACGGCGTGATCGGCCGGCGGCATCTCGGCCGGATCCAGCGCCGCGGCCGGCACCCATTTGAGCGCCTGGCCTTCGCAGGAGTGCGGCTGACCGTCGAAGGCGAGCACGCGATAGACGTCGAGCAGGATGAACTTGCTCGCATAGCGCCAGGGAATGCGGATCAGCGGGTCGGCCGCGCCGATGCGCACGCCGACTTCCTCGATCAGTTCGCGCTGCAGCGCCTGCAGCGGCGTCTCGCCGGGCTCTACCTTGCCGCCCGGAAATTCCCAATAGCCGGCCAGGTGCTTGCCTTCGGGCCGTTGCGCGAGCAGCACGCGACCGTCAGCGTCGATCAGCGCCGCGGCGACGACGTGGACCGGCGCCGCCTCAGCGGCGGACACCGCCACGGCCTGAGCCGTCGCAGCGTTCATGCGGCGACTCCCTCAGGTCTTCGCACTCAGGCCAGCCGCCCGTGGCACTGCTTGTACTTCTTGCCCGAACCGCAGGGGCACGGATCGTTGCGGCCGACCTTCGGCCCCTGGTTGAACTGGGCTACGGCCGGCGCAGTCGCCGCGACCGTCGCCGCCAGCACTTCGCCTTCGCTCGCGAAGCCGCTTGCTTCGGCGTGGGCGAAGTTCAGCGGCGATTGCTGCTGCTGACGGCGCTGGGCTTCCTCGATCTGCTGCACTTCCTCTTCGCTGCGGATGCGCACGCGCGCGAGCAGGGTCGTGGTCTCGAGCTTGATGCGCTCGAGCATGGACTGGAACAGCTCGAAGGACTCGCGCTTGAACTCCTGCTTGGGCTGCTTCTGCGCATACGAGCGCAGATAGATGCCCTGGCGCAGGTAGTCCATGCTGGCCAGATGTTCCTTCCAGCAGTTGTCGAGCGTGCTCAGCATGACGTGGCGCTCGAGCGCGCGCATGACCTCCGAGCCGAGCATGGCTTCGCGTTCGCGGAAGTAGCGGTCGACGGCCGCCTGCACGTGTTCGAGCACGTCTTCCGAATCGGCTTCGCTCTGCGTCTCGAGCCAGCGCTTGAGATCGATCTCGATGCCGAAATCGTCCGCGAGCTTCTTCTGCAGACCCGGCACGTCCCACTGCTCGTCGATCGAATGCTGCGGCACGTGGCTGCGCACGAGGTCGGCGAACACGTCGCTGCGGATAGCCGCTGCGGTCTCGGTGAAGTCGTCCTGCTCCAGCAGCTCGTTGCGCTGCTCGTAGATGACCTTGCGCTGGTCGTTGGCGACGTCGTCGAATTCGAGCAGGTTCTTGCGGATGTCGAAGTTGTGCTGCTCGACCTTGCGCTGCACCTTCTCGATCTGCCGGCTGACCATGCGGTCCTCGAGCGCGTCGTCTTCCTTCATGCCGAAGATCTGCATCCACTTCGTGACCCAGTCGGGCGAGAAGATGCGCATGAGGTTGTCTTCGAGCGACAGGTAGAAGCGGCTCGATCCCGGATCGCCCTGGCGGCCCGAACGGCCGCGCAGCTGGTTGTCGATGCGGCGCGACTCGTGGCGCTCGGTGCCGACGATGTGCAGGCCGCCGGCGGCGATGACTTCGTCGTGGCGCTTCTTCCACTCGGCCTTGATGCGCGCGCGCTCGGCGTCGCTGGCGTCTTCGGGCAGCTCGGCCAGTTCGGCGTCGAGGCTGCCGCCGAGCACGATGTCGGTACCGCGGCCGGCCATGTTCGTCGCGATCGTGACGGCGCCGGGGCGGCCGGCCTGGGCTACGATGTGCGCTTCGCGCTCATGCTGCTTGGCGTTGAGCACTTCGTGCGCGACGCCCTGTTTCTGCAGCATCTTGGACAGGAATTCGGACGCGTCGATCGACGCCGTGCCGACGAGCACCGGCTGGCGGCGCTTCTGGCAGTCGCGGATGTCCTCGACGATCGCGTTCCACTTGGGCTTGTGCTTGAGGAAGACCAGATCCGGCGAGTCCTTGCGGATCATCGGCCGGTGGGTCGGGATCACGACGACTTCGAGGCCGTAGACCTGCTGGAATTCGTAGGCTTCCGTATCGGCCGTGCCGGTCATGCCGGACAGCTTCTTGTACATACGGAAGTAGTTCTGGAACGTGATCGTCGCGAGCGTCATGTTCTCGCGCTGGATCGGCACGCCTTCCTTGGCTTCGACGGCCTGGTGCAGGCCGTCGGACCAGCGGCGGCCGGCCAGGGTGCGGCCGGTGAATTCGTCGACGATGATGACTTCACCGTCGCGCACGATGTAATCGACGTCACGCTGGTACAGCGCGTTGGCGCGCAGGGCGGCGTTCAGGTGATGCACGACGACGAGATGCTTGGCGTCGTAGAGCGCCTCGTCGGCGCCGATCACGCCTTCCTTGCGCAGCAGCTGCTCGGCGTGCTCCATGCCCTCTTCGGACAGATGCACCTGCTTCTGCTTCTCGTCGACCCAGTAGTCGCCGACCGTGGAATCTTCCTTTTCCTGGCGCACGAGCTTCGGGACGATGCGGTTGATCTTGACGTAGAGCTGCGGCGATTCCTCGGACGGACCCGAGATGATCAGCGGCGTGCGCGCCTCGTCGATCAGGATGGAGTCGACCTCGTCGACGATGGCGTAGTGCAGGCCGCGCTGATAGCGCTGCTCCTTGGACAGGGCCATGTTGTCGCGCAGGTAGTCGAAGCCGAATTCGTTGTTCGTGCCGTAGGTGATGTCGGCGGCGTAGGCTTCGGCCTTGTCGGCGTGGTTCATGCCGGGGTAGACGACGCCGACGGTTAGGCCCAGGAAGTTGTACAGCTTGCCCATCTGCGCCGCGTCGCGCTTGGCCAGGTAGTCGTTCACCGTGACCACGTGCACGCCCTTGCCTTCGAGCGCATTCAGGTAGACCGCGAGCGTCGCGACGAGGGTCTTGCCTTCGCCGGTGCGCATTTCGGCGATGCGGCCCATGTTCAGCACCATGCCGCCGATCATCTGCACGTCGTAGTGACGCAGGCCGAGCACGCGGACCGAGGCCTCGCGCACGGTCGCGAACGCGTCGGGCAGGATCTGGTCCAGGGTCTGCCCTTCGGCCAGTCGCTGCTTGAACAGGTCGGTGCGAGCGCGCAGTTCCGCGTCGGACAGGGCCTGCATCGCCGGCTCCAGCGCGGCGATCTGCGCCACGACCTTGTTGAGCTGGCGCAGCACGCGATCGTTGCGGCTGCCGAAAAGGCTCGTCATGAGACGGTTGAACATGGAATGGGTCGCTCAGCAGGAAAGGAAGAAACGCGCAAAGCCCGCGCGGTGCGCAGGCGCGAGCGGACCGCCGATGATAAGCCGGCGGCCGCGTCGGGAAAAGAATGGTGGGTTGCCGACCCCTGGATTCAAGGGCCGCCGGCCGTAGAGCCCGCTGTCAGGCCTTGCGCTGGCTGCGCACGTAGGCGATGGGGTTGACGGCCTTGCCGTTGAGCCAGACCTCGAAATGCACGTGCGATCCCGTGGATCGGCCGGTGGAGCCGACCTTGGCGATGACTTCGCCGACGCGGACGCGCTGGCCGACCGTGGCCAGGTTCTGGGAGTTGTGTGCATAGCGGGTCATGTAGCCGTTGCCGTGATCGACTTCGACCACGTTGCCGTAACCGGGGCGCGTGCCGGACCAGGTCACGACGCCTTCGGCGACCGAGTGGATGTCCGCACCCGTGTTGGCGTCGAAGTCGATGCCGGAGTGGAAAGCGCTGGCGCCGTTGAACGGATCGGGACGGCCGCCGAAATACGAGGAGATGTAGCCGGTGTTGACCGGCATGCCGCTGGGCAGCAGGTCGGATTCGATCTTGCGGTCGAGCAGCAGGTTTTCGAGCACTTCGAGCTGGGCCTGCTGGCGCACGAAGCGCTGGTGCAGCTCTTCGATGGAGTCGGTCAGCTGCGGTGCCGCCGTGTGCGCGATCGGGGCCTGCGGATCTTCGGGGCCGCCGACGGCCGGCGCTTCGGAGAAGCGGAATTCGCCGTCATCGAGCTTGCCGGCGCGAGTCAGGCGCTCGCCGAGCGCGTTGAGGCGGGTGGCGTGCGCCTGCAGCGCACCGAGCTTCACGGCCAGCGCATCGAGGTCGCGCTGCGTGCTTTCCTTGACCTGCTCGAGCTCGCGCAGCCGCGCTTCGCTCTGTTCGCGCAGCTCGCGGACTTCCGCCAGGGTGCGCGTCTTCGGACCGGCCACGCTGTAGGCCACGCTGACACCGAGCAGGGCGCAGGCAAGGGCGGCACAGCCGAGTATCGCTCCGCATTTGAGCCGGGTACGCCAGCAGCCGAGGTCGATGGTCTGCGGCACCGCATGCGGCTTTGCGACGATAATGATGTTCATGCCCGATTCGTTCTGATTCTGCCTGGGTTTCCGTGATGCGAACCAAGCCCCCGACAACCGCGACCAAGCCGCGGCGCCCGACGACCGGCCCCAAACCGGTCAGCGAGACCTCCCCCGTCGCGTCGCTCATCGAGCGGGCGCGAGCGCTGGAAGCACTGGATCTTCGTTTGCGCCTGACGCTTCCCCCCGCGCTGCGGCCGCATTGCTGCCTGGCCGATGCGCGACAGGGTCGCGTGGTTTTTCTGGCGGACTCCTCGACCTGGGCGGCGAAGCTCAGGCTTCACCAGACCCCGGTCCTGGCCGAAGCGCACAGGGCACTCGGCCAGCCTTTCAAGTCGTTCGCCGTCAAAGTGGCACCCTTGCCGTCCGTTCCCCCGGAGCCTGCAAGGCGGAAGCCGCTTTCACACACCGCTGCCGAGCATCTGAGCAAGGCGGCGGTCACACTGGCAGACCCCGAACTCAGGGCCCTCTTTCTACGAATGGCGTCCCTCGCCGAACCCGCTGATTCCAATGACGCGGAAGACTGACCGCGTCGCGTTGCGGCTGGCTGGAGCCGCGAGGTGTTGCTTTCCTACATCGCCTGGGCAGGGTGGGCGTAGGAAATGGGCGCCGTGGCCGGGTCGTCGAAGCAGACCTCTTCCCAGGCACTGGTGTCCGCCAGCAGATTGCGCAACAGCTGGTTGTTCAACTGATGGCCCGACTTGTGCCCGTAGAACGCGCCGATGAGGCTGTGTCCGAGCAGGTACAGGTCGCCGATCGCATCGAGGATCTTGTGTTTGACGAATTCGTCCTCGTAGCGCAGACCATCTTCGTTGAGGACGCGATAGTCGTCGAGGACGATCGCGTTGTCCATCGATCCGCCGAGCACGAGATTGCGCTCGCGCAGCATTTCGATGTCGCGCATGAAGCCGAAGGTACGGGCGCGCGAGACTTCCTTGACGAAGGAGGTCGTCGAGAAGTCGATTTCGGCGCGGGACGTCTGCGCCGTGAAGATCGGATGGTTGAAGTCGATCGAGAAACCGACCTTGAAGCCGTCGAAGGGCTCGAAACGGGCCCATTTGTCGCCGTCCTGGACGGTCAACGGCTTTTTGATCCGGATGAAACGCTTGGCCTTGGATTGTTCTTCGATGCCGGCCGACTGCAGCAGGAAAACGAAGGGGCCGGCACTGCCGTCCATGATCGGCACTTCGGAGGCCGAAAGGTCCACGTAGGCGTTGTCGATACCCAGGCCGGCCATCGCCGACAGCAGGTGTTCGACTGTCGATACCCGGATCGTTTCCTTGGTCAGGGTGCTGGAGAGACTGGTATCGCCGACGTTTTCCGCACGGGCGTGGATCTCGACCGGCGGATTCAGATCCACGCGGCGGAACACGATGCCCGTGTCCACGGCCGCCGGACGCAGGGTCATGTAGACCTTTTCGCCGGTGTGGATGCCGACGCCTGTCGCCCGAATTACATTTTTGAGCGTGCGCTGTCTAATCATTCTTTTTTTGTCCCCTGGGGCAGGAGCCAACAAAACGGGCCGGATGCTAGCACAGGGCTTTATGACAGAAAAGCAAAACGACGCGCCCGGCCCACAATCTGTTGCGCGGATACAACAAATCGGCTGTTGTGAATCCACATCGGGTTCACGCGGCCATCCTTGCATCCTCGCAACCCCGCCAGCGCCGATACGTTGGCGTCTGGCCGCCCCTTTGGCTGAGAGGCTCCGATCAAGCTAAGGGCTGGTCAGGCCTTTTCGGAGTCGGCTCGTGCGTGCGACAGGGCGAAAAAAAGGCGGCATGCCGTCGGCAAGCCGCCTTCAGGAGGACGTAGCATGACGGATGACGGCGCCTGTCGTCACCTGTCTTTGACACTTTCTGCGCGAACCCCTCACACGGCCGGCACGGCAACGCCGCAGCCTCGGCTGCGGGGCGTTGCGCCGGACACGCGCGGCGAGGCCGCGCGGTTCAGTCGGCCTGGCGTCGCAGGAAGGCCGGGATGTCGAGGTAGTCCATCGCCGGTTCCGCCGCGACGGCGGTCTCGCTGACGCTGACCTGGCGCGCGGCCGGACCCGCGACGCGCACGGCCGGCTGGGCGTAGTCGACGACTTCGTTGCCGGTACCCGTGCGCAGCACGAGACGCGGACGCGGCTCTTCGCGGCGCGTCATGACCGGCTGGCGCACGGCCGCGCGGTTGAGTCCCGTCGCGACCACGGTCACGCGCACTTCGTCCTGCAGCTCGGTATCCAGCGCCGTGCCGATCACGACGGTCGCGTCTTCGCTCGCGAAGCCGTGGATGACCTGGCCGATCTCGTCGAACTCGCGCATGGTCAGGTTCGGACCCGCAGTGACGTTGACGAGGATGCCGCAGGCGCCGGCGAGGTTGACGTCTTCGAGCAGCGGATTGTTGATCGCCGCTTCCGCCGCGGCGACCGCACGGTCGTCGCCCTTGGCCGAGCCGGTACCCATCATCGCCATGCCCATTTCCGACATGACAGTGCGCACGTCGGCGAAGTCGACGTTGATCAGGCCCGGGCGCGTGATCAGGTCGGCGATGCCCTGCACCGCGCCGAGCAGCACGTCGTTGGCCTGCTTGAACGCGCTGAGCAGGGTCACGTCGCGGCCGAGCACGGTCAGCAGCTTTTCGTTCGGCACGGTGATCAGCGAGTCGACGTGCTGGCTCAGGTCCTCGATGCCCTTGAGCGCGACCTGCATGCGCCGGCGGCCCTCGAACGGAAATGGCTTGGTGACCACGGCCACGGTCAGGATGCCGAGTTCCTTGGCCAGCTGGGCCACGACCGGCGCCGCGCCGGTGCCGGTGCCGCCGCCCATGCCGGCGGTGATGAACACCATGTCGGCGCCCTGCAGCATCTCGACGATGCGCTCGCGGTCCTCGAGCGCGGCCTGGCGGCCGACTTCCGGATTCGCGCCGGCGCCGAGTCCCTTGGTGACGTTGCTGCCGAGCTGCAGGCTGAACTTGGCACCCGAGTTCTTGATCGCCTGCGCGTCAGTGTTCGCGCAGACGAAGTCCACGCCCTCGACGTGCTGCTGGACCATGTGGGCAACTGCGTTGCCGCCGCCGCCGCCGACGCCGATGACCTTGATGACCGCGTTCGGCGCGATCTTTTCGACGAATTCAAACATGACTCCCATCCTCCGGTTTTATGACTTGCTGGTTGTGTGCCGCGCGCGTCGCCCTGACACGCCGACCGGACGGAGAACAGGCGCGTTCTCCGGTTCGCGCAGCGTCTCGCTGCGCACCGCGGCGTCCTGCCGCGGGTGTTGCCGGCGCCGCCCCCAGCGGCGCCGCGATGTCCGTCGTCAGAAATTGCCCTTGAACCAATGCATCACCTTGTCCCAGAGCCCGCCGACGCGCGCGACGCCGGCGCCCGAGGGACGGCGCACGGCTTCGCGGCCCGCGCCGTAGAGCAGCAGGCCCACGCCGCTGGCATGGATCTGGTTGGACACCACGTCGGAGAGGCCGCTGACGTGCTGCGGCACGCCCAGGCGCACCGGCATGTGGAACAGTTCCTCGGCCAGTTCGACCACGCCTTCCATCTTGGCGCCGCCGCCGGTCAGCACGATGCCGGCGCGGGTCAGCTCCTCCAGGCCCGAGCGGCGCAGCTCGGCCTGCACCATCTCGAAGATTTCCTCGTAGCGCGGCTGCACGGCCTCGGCCAGGGTCTGCCGCGCGAGGCGCCGCGGCGGCCGGTCGCCGACGCTGGGCACCTGGATGGTTTCCTCGGCCGTCGCGAGCTGCGCGAGCGCGCAGGCGTAGCGGATCTTGATCTCCTCGGCATTGGCCGTCGGCGTGCGCACGAACTGGGCGATGTCGTTGGTGACCTGGTCGCCGCCGATCGGCAGCGCCGCGGTATGGCGTATCGCGCCCTGGGCGTAGATGGCCAGGTCCGTCGTGCCCGCGCCGATGTCGACGAGGCAGACGCCGAGTTCGCGCTCGTCCTGGGTCAGCACCGCGCGCGCCGAGGCCACCGCAGAGGGCACCAGCTCGTCGACCGACAGGCCGCAGCGCTGTATGCACTTGCTGATGTTCTGCGCCGCGCTGGCCGCGCCGGTGACCAGATGCACGTTGGCTTCGAGGCGCACGCCCGACATGCCGACCGGATGGCGTATGCCTTCCTGGCCGTCGATCAGGTATTCCTGCGGCTCCTTGTAGAGCACCCAGCGGTCGCCCGGTATGGCCAGCGCGCTGGCCGCGTTGAGCACCGCGTCGAGATCGGCCTGGGTCACTTCCTTGTCGCGGATCGGCGCCGTGCCGTGGGAGTTGTCGTCCTTGATGTGGCTGCCGGAAATCGAGGCGTAGACCGAGCGGATCTCGCAACCGGCCATGAGCTCGGCTTCCTCGATCGCGCGCTGGATCGACTGCACCGTCGACTCGATGTCGACGACGACGCCGCGCTTGAGCCCGCGCGAAGCGTGCGAACCCACGCCGATGATCTCGACCGGCTCGCCCGGCTGGAATTCGCCGACGATGGCCACGGTCTTGGACGTGCCGATGTCCAGGCCGACGATCAGGGATTTTTCCGTCTTGCGGTTCATGCGTCTTCCACCGGCGGAGGAACAGGGCTGGCGGGCGGAGGCGGCGCCGACGCGGGCGCGGCGCCCTTGTCGCCGGGCCACTTCATGGCGAAGCCGTTGCTGTAGCGAAGGTCCACGTACTCGAACGCGCCGCGGCCGCTGCCGGCCACGCGCGGATACATCTGCAGGAAGCGGCGCAGCCGCTCCTGCGCGTGCTCGTTGCCGACGACGATGTCGGCGCCGCTGTCCAGATGCACGGTCCAGCTGCCGCGCGCGCTGAGGCTGACGCCGGCCACGTTCAGGCCACTGCCGCTGGCCTCGGCGAGCACCTCGTTGTAGAACGCGATCACGTCGTTGATGCGCTCGTCGGGGCCGTCCAGCCGCGGCAGGCTCTGGATCTCCGACGCGCCGGGCACCTGGAACAGGCGGCCTTCGCGATTGATCAGCCGCTCGCGGCCCCAGTGCGCGTACGGCCGCTGCTCGTAGACGCGCAGCACGAGCGTGTCGGGCCAGCGCTTGCGCGCCTCGACCTTCTCGACCCACGGCAGCTGCGCCACGCTCTTCTGCACGCCGGCCAGATCCACGGCGAAGAAGCCGATGCCGATGGCCGGCGCGGCGGCCGCGCGGATCTGCTCGGCGCTGACGTTGGCGAATTCCGCCTGCAGCTCGAGCTGGCGCACGGGCCAGCGATCGGCCGCGTACCAGCCGTTGAGCAGGCCGACCACGGGCAGCGCGACGAGCGTCAGCGCGATGGCCCAGGCCAGCAGGCGTTGGATCGCCGTCGCGCTCACGCCGCCGAATCTCCGAAGCTGGTTTCGAGAATGCGCCAGCACAGCTCGGCGAAGTCGATGCCGACCGCGCGCGCGGCCTTGGGCACGAGCGAATGGCTGGTCATGCCCGGCGTCGTGTTCACCTCGAGCAGCCAGTTGCGGCCGTCGCGGTCGCGCATGACGTCGACGCGGCCCCAGCCTGAGGCGCCGGCCGCGCGGAACGCCGCGAGCGCGAGCGCGCGCATCGCCTGCTCGGCTTCGCCCTGCAGCCCCGGGCAGATGTACTGCGTGTCCTCGGCGACGTACTTCGCGTGATAGTCGTAGAACTCGCCCTTGGGCACGATGTGGATGCTCGGCAGCGCCTCGCCGTCGAGGATGCCGACCGTGAACTCGTCGCCGACGATGAGCTGCTCGATCACGAGTTCGCCGTCGTAGCGCGTGGCCAGCTCCAGCGCGGCCGGCAGGTCGGCCTCGCCGTGTACGCGCGTGATACCGACGCTGGAGCCTTCGTGCGAAGGCTTCACGATGACCGGATAGCCGAGCTCGGTGATGATCGCCGCGATGTCCTCGCCCTTGCGCCAGGCGCGGAAGCGCGGCGTCGGCAGGCCCTTGGCGATCCAGACTTCCTTGGTGCGCACCTTGTCCATCGTCAGCGCCGAGCCGAGCACGCCGGAACCCGTGAACGGCACGCCGAGCGCCTGCAGCGCGCCCTGCAGCATGCCGTCCTCGCCGCCGCGGCCGTGCAGGATGTTGAACACGCGCGAGAAATGGCCGGCGCGCAGCGCGTCGAGCAGCGCCGGAATGCCGTCGACCGGATGCGCGTCGACGCCGCGCGAGCGCAGCGCCTCGAGCACGTTGCGGCCCGAGTCCAGCGACACGTCGCGCTCGGCCGAATTGCCGCCGAGGGCCACGGCCACGCGTCCGAACAGTTTGGGATCGGTGATTCGCATCAGCTCGCCTTGGTCTTGAGTTCGCCCAGCGCCGCCAGCTCCACGGCCGCCGCGCCGATGTCGCCGGCGCCCATGAGCAGCAGCAGGTCGCGGTCGCGCAGCAGCGCGGGCAGCGCGTTCTTGAGTTCGCGCGGATGTTCGATCAGCACCGGATCGACCTTGCCGCGCGCACGCACGGCGCGCGCGAGCGCGCGCGCGTCGGCGTTCGCGATCGGCGCTTCGCCGGCCGGATAGACCTCGGTCAGCACGAGCACGTCGACCTCGCTGAGCACGCGCGCGAAGTCGTCGAGCAGGTCGCGCGTGCGCGAATAGCGGTGCGGCTGGAACGCGACGACGAGACGGCGGTCGCTCCAGCCGCCGCGCGCCGCGGCGAAGACCGCGGCCAGCTCGCTCGGGTGGTGTCCGTAGTCGTCGACCAGGGCCACGCGGCCCTCGTCCAGCTGCAATTCGCCGCGCGCCTGGAAGCGCCGGCCCACGCCCTGGAACTGGGCCAGCGCGCGCTGAATCGCCGCGGCGTCGACGCCGAGCTGCCAGGCCACGGCCGACGCGGCCAGCGCATTGAGCACGTTGTGACGACCCGGCAGGTTCAAGGTGACCGGCACGAGCGCGTCGGCGCCGGGCAGCACGAGGTCGAACAGCATCTGCGCGCCCTGCTGGCGCACGTTCAACGCACGCACGTCGGCGTCGTCGCTCGCGATGCCATAGGTCAGGTTGGTGCGCGTGGTCTCGCGCGCGAGCGCGGCGACTTCGGCGTCGTCTATGCACAGCACGGCCAGGCCGTAGAACGGCAGCCGGTGCAGGAAATCGGCGAAGGCCTTCTTGACCTTCGCGAAGTCGCCTTCGTAGTTCTCCAGGTGATCGGCGTCGATGTTCGTGACGATCGCGACCATCGGCGAGAGCATCAGGAACGAGCCGTCGGATTCGTCGGCTTCGGCGACCAGGTATTCGCCGGTGCCCAGGCGCGCGTTCGCGCCGGCCGCGGTCAGCTGGCCGCCGATCACGAAGGTCGGGTCGAGGCCGGCCTCGGCCAGCACGCTCGCGACGAGGCTCGTCGTCGTGGTCTTGCCGTGCGTGCCGGCCACGGCGATGCCGCGGCGGAAGCGCATGAGTTCGCCGAGCATCTCGGCGCGCGGCACGACCGGGATGCGCCGTTCGCGCGCGGCCAGCAGCTCGGGATTGTCGGCCTTGATCGCGCTCGACACGACGATCGCGTCGGCGCTCGCGACGTGCTCGGCGGCATGGCCGCGATCCACGCGTATCCCCAGTCCGGCCAGGCGGCGCGTCGTGGCCGAGTCGGCCTTGTCGGAACCGGACACGTCATAGCCGAGGTTGTGCAGCACTTCGGCGATGCCGCTCATGCCGACGCCGCCGATGCCGACGAAGTGCACGCGGCGCAGCGCCTGGGTGATGTCGTCTTGCGGAGCGAGACGGCGCGGCGTCATGCGGCCACCTCCAGGCAATGATCGGCGATCGTCGCGGCGGCCTGCGGTTTCGCGAGCCCGCGCGCGGCCTGCGCCATCGCGAGCAGCGCCGCACGGTCGGCGAGCAGGCGGCCGAGCTCGCCGCACAGCCGCACCGGCGTCGCATCGGACTCAGCGATGCGCAGCGCGGCGCCGGCGTCGACGAAGGCGCCCGCGTTGCGCGTCTGGTGGTCGTCGACCGCATGCGGATACGGCACGAGCACGGCGCCGACGCCGGCCGCGGCGATCTCGGCCAAGGTCAGCGCGCCCGCGCGGCAGACGATCAGATCGGCCCAGCCGTACGCGGCGGCCATGTCGTCGATGAATGGTTCGACCTTCGCCTCCACGTCGGCGGCGGCGTACGCCGCGCGCGTCGCGTCGGCGTGTTTCGCGCCGGACTGATGGCGCACCTGCGGACGCGCGTCCGCAGGCAGTGCGGCGATCGCCTCGGGCAGGCGCGTGTTCAGCGCCTGCGCGCCGAGGCTGCCGCCGAGCACGAGCAGGCGCGG
>NZ_JANFVR010000199.1 GCF_024609805.1 Tahibacter caeni | reverse complement strand
CCGGCGCGGCCGCGGAGACCGGCACGCGGCTCGGCCTGCGCCGCGGCGAACGCGTCACGCGCCGCGACCTGCTGCTCGCCGCGCTCGTGCGCTCGGCCAACGACGCCTGCCGCGCGCTCGCCGACGCCGTCGGTGCGACGGCGGACGCGCGCGATCCGACCGGCGCATTCGTCGCGCGCATGAACGCGCGCGCGGCGTCGCTGGGTCTGGCCGACACGCACTACACGAACCCTTGCGGGCACGACGACGACGCGCAGTACACCAGCGCGCGCGACCTGGCCGTGCTGTCGCATGCGGTGCTGGACCAGCCGGTGCTGGCCGAGGCCGCGCAGCGGCGCGAGCTGCGCCTGACGACGGCGGCCGGCCGCGTGCTGTCGGCGCGCACGACGAATCCGCTGCTCGACGGCCTGCCGGGCGCCCGCGGCCTGAAGACCGGCACGACGCCGGCGGCCGGACGCTGTCTCGTCGCCGTCGCCGAGCGCGACGGCCGCCGCGTGCTCGTCGTGCTGCTGCACGCGCCGGAGCGCTGGTGGGACAGCGTCGGCCTCGTCGAGCTCGCGTTCGACGATCGGCGCGCGGACACGCCGCCGCACGCGGGCGCGGCTGACGGAGCGGGCAGCGGCCATGCGTTCGTGCGTTGAAAATGGTGCCGGATTTTCATCAACCTCCTCTCGCGGGAGAGAGGCCGCGAGAGTGCGGGTAACGGATGCGGCTGCCCGGTCGAACGGGGGCGCCGCGCCGCTGTGCGCCTCGCGGGCGATCGCCGTCCTCGTCGCCGCGGTCCTGCTCGCCTACGCGAACGCCTTCGGCGCGGCCTGGCAGTTCGACGATTTCGCGACCTTCCTCGTCCAGTCCGCCACGCAGAGTCTCGCCGGCTGGCGGGATGCGCTGCCGGGCATCCGTCCGCTGCTGAAATTCAGCTATGCGCTGACGCGCGAGCTCGGCGGCGGCGCAGTCGCGGTCCACGCGACGAACATCGCCATCCATGCGCTGAATGCCGTTCTGCTCTGGGCGCTCTGGCGGCGCTGGCTGCCTGCGCTCGCGCCGTCGCTCGCGCGTGCCGATCTCGCCGCGCTGCTCGCCGCCGTGCTGTTCGCGCTGCATCCGGCGGCGACCGAGGCCGTCACCTACGCGAGCGGACGCTCGATATCGCTCGCGGCGACGTTCGGACTCGCCGCGCTGCTCGCCGACGACGCCGCGCGTACGCAGCCGTCGCGCCGCGCGTCGGTCCTGCTCGGGCCGCTGTTGTTCGCGCTTGCGCTCGCCGTCCGCGAAACGATGGTCGTGATCGCGGCGGTTCCTCTGCTGCAGGCCTGGACGACCGGACGGCCGCTGCGTGCGGAGCTCTGGCGACTGCGCGGCTACGCCGTCGTGCTCGCCGCCGCGGCGGCCGCGGCGCTCGCGACGCCGGGCTACCACGTGTTCTTCGGCGTCAGCATCGCGACGCGCGACGTCGCCGCGCAGGCCATGGGCCAGCTGCTCGCGCACGGCTATCTGCTGACGCAGACGCTCGCGGGCTTCACCAACATCGATCCGGATCTGCGCGTGCCGGCGGCGTGGTCGCCGGCACTGACCGGCTGTGCCGTGCTGCTCGCCGCACTCGTCGCGGCGATGTTCGCCGCGCGCCGGCGCCGGCCGTGGCTCGCGTTCGCGATCGGCTGGTATCTGCTGCAACTCGCGCCGGCGAATTCCGTGCTGCCGCGGCTGGACCTCGCGAACGACCGGCATCTCTATCTCGCGCTGGCCGGCCCGATGCTCGCGCTGTCCTGCGGGCTCGCCGGCGCGGCCGCCGGGCGCCTGCGCGTCGTTGCGGGCGCCGCGGCGCTCGCGCTCTGCGCGGCGCTCGCGTTCGCGACGATGCAGCGCAACGCGGACTATCGCAGCGAGGTCGCGCTGTGGCAGGCCACCGTGCGCGATTCGCCGCGCAAGGCGCGCGCCTGGCTGAACCTCGGCTACGCGCATCGGCTGGCCGGCGATGCCGCACGCGCGGCGGCGGCGTATCGCTGCGCGCTGATGCTCGATCCGGCGAACGCGCAGGCGGCCATCGATCTGGATCTCGTCGCGCCCGGCGACGTCTCGCCGGCGACATGTCCGCCTGCAGGTTGATCGCGCTCGGCGCGGGCGCCGGCCGGACGCGCGTCCGGTGCGGCTACGGAAGCGTCGGGCGGACGCTGTCGAGCGGAACGGACAGCCGCGTCTCGGTGCCGCCGCCGTCAGCGGCGCGGATCACGAGCTCGCCGCCGAGGCGTTCGGCCGTCGCGTCGGCGAGCGCGAGGCCGATGCCGAAACCGGTGCTCTTGCTGCTCTGGAACGGCGTGCCGAGCCGCATGGCGCGCGGAATGCCGCGGCCGTAGTCGCGCACCGTCAGCACGAGATTCGCGCCTTCGCGCGCGACGGCGACGTCGACCGCTTCGGATTCGTTCGCGAGAGAGGCTTCGGCCGCGTTGTTCATGAGGTTGAGCACGGCATGGCGCAGGCCGGCGGGCACCTCGACGATCCATTCGGCCGCGTCGTCCGGCAGCTCGACCCGGTAGAGGATTTCCGGCCGCAGCAGCTGCAGGCGGTCGCCGCAGCCGTTGACGAAGTCGGCAACGCTGATGCGTTCGCCGGTCTGCGCCAGCTGCGCCTTGCCGGCCGCGACGAGCTCGCGCAGGCTGTCGCGGCAGCGTTCGATCTGGCGGTCGAGCAGCGCGAGATCTTCGGCCAGGGTGCCGGCATCGTGTTCGCGGCGCAGTTCGCTCACGAGCGTGCGCATCGTCGACAGCGGCGTGTTGAGTTCGTGCGCGGCGCCGGCGGCCTGCGTCGCGATCGCGAGGAAGCCCTCGTCGCGCAGCGCGCGCTCGCGGATGCGCTGGGCCAGCGCCTGGTTGTCGCGCAGCACGAGCGCGAGCCGCGAGATGAACCAGCCGAGCAGGCAGGCGCTGATCAGGAACGACATGGCCATACCGAGCAGATGCAGCCCGCTGCCGAGCGGCGGCAGCGGCTGGTTCCAGCGCAGCAGCACGAGATACGTGCACAGCGACATCAGCGCGACGACGATGACGTGGCGCGGACTCAGCGCCGTCGCCACCAGCGTGATCGGCAGCAGCAGCAGCGCGGCGAACGGGTTCGTCGCGCCGCCGGTCAGGTACAGCAGCCAGCCGAGCACGACCGTGTCGATCGCGACGTGCAGCATCAGTTCGCCGGCCGTGACGGGCCAGGGCTGCGCGAGGCGCCAGCGCACGGCCAGCGCGAACGCGCCGAGCAGCGCGATGCCGACGTAGAGGTGCGGCGTGTCGAGCGCGATGCCGAGCGCCTGGCTCACGAAGACCACGGTCGCGGTCTGGCCGATCACGGCCGAGAAGCGCAGCCAGGCCAGGGTGCGCGCGACGGCCGGTATGCCGAACTCGGGGCGCCGCGCGTTCATGCGCGGCCTCCGCGGCGGGCGGTGCCGGCCGGCGGCGCGGAACGGATCGAGGTGATGGCCGGATGCATGCGCAGTGACGTCGAGGTCTGCGGCGCCGGCCCGGCCGGCACCGCAGCGGCGGTCAGTCGCCGGAGATCAGGTTGCCGATGCCGCCGAGCACCGAGCCTTCTTCCTTGCCGCCGCGCGCGCCGGCGAGCATGCGGCCGGCCATGCGCGAGAACGGCAGGGACTGCAGCCAGACCTTGCCCGGGCCGGTCAGCGCGGCAAGGAACACGCCTTCGCCGCCGAACATCATGCTCTTGATGCCGCCGACCGGCTTGACGTCGAAGCCGACACCGTCGGTCAGCGCGACCACGCAGCCGGTGTCGACGTCGAGGCGTTCGCCGGGCGCGAGCTGGCGTTCGACGATGGTGCCGCCCGCATGCACGAAGGCCAGTCCGTCGCCTTCGAGCTTCTGCATGATGAAGCCTTCGCCGCCGAACAGGCCGGTCAGGATCTTGCGCTGGAAGAAGATGCCGATCGACACGCCGCGCGCGGCGCAGAGGAAGCTGTCTTTCTGGCAGATCAGGCGGCCGCCGAAATCGGCCAGCCGCATCGGCACGATGGTGCCCGGATACGGCGCCGCGAACGCGACTTTGCCCTTGCCGGTGCCGTTCTGCGTGAACATCGTCGTGAACAGGCTTTCGCCGGTCATCACGCGCTTGCCCGCCGACAGCAGCTTGTTCATGAAACCGCCGCCGCCGGAAGCCTGCGAACCGTCGCCGAACACCGTGTCGAGCTGCACGCTCGCGTCCTTGTACATCATGGCGCCGGCCTCGGCGATCGCGCTCTCGCCGGGATCGAGCTCGAGTTCGACGAACTGCATGTCAGAGCCGACGATGCGGTAGTCGATCTCGTCGCTGGCGCGCTGGCCGGGCTTGCGCGCCACCGCGGCGGCGGGAGCGGGCGCGGGAACGGCCGGCGGTACGGCGGCGACCGGGCTCGCGTCGCGCAGTTCCTCGACCTGGGCGATCGGCTGCCATTCGGCGAAACCCTGGCGCCAGCAATGGCCGTTGCGGTTGCGGCGTGCCTGGTCGCGCGCCTGTGCGTCCTCGAGCGGGCCGATCTGCTCGCCGTTGTAGTTGAAGAACCACTGTGCCATTGCCTGCTCCCTGGGTTGCGAGGCGCGCAGTGTAAGCAACCGCGACGGCCGCGTGCATGGACGGATCGTCAAGGGGCCCGGAGCCGGGCCGGCTCGGCTACCATGTCGCGTCATGCGCGCCTATCTCGATCTCGTCCAGGACATCCTCGACCACGGCGTGCGCAAGGCCGACCGCACCGGCACCGGCACGCTCAGCGTGTTCGGCCGCCAGCTGCGCTTCGATCTCGCGCAGGGCTTTCCGCTGGTCACGACCAAGAAGCTGTACCTGCGCGCGATCGTGCACGAGCTGCTCTGGTTCCTGCGCGGCGACACCAACGTCGCCTACCTGCGCGACAACAAGGTCACGATCTGGGACGAATGGGCCGACGCCGACGGCAACCTCGGCCCGGTCTACGGCAAGCAGTGGCGCGCCTGGGAAGGGGCCGACGGACGCACGATCGACCAGATCCGCTGGGTCGTCGACGAGATCCGCCGCAATCCGGATTCGCGCCGCCTCGTCGTCAGCGCCTGGAACGTGGCCGAGCTCGAGCGCATGGCGCTGATGCCCTGCCATGCGCTGTTCCAGTTCCACGTCGCCGACGGCCGCCTGTCCTGCCAGCTCTACCAGCGCTCGGCCGACGTGTTCCTCGGCGTGCCGTTCAACATCGCGAGCTATGCGCTACTGACACATCTGATCGCGCAGGTCTGCGATCTCGCGCCCGGCGATTTCGTGCACACCTTCGGCGACGCACACCTGTATCTGAATCATCTCGACCAGGTCCGCGAGCAGCTCACGCGCGCGCCGCTGCCGCTGCCGCGGCTGCACCTGAATCCGCACGTGCGTTCGCTGTTCGAGTTCCGCTACGAGGACATCCGCATCGACGGCTATCAGTCGCATGCGGCGATCAAGGGCGACGTCGCGGTATGAGCGCCGGCGTCGTGCTGATCGCCGCGCTGGACCGCAACGGCGCGATAGGCCGCGCCGGCGACATGCCCTGGCACCTGCCCGACGATCTCGCGCGCTTCAAGCGGCTGACCCTCGGCAGGCCCGTGCTGATGGGCCGGCGCACCGCGCTGTCGATAGGCCGCGCGCTGCCGGGGCGGCGCAATCTCGTGCTGAGCCGCCGCGGAGGCGCGCCGTACGCGGGCCAGGAAGCCGTGCGTTCGCTCGACGCGGCGATCGCGGCCGCCGGCGGCGCCGAACTTTGCGTGATCGGCGGCGGCGAGGTCTACGCGCTCGCGCTGCCGCTCGCGACGCGGCTGCACCTGACCGAGATCGCGACGACGGCCGCCGACGCCGATACCTGGTTCCCCGCGTTCGATCGCGCGCACTGGCGCGAAACGGCGCGCGAGCATCATGCGGCCGACGCGCGCCACGCCTGCGCGTTCGATTTCGTCGACTACGCGCGGATCGTCGCGTAGGTCCGGACGTTGCGGCGAGCGCGGCGAACCGCGACGTCGGATCCGACGTCGCGGAGAATCTCGCTGAGCCGACCTCGCGCGGAGAACGACCCCGCACGCCGTATCCGCGATCAATCCATTTCGCGGCCGGCCGGCGGCTTGCGGTCGGACTTGACGCTGACGAAATACGGATCCTCGGCGTCCAGGCGCAGTGCGGTCAGCGCGCCGCCCCAGACGCAGCCCGTGTCGATCGCGTAGATGCCGAGACCGGAGAAGCGGCCGAGGGTCGACCAGTGGCCGCAGACGATGCGCGTGTCGCGCTTGACCACGCCCGGCACTTCGTACCACGGGTAGAGTCCGGCCTGCTGCGTGCCCGGCGCGCCTTTCTCGCCGAACGCGATGCGGCCGCGCACGTCGCAGTAGCGCAGGCGCGTCAGCACGTTGATGCTCGCGCGCATGCGTTCCACGCCCTTGAGCCGGCCCGACCAGACGGCGGGCTTGTTGCCGAACATCGAGCGCAGCAGGCGGCCGTGCTGCGGCCCGCGCAGCTCGCGCTCGACCTCGCGTGCGGCGCGCTGTGCCTGGGCCAGGGTCCAGCGCGGCGCGAGGCCGGCGTGGACCATCGTGAACTTGAGCGTGTCGTCGTGATGCAGCAGGCACTGCTGGCGCAGCCAGGTCAGCAGCTCGTCGCGGTCCGGCGCGAACAGGATCGCGCCGAGTTCCGGGTTGACCTTGGCCTGCTCGGCCTCGTTGCGCTGCGCGATCGCGAGCAGGCTCAGGTCGTGATTCCCCAGAGTGACCACGGTCTGCGCGCCGAGCGTGCGCAGCAGGCGCAACACTTCGAGCGACTGGCCGCCGCGGTTGACGAGGTCTCCACAAAACCACAATGCATCAGATGCCGGGTCGTAGTTGATCTTGTCGAGCAGGCGTTGGAGTTCGTCGAGGCAACCTTGCAGGTCGCCGATGGCCCAGGTCGCCATCAATGCAAGGTCCGCGGAACGGACAGGGTGAACTGCGGGATCGGCGCGTCGAAGACGGTGCCGTCCTCGGCGATCAGGCGATAGCTGCCGCGCATGATGCCGACGCTGGTCTCGAGCACGGCGCCGGAGGTGTACTGGAATTCCTCGCCGGGCCGCATGTGCGGCTGCTCGCCGACGACGCCGTCGCCGCGCACCTCCTCGACCTTGCCGTTGCCGTCGGTGATGATCCAGTGGCGCGACAGCAGCTGCGCGCCGATGTCGCCGGTGTTCTGGATCGTGATCGTGTAGGCGAAGACGTAGCGGTTGTCGGCGGGGCGTGATTGTTCGTCGACGAAGCGGGTAGCGACCGAAATCGCGATGTCGTAGGGGTTCTGGTCGCTCATACGCAGATTCTCGGCCAGCGGACTCGTCACGCGCAACCGCCGCAAGACGGCCTGCAGCGCGCCGCAGGCTGGCGCTGCCGGCTGCGGATCGCACCGTCGCCGCGCGGCTCCGAGTGCCGGATCGGCGGCCTCCGCAGTGGCCTGGAGCACGACCTTGCGAGCCGGCGCTGCCGCCCGGCCGCGGCCGCGACGCCGGGCGTTGCCGCGTGGCGTCCTCGGCCGTCGCGATCGGCGTTTCGGTCGCTTCAACGGTTGGGTCCGCTATTGCAAGGCGGGTTCGTCTGTCAATCCCGAAATAAGTGATGTACTTCTCATTCTGCGTTCGTTAGCCTCGCGCCGCCGGGCAGACGTCGTCCAAGCGCCTGCCGCGATTTCCAATCCCGGCGCAATACCCTGGCGCCGGGCCGGGGCGAGTGCGAGTCGTTCGATGGACGCAGGGACGCGGACAAGGGAGGCCTCGATCGAGGATGCGAAGGACTGCGCGCCCGGCTTCGGCCGGGCATTTTTTTTGTGCGGCCCGCGGCCGGTCGCCGCTGCGCCGGTCGAGCGGCCGGCGCGGCCGATTTCCCGGCGACGGCCTGCGCGATCCGCGACGCGCGTCACTCGCGCGTCGTCTACGCAGCGTCACGGCGACTGCGTAGAATCGGCGCTCATGCGCGAACGCCCGAAGATCCACGCCACCCGTACCGCCGACGCCAGCGGCTTTCTCCAGGTCGAGGAAGTCGATCTCGAATTCTCCAACGGCCAGCGCCGCACCTACGAACGCCTGAAGGGCTCGGGCCTCGGCGCCGTGATCATCGTGCCGATGCGCGACGACGACACCGTGCTGCTCGTGCGCGAGTACGGCGTCGGCGTCGACCGCTACGAGCTCGGCCTGCCCAAGGGCCGGCTGGACCGCGACGAGACCGTCGAGCAGGGCGCCAACCGCGAGCTCAAGGAGGAAATCGGCTTCGGCGCGCGCCATCTGCGCATACTGACCACCCTGTCGCTGTCGCCGGCCTACATGACGAGCATGACCCACGTCGTGCTCGCCCAGGAGCTGTATCCGGAACGCCTGCAGGGCGACGAGCCCGAAGAGCTCGAAGTGATTCCGTGGAAGCTGTCGGAGCTCCACACCCTGCTCGGCCACGAGGAAGTCAGCGAAGGCCGCTCCATCGCCGCGCTGTTCATCGCGCGCGAATACCTCGCCGGCCGCTTCAGGCCCGGCGCATGACGCCGCTGCAGCGCGAACGCCTCTGCGTCGACGTCTGCGCGCTCGCGCGCGAAGCCGGCGACGCGATACTCGAGGTCTACGACAGCGACTTCGCCGTCGAGCACAAGGACGACCGCTCGCCGCTGACCGCGGCCGACATCGCCGCCCATCGCGTCATCGTCGCGGGGTTGAACCGGCTGACACCGGAACTGCCGGTGCTGTCGGAAGAATCGGCCGAGATTCCGTATCTCGAACGCGCGCGCTGGACGCGCTACTGGCTCGTCGATCCGCTCGACGGCACGCGCGAATTCGTCAAGCGCAACGGCGAATTCACCGTCAACATCGCGCTGATCGAGTACGGCCGGCCGCTGCTCGGCGTCGTGCAGGCGCCCGTGACCGGCGAGATCTGGTACGCCTGGGACGGCGGCGGCGCATTCGGCCAGCCGGCGGCCGCCGCGGCGCCGCGGCGCCTGCGGACGCGGCCGCGCGCCGAGCC
>NZ_JANFVR010000198.1 GCF_024609805.1 Tahibacter caeni | reverse complement strand
GCGGGAAGCGCTGCTGGGTCTCGCGCGCTCGCCGGCCGTGCGCAGCATGGCCGCCGGCTCGCGCGAACGCTTCGACCGGCTCATGCCGCAGCTGCTGCAGGCCGCCGCGGCGAGCCGCGCGCCGGCCGCCTGTCTCGAACGCCTCGTTCGCCTGCTGCACGCGATCGTGCGCCGCGCGGCGTATCTCGTGCTGCTCGACGAACAGCCCGCCGCGCGCAAGCGCCTTATCGCGCTGTTTGCCGACAGCGCCTGGCTGGCCGAGCGGGTCATCGCGCATCCGCTGCTGATCGACGACCTGTTCGATCCGCGCCTCGACGCGGTACCCGTGGACCGCAGCGCGATCGCCGGCGAGATCGCGCGTCGCGTCGCCACGCTCGAAGCCGCCGAGCCCGATCCCGAAGCCGAGATCGAGTTGCTGCAGGAGCTCAAGCACAGCCTCGGCTTCCGTCTCGGCCTCGCGTTCCTCGGCAGGCGCGCCGACGCCGTCGCGACCGCGCGGCGCCTGGCCGTCCTGGCCGAGACCATCGTCGCGACCGTGCTCGCCCAGGCCGAGCGCGATGCGCTGCGCCAGCACGGCCGCCTGCCCGGGCGCAGCGGGGCCGGCAGCGGCCTCGCGATCGTCGGCTACGGTTCGCTCGGCGCGGCCGAACTCGGCTTCGCCTCGGATCTCGATCTCGTGTTCCTCTACGACGAAGCGCTCGGCCAGGTCGAAAGCGACGGCGCCAAGCCGCTCGACGGCCAGCGCTACTACGCGCGCATCGCCCAGCGCGTCGTGCATCTGCTGACCACGATGACGCGCGCCGGCCGCCTCTACGAAGTCGACGTGCGCCTACGCCCCGACGGCGGCAAGGGCCTGCTCGTGACGAGCGTGCAGGGCTTCGCCGACTACCAGCGCGAACGCGCCTGGACCTGGGAACACCAGGCCCTCGTGCGCTCGCGGCTGCTCGCCGGCGACCCGACGCTCGCGCGCCGCTTCGGCGAGGCGCGATCCGCCGTGCTCGGACTGCCGCGCGACCGCGCCGACGTGTTCGCGCACGTCGCGACGATGCGCGCGCGCTGGCGCGCCGAGCGCGACCGCTCCAGCACGGCCGAGCTCGATCTCAAGCAGGGCGCCGGCGCGCTGCTCGACATCGAATTCCTGCTGCAGGCGCTGGTGCTCGCGCACGCGGCGACGACTCCGCCGCTGCTGCAGGCCAGCGACAGCGCGAACCTGATCCGCCTATCGGCGCAGCACGGCCTGCTGACCGCCGCACAGGGCGAAGCGCTCGCGAACGCGCATGCGGTGCTGCTCGACGCCGCGCTCACCTGCACCTTGGACGCACGACCGCGGCTCGCCGCGCGCACGCCGGCGCTGACGGCGGCCAGCGAGGACGTGCTTTCGGTTGCGCGGGCGCTGGGGCTGGCGTTCGGTTGATGGCCGCGCGACGGGCGCGCGTCGTCGGCCGGGCTCCGAATGAGGCACGTCGGCGCACGTGACGTGCCGCTTGCACCGTTCATCGCTGCGTCACGGGCAATCCGCATTGCGCGTGCGTGACAGCCCGGCGCCGATGCAAAGTCCGCGCAAACGCCATGTCATCTTGATCGCGCATCGTCGCGCCGCTTCGCCGCAGCGTGGCGCTGTCCGGCGCGCTGTCGCGAGGCTGTGCGGCAGGGCCGGCGGGGAACGCGTGCCGTGCCGCGCATCGGGCGCGGCGAGGACTGCCGGCCGAACGACTCTTCGACGAACGCGCCGCAGGGAGGCGCGCGCTGTCGCTCGTCTCAAAAAAGCCAGAACGACATGAACGTCACACTGCATCCGCTGTCCCTCGCGATCGCCGCGCTGCTGTTCGGCACCGCGACCGCCGCCGTCGCCGAAACCCGCGTCGACGCGAACACCGGTCCTGCGGCCGAAACCGCGGCCGAAGCCGCAGCGAGCCAGACCCTCGATACCGTTTCCGTGATCGGCCAGGGTGAGACGCGCCAGGTCCAGCGCGTGTTGCCCGAGGAAGCCATCGCCAAGCCGGCCGGCACGAGTCCGCTGAAGCTGCTCGACAAGCTGCCCGGCGTGCACGTCGAGGCCGCCGATCCCTGGGGCAACTACGAATGGTCGACGCGCATCAGCCTGCGCGGTTTCAACCAGAACCGCCTCGGCTTCACGCTCGACGGCATTCCGCTCGGCGACATGAGCTACGGCAACACGAACGGCCTGCACATCAGCCGCGCGCTGATCGCCGAGAACCTCGGCATGGCCGAAGTCGCCCAGGGCAGCGGCGCGCTCGGCACGGCGTCGACCGGCAACCTCGGCGGCACGATCGCGTTCGCCTCGAGCGATCCGCTGCCGCAGTACGGCGCGCGCCTCGCGCAGACCGTCGGCAGCGACGCGACGCGGCGCACGTACGCGCGCCTCGATATCGGCGACCACGCCGGTTTCGCTGCCTATCTGAGCGGCGCCTACTCGACGACCGACAAGTGGAAGGGCTGGGGCGAGCAGGAGCAGACCCAGTTCAACGGCAAGGCCGTCTACGATTTCGCCGACAGCCATCTCGCGCTGCTCGTCAGCACCTCGCGCCGCAACGAGGTCGACTACGCGGACTACTCGCTCGATTCGCAGCGCCGCCTCGGCTGGGACTGGGACAACTACGCGCCGGACTGGCAGCGTGCCGTCGACGCGGCGAACGGCGTCTATTCGGGCGGCGTCAACAGCCTCGACGACGCCTATTACCTCGGCCGCGGCCTGCGCGACGACGATCTCGTCGGCCTGTCGGGCGACTTCGGCCTCGGCGAAGGCCTGAACCTGCGCCTGGGCAGCTACTACCACAACAACGAAGGCCAGGGTCACTGGTTCACGCCGTATGCGCCGTCGTCGGCGACCGTTCCGATCTCGATCCGCACGACCGAATACGACATCGAGCGCACCGGCTATACCGGCGCGCTGGTCTGGCAGATCGAGAATCACACCTTGGAAGGCGGCTTCTGGTTCGAGACCAGCGTGCACGGCCTGCAGCGCAACTTCTACGGCATAGACGGTCCGATCGTCGACGACTATTTCCTGCGCAACCCGGCTCTGCGCCAGTTCCGCCAGCGCTTCGATACCGACACGACGCAGTGGTATCTGCAGGACCGCATGAGCTTCCTCGACGGCAACCTCAAGGTCGACGTCGGCTTCAAGAGCCAGGACGTGCAGACCGATGCCGTCAATCTGATCGGCACGCGCGCGAGCGGTTCGCTGACCGCGAAGAAGAACTTCCTGCCGCAGCTCGGCGCGAACCTGCGCGTCAGCGACGGCGAGGAGCTGTTCTTCAGCTACGCGGAAAACCAGGCTGCGTTCCAGCCCGGCGTGTCCGGCCCGTTCTCGGCGTCGCAGAGCGCGTTCGACGCGATCCGCGACACGCTCGAGCCCGAACGCTCCAAGTCCTTCGAAGGCGGCCTGCGTTCGAGCCACGAGAATTTCGACGCCTCGCTCGCGCTGTACTCGACGAAGTTCGACAACCGCCTGCTCGCGATCGCCCAGTGCAGCGGCATCCAGGGCTGCCCGACCGTGCTCGCGAACGTCGGCTCGGTGCGCACGCAGGGCGCCGAAGCCACGTTCGTCTGGCGCCCGATGGATGGCCTGAGCTGGTTCAATTCGCTGACCTGGACCGACTCGCAGTACGAGGACGACTACCTCGACGGCGCCAACGCGATCCCGACCGACGGCAAGGACGTCGTCGACACGCCGCGCCAGCTGTTCGCGACGCAGCTGACCTACGACCTCGACGGCTTCGCTTTCAGCCTCGGCGCGAAGTACACCGGCAAGCGCTACATCACCTACGTCAACGACTCGTCCGTGCCGGGCTTCTGGGTCGTCGACGCCGGCGCGAGCTACACGATCGGCGACCTCGGTCCGCTGTCGGCGCTGAAACTCTCGGCCAACGTCACGAACCTCGCCGACCGCAACTACTTCGGCACCGTCGGCTCGAACGGTTTCGTCGCGTCCGACCCGGCCGGCCTGAACTACACCGTGCTGCAGGGCGCGCCGCGGCAGGTGTTCTTCACGGTGGATGCGAAGTTCTGAGGTGTGATTGACGACGTTCGCCGCGCTGCTGGGGCAGCGCGGCGAACGTTTGCGTTGTCGCGCCTGGTAGTCGCGCAGGCTCATCGGCAGCTCGGGCGAACGAGAAGCTGTGTGCCGTGGTCGGCAACGAATGCCGTCGGTGGAATCAGGTGTTTCAGTCGATCGGCTGCGGCGGCGAATCTTCGTCGAGCCGGTTGACGTATTCGACTACCAGCAAGGACTGTGCGATCGGCCAACGGACGCGCTCCACCAAGATCCGCAGCCGCTCGCGCGTGAAATACTGGCCGGTGCCGGCAACCTCGCAGATAAAGCCCTGCTCATCCGGCGTCTGCTCCAGCCCTTGCTAGAGACAGGGGGGCCGGCGTGCCGCTATTCCGCCGACAGATCGGTGAACTGCGGCTCGCGCGCGACCGCCTCGCAAAGCCAGCGGAAACACGCGTCCTCGGCGGTCATCCGCGCGCGGCCCAGCAGCTTCTCCCACAGCGAGCGCTGCTTGTCGACGAATACGGTCCAGGCGTGATTGCCGTCCGCGCTTTCCTCGGCTGATGCGCCGATCAGATAACAGCGGCCGTCGACGGTCGCTATCGCATACCAGCCCCAGTCCTCCGCGGCGGTTTCCGACAACGTCGCGCCGACCGGAGGTTGCGTGCGCAGCCACTCCAGCAGCGACCAGCCGCGGATCGGATTGATCGGGTTGTCCGGCTCTTCCGCGAGATCGAAGCGGCGCGTGCGGAAGCGGATCAGCGGATGCGAGGGACCGGCGGCACGCAGCCGCAAGGTGCGTGCCAGGACGGTTTCGTCGTCGGTCGTCATGCAACCTCCCACGCTCGCGGAGGGCGCGCGCGGCGCCTGGGCGGTCGAGTCTGCGTGCGCCGCGCCGACGCTGCAAGGTGTTGGCGGCGGGAGGCGCGGGTGGCCGGCAGCGTTGCGCCGGACGGATACGTCGCTGCGTGTCGCTCCGCGAGGCGTCGTGCCACGGCGGCCGGCGGGCGTTACGCGCGGGCCGAAAAGGCCTCGTGATACGAGACGTTTCCTCGCGGCAATGCCGCGCCGAAGGGAAGCGCCTGGAAGTATTCCGGCGGTACGCCGGGAAAGTTCAGTTGCGGCTCGGCCCTGAAGCCGAAGCGGCTGTAGTAGCCCGGCTCGCCGAGCACGACACAACCGGCGGCGCCGCGTTCGCGCAAGTCGGCCAGCGTCTGCGTGACGAGCTGCGAACCGATGCCGCGGCCCTGATGCGAGGGAATGACCGACACCGGTCCGAGCCCGTACCAGTCCTTTGCGCCATCGGAAATCGCGACCGTCGACATCGCGACATGGCCGACCATGACGCCGTCGTGCTCGGCCACCAGCGACACGCTCAACTGGCCGGCCGCGCGCAGCGCGCGGACGATGAACTGCTCGGTGTGTTGCGTATGCGGCGCGTCGCGAAAGGCCGCGACGGTGACGGCGTCGATGGCTGCTGCATCGCCGGGTGTTTCGTGGCGAAGATGCAAGCTCATGCGGCGATACGGAGGGATTGTGGAAGGATGGCGGAAAACGGCGGGCCGCCGGTGGCGCAATGGCCGATCTGGCCCGAACCGCCGGCGATGGCTGCAACGAGCGCATCGCCGGTGCGTCGCGGCCTTACAGCTTGGCGCGCGACTGCAGGAAACGGCCGAGGCGGGCTTTGCGGCGGCGGGCGCGGCACTTCTTCATGGTGAGGCTCCTGTAGGGTGGGTGGACCGGCGATTGTCGCATTCCGGGGCCGTGGCGTCGCCTGGGGTGCCGGGAAGGCATGCATTGCCCCGGCGGCGGCGCAGTCGACGGAATGTAGGCTGCCGTCGGCTCAGCCCGCTGCGCGCTCCTCGGCACGCAGCGTCAGCACCCGCACACCGTCGCGCGTGACGGCGACGGTGTGCTCGAACTGCGCCGACAGCTTCCCGTCGCGCGTCGTCACGGTCCAGCCGTCGTCTTCGGTCCGCACGGCGCGGCTGCCCTGGTTGAGCATGGGCTCGATCGTGAACACCATGCCTTCCTGCAGCGCCAGTCCGGTCTGCGGCCGGCCCCAGTGCAGCACCTGCGGCGGCTCGTGCATCTCGCGGCCGATGCCGTGCCCGCAGTATTCCCGCACGACCGAGTAACCGCCTTGCCGGGCATGACGCTCGATCGCATGGCCGATGTCGCCGAGCCGGGCGCCGGGACGAACGGCGCGGATGCCCTGCCACAGCGCTTCGTACGTCACCCGCACTAGCCGTCGAGCGGCCGGCGACACGTCGCCGACGAGATAGGTCTTGCTCGAATCGGCGATGTAGCCGTTCTTCTCCAGGGTGATGTCGAAATTCACGATGTCGCCGTCCTGCAGGACTTCCGCCGCCGACGGGACGCCGTGACAGACGACGTCGTTGCGCGACGAATTCAGCGCATAGGCATAGTCGTACTGGCCCTTGCTCGCCGGACGCGCGTCGAGCTCCCCGACGATGAAGCGGTCGACGAGGTCGTTGACCTGCAGCGTCGTCATGCCGATCAGGTCGAGCCGGTCCAGATGGCCGAACACCTGCGCGAGCAGCCGGCCCGATTCGGCGAGCAGCGCGATCTCGTCGGGCCGCTTGGTCACGCGCTTGCCGTCCTGACGGCCGGCGCCTCGACACCGGCCGCGCGCAGCTCCCGCGCGACGATCTCGTTGAACGTCAGGGTCGGATTCATCTCGCAGAGCATGCCGATCCTGATCCAGAACGCCGCCTGCGCATTGATCGACCGGCAGGCCACGGCGCTGGCCTTGCGGATCTGGTCGTGCAGCTCGTCGTCGATGTTTACGATGCCCATGGAGCGTCCTATATACGAAACGTATATGGATCATATTGCCGATTCGAGTGATCGAGCAAGGACTGGCGCTGACGGACTCGAGGCCGGGCCGAGCAGGAAACGCCTCGGCAGGCCCTGGAACCGCGCTGCCCTGCGACGGATCTCCTGTACGGCTTGCGCGGCGTAGCCGCTGACGTCCGCGGCTGTTGCCGAATCGGGCTGTACCGCGTACCCGAACGCGGTGGTGTCTTCCGCCGCCCAGTGCCAGTGCTCTGCCTGCCGGAGACCGGCGGCGCCGTCGCTTGCACGCGCGATGTCACGGTGCCTTGCGAACTCGGCCGCAGCGCCATCGGCCGCATGTCGGAGACCGGCGCGGCCGACGGCGGCGGCGCATCGGCCAGGATCAGGCCGGAGCTGCCGAGATGCATGTCGGTGTTGGCGATCAGCTGACCGAACCACCACGTGCGGCACAGTGCCCTTGCGTGGTCGGCCGACAGCCGGCCGTGCGCGAGCTACGGCATCGAGGTCCCGCCGGAACCGGTGTCGGCGGCGATCGATTCGGTCATCGAGGAAGTCGTCGCTACTTCGCATCGGTCCGGTCGACGCATCGTGCACGACGCTTGCGCGCACCGGTGCGAATTGCCGGAGCGGCCAACGTAGCCATGCGCATTTGCAGCGGCCTCGGCCGATGGCACGGCGATTGCGGAATCCCAGGGGCGCAACCAGCGCAGCTCACTCGCAAGGAGAGACTTGATGCCGAACGATACCGACAACCGTCCGCCGAACAGCAACGTCCGCAATCCCGGCGCCGACAACCAGCAGGCCAAGCAGAGCCAGCAGCGCCAGGCTGACTACGAGACGGAGCGCAGGAACGCGCGCCAGACCACCGGCAACGACGTCGACAACGACAACAATCGCGTCAATCAGCGCAACCGCGTGTCCGACCAAGACGCCGACAATCCGCGCAGCAGCAGGAATGCGGATCGTGGTAACAAGTGACAGGCGTTGAGTCGCATCCTGCGGCGGCCCGCTTGACGGGCCGCCGCTTTGCGTCATGCGAAGACGCGTTTCAAGATGCCGGCGAAGAACAGCGCAGATTCACACGCGGCTCGCGTGGTCTGTTCATGGACTCCAAGCGGGTATGGCGACGAAGGGCGCTTGCACCTGAGGGCCGCTGATGCGGAAGTCGGTTGGTGTCTTCTGCAGCGCCGTCTCGAGCTGATTCGAGTCGCCGCGACCGTGCGATCGAATCCTCAGGCAAGCCGTTTTCGTGGCGTGTTCAGACTTTCCGCGAGGTCTCGCTTCACTCGCAAGCACTCGGATGCTCCTCGCACGGCATATCGCGCTGGGTCGTGATCTCGCCGGACGGTTCGACGACGTAGTACGGGCCGTGGGAGTAGGCGAAGCTGCCCTTCGGTGTCAGGTAGACGTAGGCGCGGCCCGGCACGACGGTGGACATATGGCAGCTCGCCTGCGTGTAGCGGGCTTCGACGGCATCGTTCGTTTCGCCACCGGTGCTGCCCGTCGGCGGCGACGCGGCAACGTGGCTCAGTGCGCGGTTTATAGCGATATGGCAGGCCATGGAGATTTGTTCGTAGGTCGCGGGCGCGGCCGCGAACGTACCCAGCAGAAGCGCGGTGATGGCGGTCATGGCGGTGCTTTCGATCGGCGGTGCTCGTGCCTGACCGTGAGGACCGGCAGCAGTTCCGCGACGGCCAGGCATGTGACAGATCCGTACTCGAACGCGGGTATTCCGGCCCGGATGGCGCTCGATGGGTGTAACGACGCGGGACAGCCGCAACTGCCCAGCGTCGTCGAATGGCAACCAGCCGGCGCACGCGATGACGCGGCGCCGACGGGTGCTTTCGCCGTCCCTTAGCGATCCCCGCGACAGGCAATCGTCTCCCCCGCCGCATTCGTGCAGGTGCCGCTGTGCGTGACATTGCCGTTGCTGACCGTGGTCGAGCCGTTGTAGCTGTTGCCGTTGGCGCCGGTGGCGCTGGTCGTGCGCGAGCCGGCCACGCTGCCGTCGGCGCTGCGCGCGATGGAGCCTGACGTGGTCGCGCTGCCCCCGTTGGGGCCGCTGACGCTGGCGCTGCCCTGGCGGCCGGCGCTCCCGTCGGCGTTGCGGTAGGCGCTGCCCTGGCGCGCGGCGCTGCCGCCGTCG
>NZ_JANFVR010000197.1 GCF_024609805.1 Tahibacter caeni | reverse complement strand
CTGCGCGCGGGCGTCGTGTCGATCGCGTCGATGCGGCCGATGCGCGGCTCGGCGCGGCTGCCGCGCGATTCGTCCGGCGTGATCGCCGGCAACGCGAGGGTCGGCGTCGTCGCCGGCCTGCGCTGCAGCAGCTCGGCCAGTTCGCCGCGCTCCAGGCGCCGCTCGATGTTCTCGATCGCCGCGGCGACGGCGGCGCCGTCCTGGAAACGCTGCTCGGGCTCTTTGGCCAGCAGCAGGTCCAGCACCGGCTGCAGCGCCTTGTATTCGGCCGGCAGCTGCGGCAGCGGCTGAGTGATGTGCATGATGCCGACCGCGAGCGAATCCTCGGCGTGGTAAGGCACGCGGCCCACGAGCAGCTCGTACATGACGATGCCGAGGCTGTAGAGGTCCGAGCGCCCGTCGATGCTGCGGCCGCGCGCCTGTTCCGGGCTCATGTAGTGCGGCGTGCCGACGACGGCGCCGGTGCGCGTCATGCGCGTGGACGAATCGTTCGCGCGCGCGATGCCGAAATCAGTCAGCGCGGCCGAGCCGTCCTCGCGCAGCAGGATGTTGTCGGGCTTGACGTCGCGATGCACGAAGCTCTTGCTGTTCGCGTAGTGCAGCGCCTTGGCGATCTCGCGCACGACGCGCAGGGTGAACGGCACGTCGCGCGGCTTGCCGTCCTCGTGCAGCACGGGGCCGCCCGAGACGTATTCCATCGCGATGTAGAAATAGTCGCCCTGGCGGCCGACGTCGTGGATGCCGACCACGTGCGGGTGATGCAGCTTGGCCGCGATGCGCGCCTCGCGCAGGAAGCGCTCGCCGTAGGTCGGATCGGCCAGCAAGGTCGGCGACATGACCTTGAGCGCCACCTCGCGGTCCACCGATTCCTGTACGGCCAGGTACACCGTCGCCATGCCGCCGCGCCCGAGCGGGCGCAGCACGCGGTAACCGGGGATGTCGATCATGCGTCAGGTCGGGAGTATGACGCCGCGTGCGGCGGCAGTGCCGCAAGCATAGCAGCCGGGGCCCGCGGCGGCCGGCCCGGCGCCGCGGAGCTGGCGTGCGGCAGTGCGGCTCAAGCCAGGCGCCGCGCCTCGATCACGTTCGGCACGGCGGCCAGGCGGCCGAGCAGGCTGGACAACTGGCCGTAATCGGTCACTCGCAGCGCGAAGTTCATCGTCGCGAGGCCCGACACCGGATCCACGCGCGTGTTGACCGCGAGCAGGTGCGCGTTGGCCGAGGCGATCACGTTGGTGATGTCCTTGTGCAGCCATTTGCGGTCGTAGCCCTTGACCAGCACGTCGACCTCGTAGGCTTGCTCGCGCCGGTTGCCCCATTCGACCTCGATGACGCGGCTCGGGTCGCGCACGCGCAGGCGCGCGAGACTGGCGCAGTCGGCGCGGTGCACGCTGACGCCGCGGCCGCGCGTGATGAAGCCCATGACCGCGTCGCCCGGCAGCGGCTGGCAGCAGCGCGCGAGCTGGGTCAGCAGGTTCCCTACGCCGTCGATGGTCAGCGCGTCCTTCGCGCCGGCCTTCGGCGGGCGCAGTGCGGGTGCCGCGGCCGGCTTGGGCGGCGCGACCATCTCGTGCAGCGCACGCGCGACCTGCGACGCGCTGACGTCGCCGAGCGCGAGCGCGACGAGGAATTCGTCGAGGCTCTTGTGATTGAAGCGCGGCGGCAGCGAGTCGAGCTCGACGTTGCTGAGCGCGAGCCGCTTGAGCTCCTTGTCGAGGATCGCGCGGCCGGCGCTGAGATTGGCCGTGTGGTCGACGCGCTTGAACCAGGTGCGCACCTTTTCGAGCCCACGGTGCGTGGTCAGGAAGCCGTGCTGCGCGCTGAGCCAGTCGCGCCGCGGCGCCTTCTCCTTCGCGGTCAGGATCTCGATGCGGTCGCCGCTGGACGGCTGGAACGCGAGCGGAACTATGCGGCCGTTGACCTTGGCGCCGCGGCAGCGATGGCCGACGTCGGTATGCACGTGATAGGCGAAATCGAGCACGGTCGCGCCGCGCGGCAGGTCCATGACCTCGCCGCGCGGCGTCAGCAGGTAGACGCGGTCCTCGTGCAGGTCGGTGCGCAGGCCGGCCAGCAGCGCCGCGTCGTCGTCGCCGTCGTCCTTGGCCTCGAGCAACTGGCGCATCCAGGCCACCTTGCGCTCGAAGCTCGCGTCGCCGCCGCCGCCTTCCTTGTAGCGCCAGTGCGCGGCGACGCCGAGCTCGGCGTGGGCATGCATGTCGTGGCTGCGGATCTGCACTTCGAGAGTCTTGCCCTCGGGGCCGACCACGGCCGTGTGCAGCGACTGGTAGTTGTTGCCCTTGGGCCGCGCGATGTAGTCGTCGAACTCGCCGGGGATGTAGGGCCACAGCGAATGCACGACGCCGAGCGCCGCGTAGCAGGCCGGCAGGTCCTTGACGAGCAGGCGCACGGCGCGGATGTCGTAGAGCGCGCCGAAGTCGCCGTCCTTGCGCTGCATCTTCTTCCAGATCGAATAGATGTGCTTGGGCCGGCCGGCGATGTCGGCGGCGATGCCGGCTTCGTCGAGCGCCCTGCGCAGCTGCGCGATCGCACCGGCGATGTAGCCTTCGCGGTCGACGCGGCGCTCGTCGAGCAGCCGGGCGATACGCTTGTAGGTCTCCGGCTGCGACAGGCGGAACGCGAGATCCTCAAGCTCCCACTTGAGCTGCCAGATGCCGAGCCGATTGGCCAGCGGCGCATGGATGTCGGCCGTGATCTGCGCGAGTGCACGGCGTTCGTCTTCGGTCAGACGATCCGCCGCGCGCAGGCGCGCGAGCTGGCGCGCGAGCAGGATGAAGACCACGCGCAGATCGCGCACGATCGCGAGCAGCAGCCGGCGCAGCCCTTCGGCGCTGGTATGCGTTCCGCGCGCGGCATAGAGGGTCCAGACCTTCTCGGCGGCGGCCTGGCCTTCGAGCAGCACGCGTACGCCGGGCGACACGTTTTCTTCGGTGGGTGTGCTCTCGCCGGCCAAGCCGTAGAGGATGGTCGCGCTCAGCGTTTCCTCGTCGAGACCGAGATCGCCGAGCAGCTGCAGCGCGACGACGACGATGCCGAGCTGCGCCGACGCATCGGACGAATCGGCCTGCTTCAACGCCTGACGCAGACGCCGGCACAGCGCGGCGAATTCGGGCGAGCCCGCGCCGCTACGCGAACGCGACTGCAGCCATGCTTCGAAATCGGGAGTGCTCGATGCGCGCTTCACAGCGGCATTGTAGCTGCCTAAACGAAAACGCCCAGCCCATGTGAGGTGAGCCGGGCGCTGCGCCGTCAGACTGTGGTAGACGTCAGTTGATGACGGTGATGCGGAAAGTCACGAACCTGGAATTGTAGGCTTGCGTGGACGGGAAATTGTAGTCGCCGGCGGCGACGGTGCATTCGGCCGTACCGAGCGCACCGCTGAGCCGATAGTCCAGGTCGATGCGAGAGCCGTTGAAGACGTAGCGAGGACTCTGCAGACCTTCGCTGAGATTGGACGAGAAGATCGATGTGCCGGCGCACGACAGCCGGCTGCTGCTGTCGATTGTCCCGAGGAACGCCCCCTGAGTGGCGTTCTCGTCGAACGCACGCGCCGGCCCCGGTCGCAGCTGGTTGACGAAATCGACGATCACGCCGGCGCACTGAGCCGACAGATCCTGTGCCGACAACCTGCACAGCAAGGTGGGCGTCTTGCCGTTCGGCGCATACTCTTCCATCAGCGGCGACAGCGTGAAGCTCGGTGGATCGTTCTCGCTGGACACCACATGGAACGGCAGCGTCTTCGTCGACTGCTGGCCGCGCACGTCGGTCGCCGTGATCAGCACCGACGCATGCACGCCGGGCGCATAGGTGCCGGCCGCGGCCGGATTCGCATCCGTCGCGAAATCCGCATCGAACGTCGGGATGTCGAAGCGGCAGGTGCGGCGCACGGCCTCGCCGGACTGCGGCGTCTCGAGCTGCGCGCAGCTGACGTTGGTCGCCGGCACGAGGGTGCCGTTGAAGTCGATCGTGACTGCGGCATTGAGCTGCTGCGGGCCCGATTCGGCGGTGTCGTCGGTCAGCACGAAGCTCAGGTTCGTCGCGCCGGTGCCTTCGGCCAGGTTCGGCACGAGGTTGTTCCCGGCGACGATGGCCGGCGCGAGATCGGACAGCTGCGAATAGCCCGCCGAGACGTTGTTGGCGAGGTTGTCGTCATCGGCCACGAACAGCGCGGCCATCGTCACGGGCACCGTGAGATCGGTCGGCAGGGTCGCGCTGCCGGTGAGCAGGCGCTGCACGATGTAGCGCTGCGCGACGCCGCCGGCGGACGGCACCGTGTCGAGCACGTCGACGTTGTTGCGGATCATGTCGTTGATATTGCACTGGGTCGCGCCGATCGCGACCTTGCAGTAGCGCGCCGACTCGCCGCCGAACGCGAACACCGTGCTGTCGAAGCCGTCGCGCACGCGAAAGGCCGTGTTCGCGAGCTCCGCCGGAATGCGCACGTCGATGTAGTAGGTGTAGTACGGATTGGAGAACGACGGCAGCGTCGCGACGCTCGTCGTGATGCTCGCGTCGACGGCCGGAGCGCCGTCGAACGCGTCGGTGAACAGGCCGGCGCTGGCCTTGCGCACGCCGTGCGCGTCGAGCACGTAGCAGTGGGTCGTCGCTTCGGCCTGCACGATGAGCGCGTTGGGCCGGTAGTTCCAGAAGCCGACGCCGTCGACGGCGACCTGCTGCGCACTGCCGTTCAGCGCGCCGAACTTGAAATCGCCGCCCGAATAGACGCCGGCGAACTGCGGGTTGATGCCGTTCTTGTACTGCACGGGCGACGAGGTGTCCCGCATGCTGCCGCAGAGCACCGGCACCTGCGTGCGCAGTATCGTCTGCGAGGCGCCGCTGCCGATCGGAACGACCTGCATCGCGCCGAACTGGACCACGTCTTCGTCCTGGAATACCAGAGGCACATCTCCGGCGTAGCTGACTCCGCAAGCGCCGGCCGCAATCAGGCCCAGCAGCAGTGCATTCGTTCGATAAATCCGGGGTTGCCTCATCGTAATCTTCACCAGTGACTGATTTGCACGGAAGGAGCACACGGAAACCCGCGTGATCCCATGGACGCAGTTCGGAACCTTCCCTTCGTCCCCGGCCCGGTCGGAGCCCTCAGCTCAAGCTGAGTGCACCCTGACTGCCGCTTTGACGCGGAGTATACGGACGCCCCTCCGCTCCAGTGTTAAGTAGCAGTTACCCGACTTGACCGATTTTCGACCAAATTCCGTCGCTTGACGAGAACTGATGCGGCACTCGTTACAATCGCCACTTTAGCCGCGGCGCCCGCGGCGTCAAATCGAGGTGAATATGAACAGGTTCCAGGCCCTGGCATTGGCTGCTCTGTCCGCTGCGGGCGTGGCTCAGGCCGCCGAATTCTCCACCCTGGAGGAGCGCATGAATCGCAGCGAGTTCACCGCCGCGGGTCTGGACCGGCTGAGCCCGGAACAGCTCAAGTCTCTCAACGACTGGCTGCGCGTCCACGGCCTCGCGCCGGGCGCCCCGGTCGCCACCGGCGGCTCGCGCAACGGCGTCGTCGAATTCTACCCGGACGATAACGACCGTCAGGCCTTCGAGGCGCACATCGAAGGCCGTGTCGACGGCTGGCTCGGCAAGACCACCTTCAAGCTCGACAACGGCCAGGTCTGGCAGCAGGCCGAATCCGGCATGCGCACGGACCTGGGCCTCAACAGCCCGGCCGTGCGCATCAAGCCCATGCTGCTCGGCAGCTGGCTGATGTACGTCGACGGCTGCGGCTGCAGCCTGCGCGTGCGTCGCATCAAGTAAATCCGCCGGGCCGACGCGGCGCCGCCTCCGGCGCCGCGTGCGGCTCAGCGGCCGCGCAGGCCTTCCAGCACCTTCTGCAGCCGCTTGGGCGACACCGCCTCGGCGGTCTTGAGTTCCTGCGCGAACACCGAGACGCGCAGTTCCTCGATCAGCCAGCGCAGTTCGTCCAGCGCCGCCGGCGCGACTTCGGCGCTCGCGCGCAGGCGCAGGTATTCGCGCCAGTAGCCCTGCACCGCGAGCAGGCGCGCCTGGTCCTTCGCGGCGTCCACGCGCAGCCGTTCGGCGCGCAGCCGCATGGCCTTCAGGTAGCGTGGGTAGTGCGCCAGGCGCGCACGGCCGAGGTCGCGCACGAAGCCCGGATGCACCAGCTCGGCGAGCTGCTCGTGGAGGTCGTCGTAGTTGGCCTTGCCATAGCCCATCAGCGGCGCCTTGAGCCACGGCCCGAGCTCGACGTAGGCCGCGAGCACGTCCTCGACGAGGGTCAGCCACTGCATCGCGGCCGGGAACAGCTGCCGCGCGAGCTCGGCCTCGGCCTGGACGAAGTCCTCGCGCCGGCGCAGATCCAGCCCGCGCGCGCCGAACAATTCCTGCAGCGCCGCCTCGATCAGATCCTCGCGCAGCGACTCGACGCTCGCGATGCCGGCGTACTTGAGCGCGAGCGCATGGTTGATCGGCAGCTGCCGGCGCGCCTGCTTGATCTTGTCGGCCAGCGCGCGGCGCAGCAGGCGCACGACGCCGGCGCGGTGCGACGCGAGCGCCTCGTCGCGGCGCTCGAACACGCGCAGCGCGACGCTGTCGCCGAGATCGACGAGCGCCGGATACGCGACGAGGTTGCCCTGGCTGACGAGCGAGTCGGGAATCTCGGCGAAATCGAAGGTTTCCACGTCCTCGCGCGTCAGGTCGGCATCGGCCTGGCGCGAGAATGCCGCGCGCGCCGCACCGCTCCAGTTGGCCTGGATCGCCGCCAGGTCGCGGCCCTGCTCCAGAATGCGGCCGTGTTCGTCGTAGACGCGGAAATGCATGCGCAGATGCGCCGGCAGCTCGGCGCCGGCGAAATCCGCCTCGCCGACGGCGACGCCGGTCACGCGCTGCAGATAGGCCGCGAGCACGCGCGCGAGCGGCGCGTCGCGGGCCGCCTCGCTCTCGGCGAACGCGCGCGCGAAATCCGGCGCCGGCACGAAATTGCGGCGCAGCGCCTTGGGCAGGCTGCGGATCAGCTCGGCCACCTTCTCCGCGAGCAGGCCCGGCACCAGCCATTCGCAGCGCGCCGCAGGCACCGCGTTCACGTAGGCCAGCGGCAACTGCAGGCTGACGCCGTCGGCCGGGTCGTTCGGCAGGAAGCGGTATTCGAGCTTGAGCTTGTGTCCGCCGATGTCGAGCCGCGACGGATAGTCCTGCGCGGCGATACCGCTCTGCGCACCGAGCACGTCGGCCAGCGACCAGCGCAGCGCCGCCTGCTCGGCCGGCGCGGCGCGGCGATACCAGGCGTCGAGCGCCGCCGTCGTGCTGATGTCGCCGGGCAGTTTGCCGGCGAACCAGGCCGCGAGCGCTGTCTCGTCCTTGACCAGGCCGGCGCGGCGCTGCTTGGCTTCGAGTTCCTGCGCTTCGGCGAGCACGCGCGCGTTGGCGCGCACGAAATCGGCTTTCGCGTCGATCTCGCCGCGGGCCAGCGCTTCGCGCAGGAACACCTCGTGGGCCAGAGCCGGCTCCTGCGCGCCGTACTGCACGACGCGCTTCTCGACGAGGATCAGGCCGAACAGGCTGACCTGTTCGTAGGCCAGCACGGCGCCGCGCTTGCGCGACCAGTGCGCGTCGCGCCAGCTGCGCTTGACCAGATGCCCGGCCTGCTGCTCGATCCATTCGGGCTCCACGCGTGCGCAAAGCATCGCGTAGACCTTCTGCAGGTCGATGATCTGCCCGGCCAGCAGCCACTGCGGCGGCGACTTGGCCAGGAACGAGCCCGGAAACACCTGGAAGCGCCGTTCGCGCGTGCCGCGGTATTGGCCGCGTTCGTCCTTGCGGCCGGCCTGCGTCGGCCAGCCCGACAGCAGGCAGCGATGCACCTGCTCGTAGCCCGGCGCGTCGAGCAGCGGCGCCGCCTCGTCGGCCTGGGCGTCGGCCGTTGCGGCCACGCCGCCGAGGTTCCAGCCCAGTTCCTCGGCCTGCAGCAGCAGCTGGCGGTGCAGCTCGCGCCATTCGCGCATGCGCAGGTAGGACAGGAAGCGCGCCTGGCACCAGTCGCGCAGGCGCGCCTGGCTCAGTTCCTCGTGGGCCGCCGCATGCGCCTGCCAGAGCCGCAGCACGGCGACGAAATCCGAGCGGCCGTCGGCGAACTGCGCATGCGCCTGGTCGGCGGCCTGGCGCGCGTCCGCCGGCCGCTCGCGCGGATCCTGGATGCTCAGGAACGCGCAGAGCACGAGCAGCTCGCGCAGTGCACCGCGGGCCTGGGCCTCGATCAGCATGCGCGCGAGCGCGACGTCGATCGGCAGCTGCGCCATCAGCCGTCCGGTCGGCGTCAGGCGCTTGTGCGCGTCGATCGCGCCGAGCTCGGTCAGGCGCCGGTAGCCGTCGCCGATCGCGCGCTCCGGCGGCGCCTCGACGAACGGAAACTGGTCGACCTCGCCGAGCTTGAGGCTGAGCATGCGCAGGATCACGCCGGCCAGCGAACTGCGCAGGATTTCCGGATCGGTGTAGCGCGGCCGCTGCTGGAAATCCTGCTCGCCGTAGAGGCGGAAGCAGACGCCCGCGGCGACGCGGCCGCAGCGGCCCTTGCGCTGCTCGGCCGCGGCCTGCGAGATCGGCTCGATGTGCAGGCGCTCCAGCTGCGAGCGCGGCGAATAGCGCTTGACGCGCGCGGTGCCGCTGTCGATGACGTAGCGGATGCGCGGCACGGTCAGCGAGGTCTCGGCGACGTTGGTCGCGAGCACGATGCGGCGCTGCGGGCCGGGTTTGAACACGCGGTCCTGGTCGTTGGCCGACAGGCGCGCATACAGCGGCAGCACCTCGGTCGCGCGATACTGGCGCCGCGCGAGCGCCAGGTGCGCGTCGCGGATCTCGCGTTCACCGGGCAGGAACACCAGGATGTCGCCGCGCGGGTCCTCGGCCGTGATCTCGTCGGCGACGGCGACGATCTGCTCGGTCAGATTGAGCTCGCCGCGCTCGGGCGCCGGCCGGCCGCGCTCGCCGGCGCGAGGCGGC
>NZ_JANFVR010000196.1 GCF_024609805.1 Tahibacter caeni | reverse complement strand
CGATCCGGCCGCCGTCGCGGCCTCGCTCGAGCGGCGCGAGCGCCGGCTCGCGAGCGGCAATGCGTTGCCGCCGGCGCACGGCGTCGCCGCGTGGCTGCGCTACGTGCTCGCCGCGGAGCGATTCACGCGAGGCCAGGCACGCACCTTCGTCGCGTTCGACGCGCTGCTCGCCGACTGGCGCGCGGAATTCGCGCGCATGGGCCGCCAGCTCCGCCTCGACTGGCCGGATTGGGACCTTGCAGGCGCCGCGATCGACGATTTTCTCGATACCGCCGCGCGCGACGAAGCGCCGAGCGACGGCGCGAACGACAGTGCCGGAACCGCTCGGGACGTCCATGCGGGCCTGCTGCGGGCGGTCGCGCAGCCGGATTCGATCTTTCCGGCCTTCGACCTTGCTGCGCAGAGGCTCGCGACGGCCGAAGGCGTGCTCGGTCCCTACGTCGCCGCGCGGGAGCGCGTCGTCGACGATTTGCGCGACCGCGCCGCCGCGGCCGCGCAGCGACACGACGCCGAGCGCGCGGACCTGCATGCGCGGTTCGCCGTCGAAATCGAACGGCGCGATGCGCGCCTCGCCGAGGCGACGGCGCATGCCCGGCACCTGGAAGAGGCCGTCGCCGCGCTCGAACGCGAGCGCGCCCGCGTCGCCGATATCCGGGCGGCGCACGAGGCCGAACGCGCGGACCTGCATGCGCGGTTCGCCGCCGAAATCGAACGGCGCGATGCGCGCCTCGCCGAGGCGACGGCGCATGCCCGGCACCTGGAAGAGGCCGTCGCCGCGCTCGAACGCGAGCGCGCCCGCGTCGCCGATACCCGGGCGGCGCACGAGGCCGAACGCGCGGACCTGCATGCGCGGTTCGCCGCCGAAATCGAACGGCGCGATGCGCGCCTCACCGATGCGACCGGTCATGCGCGGCGGCTCGAAGACACCGTCGCGGCGCTGGAGCACGAGCGCGCCGGCCTGCACGCGCGCTTCGCCGCCGAAATCGCCTCGCGCGATACGCGCCTGGCCGAGGCCGCCGCCGAAGCCCGGCGCGCGCAGGCCGCGGCCGAGCTGCTCGAACGCGAGCACCGCAATGCGTCCGAGTACGCCGAGTCGCTCGTGCGGGACCGGAACCGCGCCGCCGAATACGCGCGGTTGCTGAAACGCAGCCGCGACGACGCGCTCGCCTACGCGCAGGCGCTCGAACACGCGCGCGACGAGGCGGCGCGGCAGCGCCGTTCGGCGCTGCGCGCGCACAGCGGCCTGCCCGTGTTCTTCACGATCGCCTCGCGCAACTACCTGGCGTATGCGCTCACGTTGATGCAGTCGGTCGCGGCGCAGTATCCGGACGCGCCGCGCTACCTGATCCTGGCCGATCGCGACGACGGCGATCCGGCGCTCGCCGATGCGCCGTTCGTCACCATCGCCGCCGAAGCGCTCGCGCTGCCGGATTTCGACGCGTTCGCGTTCCGCTACACCATCATGGAGTTCAACACGGCGATCAAGCCGTATGCGTTCGCGCACCTGCGCCGGCGGCATCCCGGCGCCGGCATCGTCTATCTCGATCCCGACATCCTCCTCGTCGAGCCGCTGACCGAGGTCGAGGCCGCGTTCGCCGACGGCGCGCTGGCCGTGCTGACGCCGCATCTCCTCGATCCGGTCGACGACGGCCGCCAGCCCGGCGAGCGCGACATTCTGCTGAGCGGCACCTACAACTGCGGATTCGTCGCGATCGGTGCTCATGCGCAGGCCGACCGCCTGATCGCCTGGTGGGCCGACCGCCTCGAGTTCGGCGCGTTCAACGACGTCGCCGCGGGGCTGTTCACCGACCAAAAGTGGATCGACCTCGTGCCGGGCCTGTTCGCCGACGTCCGCATCCTGCGCGACGCGGGTTACAACCTCGCGTACTGGAATCTGTCGCAACGCCGCGTCACCTGGCGCGGAGCGCACTGGCAGGCCGGAAGCCACAGGCTCGCGTTCGTTCATTTCAGCGGCGTCGACCTCGACCGTCCGGCGCTGTTCTCCAAGCACCAGAACCGCCACACGCGCGCCACGATCGGCAAGCTGAGGCCGTTGTACGCGGAGTATCTGCGCCGCCTCGCCGCGAACGGTCACGCCGTGCACCGCGCGAAGCCGTACGCGTTCGGCCGGTTCGCCGACGGCGAGCCGATCTGCGATCCGGTGCGCGCCGTCTACCGGCGCTATTTCGACAAGGGGACGGCGCAGCCGCAGCGCGATCCGTTCGCCATGGACCGGCGCCTGTTCGACCTGCCGTGCGAGGAGCTGCCCGTGCGCGCCGAAGCGCCGGTCACGCGGCTGATGTACGCCGCGTGGAAGCTGCGTCCCGATCTGCAGCAGGCCTTCGACATCGGCCAGGCCGAAGGCCGGCGCGGATTCATCCGCTGGTTCGCCCGCGTCGCGGCGGCGGAGATGGGCATTCCGGAGCGGCATCTCGAACCGGCGCGCCGCACCCTGGTGGCGCTCGAGAGCGGTCGCGCGACCGGCGCCGCGGCGCAGATCCGGCATTCCGCCTCGGGCCCGGCGAGCCGCGCCGCGGCGGCTTGCCTCGATGCCATCGACTGGAGCTGCCGCTTCCGCGCGGCGCTGCGTTTCTACGCCGCGATCCCGCAAGGCGCGCGACACCACATCCGCCGCCGGCTCGAACGCATCGCCGGAATGCCCGCGGCGCTCGCCGCGGCCGGTACGCCAGACGGGTCCGGCATCAATCTCGTCGGCTACGCGCACGGCGAGTTCGGCGTCGCCGAGGTGCTGCGCCGGTATGCGCATGCGCTGCACGACGGCGGCGTGCCGTTCGTCGTGCGCAATTTCGACACCGGCGTCGCGAGCCGCCAGAGCGACCGCAGCATGCAGCGCTTCCTGTCGCCGGAATGCCGCTACGACGTGAACCTGTTCTGCATCAATGCCGACCAGATGCCGGTCGCGCGCGCGCAGCTCGGCGATGCAGTGTTCGGCGGGCGCTACAACATCGGCTGCTGGTTCTGGGAGCTCGAGAAATTCCCCGAGCAGTGGCACGGCGCGATCGACCTCGTCGACGAGATCTGGGTGACCTCGCCGTTCGTGCGCGATGCGATCGCCGCGTGCACGCGCAAGCCCGTGCACATCGTGCCGGTCGCGCTCGGCGTGGATCTGCCCGAGCCGCCGTCGCGGCGCGAGTTCGGACTGGCCGAAGGCGTGTTCCTGTGCCTGTTCAGTTTCGACTTCAATTCGTTCGTCGTGCGCAAGAACGCCGAGGGCGTGATCGCCGCGTTCCGCCGCGCGTTCGCCGACGGCCGCCGCGACGTGCGTCTCGTGATCAAGACGACAAACGGCGCGCGCTTCCCGGACGCGCTGCAGCGGCTCGTCGACCTGGCCGCGGCCGACGACCGCATCGAGGTGCGCGACGGATTCCTCGACCGCCGCGGCATGTGGGCGCTGCAGGCCTGCTGCGACTGCTATGTCTCGCTGCACCGCTCCGAAGGTCTCGGCCTCGGCATGGCCGAGTGCATGCTGCTCGGCAAGCCCGTCGTCGCGACGGCGTATTCGGGCAACCTCGCGTTCATGGACGCGGACAACAGCTGCCTCGTCGACTACACGCTGGTCCCGGTGCGCGAGGGCGAGTATCCGGCCTGGCAGGATCAGCACTGGGCCGAGCCGGACGTCGCGCAGGCCGCCGCCTGCCTGCGGCGGCTCCTCGACGATCCGGTGTACGCGCGCCGGATCGGCGAAGCTGCAAAGGCGAGCGTGAGCGAACGCCTGTCGGCCGCGGCAAGCCGTGCGGCCGTGACGGCGCGGCTCGCCGAGATACGCGCGGGACGACCGTGAGGTCGACACCGGCGCTCCTGCGCGGCCGTCCCACCATCGGCGCGGGCGGGAATTTCCCGGGGCGCTATCGACGGCCGGCCAGCGGTTCGGCCAGTCCGATCAGGAGCCCTTCGGGGCCGCGGACGTAGCAGAGCCGGTAGGCCTGCTCGTATTGCACCACCTCGCCGACGAGCTGCGCGCCATGTCTGCGGAGCCGGGAGAGCGTGTCGTCGATGTCGCTCACGGCGAACATGGCGCGCAGATAGCCGAGGGCGTTCACCGGCGCGTTCCGGTGATCGGCCACGACGGACGGCGCGAGAAAGCGCGATAGCTCGAGGCGGCCGTGGCCGTCGGGAGTGACCATCATGGCGATCTCGACGCGCTGGTTGCCGAGCCCGGTGATGCGCCCGGCCCACTCGCCTTCGATCGTGGCCCGCCCCTCGAGCGTCAGGCCAAGCTCGGTGAAGAAGGCGACGGCGGCATCAAGGGATTCCACGACGATGCCGATGTTGTCCATTCGTAGCAATTTACTTTTCGTCATGTCGCGTCGTGTGTCCGTTGGGGGTCGACGGAGGCGGATCGGAGCCGGCGGCGCGCACGGCCGCGCGGATCGTGACGTCGCGGACATACGACCAGTCGCAGTCGCTGACGTTCGCCGGACCAGGCGCGACGTCCAGTCGCAGCACGCCGTCCGGACCGGCCGCCACGGGGCCGAGCTCGAAGCGGCGCGCGGGACGCAGCGCGGCATCGGCGAACGGGTCGTAGCGGTAGGCCGGCGCCGCGCCGGCGTCGCCGGAGACCCGGACCTCGACACCGTCGCCGTGGCTGCAGCCGGGGCTCGTGAACGCGTTCGGCACGATGCCGACCTCGCCCGAGACGACGTAGGCGTCGGCGCCGGGCCGAAACGTCAGCTGCGCCGGGCTGTGCATGAACAGGACGCGCCGTCCCTCGACCTCCATCGTGCGGACGCCGGCGGTCCAGGCTTGCGGCGGGTGTGAGAAGCCGGGAAACAGCGCGTCGATCATTGCCGGCGGCAGTTCGCCGCGCGGCCGCCGCGGCAGCTGCGTAACGTTCCATCGGACGTCGTCGGCGAACAGGCCGCGCATCGCGTCGCTTTGCGGCACGAGGCGGAAGCGCCGGACGACGGGCAGCTCGGTGCCGGCGAACAGGCGCACGTAGTCGTCGAGCGACTGCACGAGCGGCGACGCGAGGAACCCGCCCGGTGCCGCGCCGCGCACGAGCCGGAAGCGCCGGACCGAGCCGTCGGCGAGTTCGAGTTCGATGAGCTGGCCCGGCTCGCGTAGCACGGTCGCCATCGCCGCGCCGGCCCGGGAGAGCCCGGAACGCACGGCGAGCACCGCGACGGTTTCGGGCGTCGTCGGCAGGTCGATCCATTCGCCCCAGGCTGCCGGACGCCAGCCGTCGTCCGCCGGCAACGGCACGGGCGCGGATTCGGTGTCCTTCTCCAGTAGCAGAAAGGATTTTTCCACGAGTACCGGATGGTAATTCCGATACAGGGTCGTGAACGCGAGCGCGTTTTCGCTCGTGGGCAGATTGCCGTCGATCGGCGAATGCGCCAGCAGCACGAAATCCGTCCGGTCGGGACCGCTGAACGCGGCGGCGTTGAGGCGTTGCAGGCGCAGCGTATAGGCGCCGTAGCCCTGGAAAACCGGCGAAGGCCGGTAGGCGAGGCCGTTGAACAGGACGACGCCCTGCTGCGTGCCGAGGAGGTCGATGCGGCGGCTGCCGACCGCGGCACGCGTCTGCGGCAGATCGAGCCGGATGCGCTCGCGGTCCAGCGCCGCGATCAGTGCCGGTCGATAGGCCAGCGGACGCGCGAGCAGGGCCGCGTTGTTCGCGAGCGTGCGCAGGCTCGCGACCGCGAGTTCGCCGCGCCGGTGGCCCATGCCCGGGTTGAAGCAACGGTCGGCGACGGGCACGACGGCCACGGCCAGCGCCAGGCCCGCCGCGCGCAGCCGGGGCGTCGCAGTGGGTGCCAGCGCCGGCAGCAGCGGCAGCACGAGCCAGGCGGTCATGGCGAAGATCGCGACATGCGTATCGGCGCGCGTGAAGCCGGCGCGCCAGGCGACGAAGAGCGCGAGACCGCAGAGCGCGATGCAGGCGAGGCGGCCCGGGTCGCGGCGTGCACGCCAGGCCGTCCAGAGGCCGGCGCCGCCGGCGCCGCCGAGCACGGCCAGTCCGTAGACGTCATAGCGCAGCGGCGGAAAACTGCCCATCGCCGCGGTGTAGCCGCGCGAGATTTCGAGCACCGTCGAGACGAACGGGAGCAGGTCGCCGAGGTGCTGGCCGGCGGCCGTCCACAGCGCCAGCGCCGCCGCCGGAACGAGCAGCAGCCAGGCGACGGCGTGGCGCCACAGCCGCGCCTGCAGCAGCACGACGATGCCGGCGAGCCACCAGGCCAGAATCAGCAGCAGGGTGCTCATCTTGATCAGCAGGATCGTCGCTGCGTACAGCGCTGCGACGACGAGCAGCAGCCAGAGCGTGCGCCGGCGTCCCGCGGCCGCGTGCGCGTGCAGGCCGACGATCGCGAACACCGGCATCGACAGCCAGGCCGGATCGGCGGCGAGCAGCGGCGCGCCGAAGGCGACGGCGGCCGCGAGCACGAGGCGTTCGGGCCAACCCTGCGTGAACCAGCCGTTCGCGAACAGGAATGCGGCCGCGGCCGCGAGCGCGATCTGCGCCGCGACGAAGGTGCCGTAGTAACCCGGGTCGCAGGCGTTCAGCGGATAGAGATGGCCGAGCGGGCCGTAGGTGAACGCGATGTCGCTGCCCCAGCGCAGGCCGTGCATGCTGGCCCAGCGCAGCACCATCGTCCACGACGGATCGAGCTCGTCGCCGGCCACCGAGCCGCCGAAGCGCACGCTGGCGAGCAGGAACAGCAGACCGGCGAGCGTCGCTGCCGCGAGGTCAGGGATGTTTGCGGCGCGCAACGGAAATGCCGGCCGTGGGCCGTCTGCGCTCACGCCGGAAGCCTTGGGAAGGCGTCGCGATGGCACGCTGATCGGGTGAAGTTCCGGATGCGACCTCGCGCGACGGCCGGTGACAGGTCGAAATCGCAGTTGACGGCGGCGCGCCGGAGTCGGAAACGGTTGAGGCTCACTCGGGATCGTTCGTCTTGGACAGAAGCAACTTATTGAAGCTCCACAGTGGTTAGGCTGAAGACGCCGTGTCTGTGCGGCGGCGGTCGGGTACGGCGTGCCGATCTTAATGGCTGTGCCTGGGAAAGGGAGTGGATCGCTTCGGCGCCGGACTTCGCCCGACGCGCGGACCCGTGGTGCGAGCGGCCTAACCCGATGGCGCGCTCCGGCCCGCGCTGCACTTCGGGCAGCGGCCGCCGCAGGCGCAGGGCGCCGATTTCGGCAGCGCGGCGGGCGCTGCGGCCGGAAGCGGCGCAATCGGCGGGCGCAGCGACGCCGGCGTGCGGTTCGGGTTGGACGATGCCTTGTCGGGCGCTAGGAATTTCATGGCGATGCTCCGGCCTGCCGGCGTCAGTCCTCTTCGCTGATGTCTTCGTCGCAGCCGTCGATGCCGGCGTAGTTCTCGACGTCCTTCTGCCGGATGCCGCGCCAGAAGCCGCTGCTGGGGTCGGGTTTCTTCATCGGCTTGTACCACGACAGGGTGAACACCTCTTCGAGCACCGCGCGCGCGGAACCGAAGCCGGCGGCCGGGTTGTCCTTGCCGAAGCCGCCGCACCAGATCTGCATGACGGGCTTGGCGGCGCCGGGCGGCGTCCAGATCAGCTGCTCGCAGGCTTCGTAGTTGTTCAGGCCGCAGTTGCCGTCGATCAGGCCCAGCGACCAGTCGCGGTGGCGGGGATGGCTGTAGCTGCGCGAAGAGATGCCGGCGTGCGGCCACGGCGAGATGATGCCGTCGCGGTTGTCGATGTCCGCCCAGATGACGACCGGCCGTGCGATCGCGCCGGGCACCTGGTTCGGCAGACCGAGCAGGTAGAACAGCGCGTCGGCGTAGCGCGCGATCGTGATGCACTGGAACGTGCCGGCCTTCAGGTATGGCGACATGCCCCAGACCGAGACGATGCTCGGGCACGAGATGTTCTGCTCGCCGCCGCTCGGCGCGTCGCATTCGCCGTACGACGGGAATTCGCGCATGACTTTCCAGATGATGCGGTCGGCGCGCGTGACGCCGGTGCCCGCGGCGAAGCGCATCGCCTGCCGCAGGCGCCGCACCGTCGGACGGTACGGTCGGTCGGCGATCGTGACGGCTTCGGGCGCGATGGCCGGGCCCGCGGTCACGAACACGTTCTGGCGCGTGACGCCGCTCGACCGCGTCGCGACCGTCGAGGTCGCCGCCCAGGTCTGCTCGGGCCGCAGTTCGGCGAACGTCGGCGTCACCGGCGCGTCGGCGGTCAGGAAGATCAGGTCGCGGGGCTCGTTCGTCTTGTGAGTGCCGGTGCCGCTCAGCGAGAAGCCGGTCTGCGCGCTGGTCGCGGTGATGGTATAGGCGCGCCCCGGCACGCCGCCCTTGATGTCGACCCAGGCCGCGGCGCTGAGCGTCGTGCCGCCGGTCACCGAGATCGGAATCGTCTGCGCGGCCGTCGGATCGGCCGGGTCGAACACGATCTGGTAGGGCTTGTTGCTCCAGTCGAAATGGCGTGCGCCGGCGTCGCTCCAGTCGACCGCGTTGTCGATGACCTGCGCGTGGTCGCTGCCGATGAACACCTTGTCGATCGTGATGACCGGATTGAACACGAGATCGAGCTCGCGCAAGGTGTCGCGGTCGACGACGCCGGTGTCGACGAGGCCGTGGTCGCGCTGGAAGGTCTTCACGACACCTTCGGTTTCCTCGCCGAAAATGCCGTCGGCGTCGCCGGTCTTCTTGAACGAGACCGGCATCGGATAGCCGAGATCGCGCAGCTGTCGCTGCAGGGTCTTGACGCCTTCGCCGCTCTCCTTGCGGCGCATGTCCGGTGCGTTGTCGAACGCTTCCTGCAGGCGCGCGTCGTCCTTGAGTTCGGGCGACTGGAGGTCTTCGGCACGCTCCTCGTCCGTCAGCGGCTTGCGCCGCACGACGTCGTCCGCAGACTGCGCGTGGGCGAGTTCGTGCGCGAGCAGCGCGCGGCCGGCGGCCGAAAGAGGGTGGTACTGGCCCGCGCCGAACACGACGTGACGGCCTGCCGTATAGGCCTTCGCCGAAATCGCGCGCGCCGACCGCGCGGCGAGCGCGTCGTCGTGCACGCGCACGTCGGCGAGCGAGCGGCCCAGGCGCGGCTCGAACCAGTCGCGCTGCGCGCGCTCGAGCGGCCGGCCCGGCGCC
>NZ_JANFVR010000195.1 GCF_024609805.1 Tahibacter caeni | reverse complement strand
CTGGGCCGGATTCAACGCGACCGGCTCGCCGGCGCGCGCGACGCGATAGCCGCGCGCCGCGAGCGCCGCGCCGTCGGCGGCGCTGCCGTAGTGATACAGCACGAGACGCGCGCGCAGCTCGGTCGGATATTCGCGCTCCAGGTCGTCGATGCCGCTGTGCGACGGATTGCCGACGAGGCCGCAGTCGTGCGCGACGAGTTCGCCGGCCGCGGCGTAGCGGGTCAGCATTTCCGGTATCGGCCGCGTGTCGCCGGTCCAGACGAAGCTGCCGCGCAGCGCGAGCGCGAAGGCCGTGTCCGGCGCATGGTGGCGCACCGGAAAAACGTCGAACCACAGATCCTCGTGCCAGAAGCCGCGCGAGACTGGCACGAGCTGGAACGCATCCCAGAAGTTCGCGCCGCCTTCGGCCAGCACGTTCGGATAGTCGGCGATGCGCGCCTGCAGCAGCGGCACGAGCGCCGCGTGCGCGTATACCCGCACGCGGCCGCGCAGTGCCGTATCGAAATAGATCTTGGTGAACAGGCGCTCGAAGCCGCCGACGTGATCGAGATGCGTATGCGTCACGTAGATCGCGGCGGGCACGCGGCCGTAGCGCTCGAGATAGCGGCTCAGCGTTTCCGGGCCGCAGTCGACCAGCAGCAGCGGCGCACCGTCGCGTTCGAGCACGGCGCCGGAAGAACCGAGCTCTACGGCCTGGGACGAGCCTACGCCGAGAAAATGCAGCGCCAGAGTCATGCGTTACGGTCCTGCCGCGGGGGCGCGCCATTGTCGGACTGTTGACGTGCGGCCGTATAGGCGTCCTGCAAGGGCTGCCAGAGTTCGCGCTCGAAGCGGGCCTCGCCGTCGGCGGCGGCGCCGATCTTGCGCAGCGAACGGTGCAGCCGCTGCAGGTTTTCCTGCGGCCAGCCGCGGCGGTCCGCACGCAGTTCGCCACGGTCGAAATCGATCAGATGGACCGCGCCCCCGGCCGGCGCCTCGGCCGTCGCACCGGCGAACAGGACGTTGTGCGCGTTCAGGTCCGCATGGTAGGCGCCGGCCGCGTGGAAGCGCGCGATCGTCGCGCCGACGCGGCGCATCGCGGCGGCGTCGATGCGGCGCTCGGCCAGGCCTTCGGCCAGGGTCGTCGCGGCCGGAATCAGCCGCGTGAGCAGGTCGGCGCGGTAGAACAGCAGCCGCTCGCGCCGGTAGCGTGCGGCCAGCGGCTGCGGCACCGGCAGGCCCAGCGCCTGCAGCCGCTGCAGCAGCCGGAATTCGCGGAACGGGCGCGTCTTCTCGGCGCCTGCCCAGACGTACAGATCGCCGAGGACGCGGGCGATGCTGCCGCCGCGGCGGAAATGCCGCAGCACCGCCTCGCCGGCCGGCGTCTGCACGCGCCAGGCCGCGCCGCGGCCGCCGGCGACGGCGGCTGTGCGCCAGTACGCGGGATCGAACCAGTCTTCGCCGACTTGTGCAGCGATCGACGCGTCGCAGAGAATCGCGCCGGCGCCGGTGGCCTTCAGGGTCGCTTCGTTCATCGCCTGCGCTGCGGCACGTGCCGCATTCGTCTCGTCTTCGTTCTCCGGGCCATTCTAGCAACCCCATGTCCGTACAGGCATCGACCCCGCCGGCCTCCCTGTGCCTGCTGCGTACCTCCGCGCTCGGCGACGTCAGTCACGTCGTGCCCCTCGTGCGTACCGTGCAGCGGTACTGGCCGGCGACCGCGCTGACCTGGATCGTCGGCAAGCTCGAACACAAGCTCGTCGGCGATCTGCCCGGCGTGGAGTTCGTCGTGTTCGACAAGCGCCAGGGCTGGAAAGGCTGGCAGGCCGTGCGCCGCGCGCTGCACGGGCGCCGCTTCGATGCGCTGCTGCACATGCAGGTCGCGCTGCGGTCCAACCTGCTCAGCGCCGCGGTATCGGCGCGCCGGCGCATCGGCTACGACGCGGCCCGTTCGCGCGATCTGCACCGGCTGTTCATCGGCGAGCGCATCGCCGCGCGCAGCGGCGAACACGTGCTCGATGCGATCGGCAGCTTTCTCGAACCGCTGGGCCTGCGCCAGACCGACGTGCGCTGGGACCTGCCGGTGCCCGACTCGGCGCAGGCCTTCGCCGACGACCATCTGCCCGGCGCTGCGCCGACCCTGATCGTCAGCCCCTGTTCCAGTCACAAACTGCGCAACTGGCGTCCCGAACGCTATGCGGCGGTCATGGACGAGGCGACGCGGCGCGGCTGGCGCGTCGTGCTCTGCGGCGGCCCCAGCGCCTACGAGCGCGAGTTCGGCGATGCGATCGCGGCGCGGCTGCAGCGCGGCGCGGCGATCGACCTGATCGGCAAGGACACGCTCAAGCAGCTGCTCGCGCTGCTGCGCAAGGCCGATCTCGTACTGACGCCGGACTCCGGACCGATGCATCTGGCCAATGCGATGGGCACGGCCGTGCTCGGACTGCACGCGGCGAGCAACCCGCACCGCTCGGGTCCGTACTCGGACCGGCGCTGGTGCGTGGACCGCTACGACGAGGCCGCGCGGCGCTTTCGCGGCAAGCCCGCGAGCGCGCTGCGCTGGGGCACCAAGATCGAGCACGATGGCGTCATGGACCTCATCGGGGTCGATGCGGTCATCGAGCGCTTCGACGCATTCGCCGCCGCGCGCGGCCTGCCCTGAGCGCAGGCGGCGGCGCGCTCAGCTCTTGTAGTTCTGGTAGGACTTCTCTTCGATGAGCTGCGAGCCGAGCTTGAGATTGATCTCGCGCTTGATCGCCGCGCGATCGTCGTTCTGGAAGTAGACCGCGCGCGCGAGCTCGATGAACTCGGCGTCGAAGGACTGCGCTTTTTCCTTCAGGCGTATGCGGTCCTCAATGTCCCAGAGGGCCTGGTTCACGGCCTTCAGCCGCGCGCGCTCGGCACCGATGTCGACGGCCGCCGCCGCGTCGCCGCTCCAGACCTCCAGCAGCAGGTCCAGCTCCTTGCGAACGTTGGTCAGCTTGGCCGGATCGGCGATCCGCTCGGACTTGATCTCGAGGATCGTGATCTTGTCGATCAGTTCGCCATGGGAAATCGGAGTGGTGATCTGGGACATGGAACGCGGTCCGCGGCGGGGGAAGCGAGCGTAGCCCAAAACCATGCCGGTTCGGGGCCGGAAAACGAAAACGCCCCGTGAGGGGCGTTTTCGTCACTGCTGGCGGAGAGGGTGGGATTCGAACCCACGGTACGCTTACACGTACGCCTGATTTCGAGTCAGGTACATTCGACCACTCTGCCACCTCTCCGGAACTGTCGGTCTGTCGACCGGTCCTCGCCGGTGGCGCGGCGAGGGGCGCGAATAGTACGGGCAACGCGGCGCAGATACAAGCCGGGTTCGCGCGGCCTGCGGCGCGACGCCATTTCCCGCGGCTTTGCGTATTGATCGGGGCAGCCCGCGCACCGGCGGCCTGCGCTTGCCTAGGGGCGCCGCCCGGCGGCATGCTATGACCCAGTTCGTTTTTCGCATGTGCCGCCGTTTCTTGGACGCCGGCGCCCTGCGTCTGGCGATGGCCACTGAACCCGAAACCAGGCTTCGCGCATGATCGAATTCGGACACAGCTCCCACGTCGGCCTGCGCCGCGAACATAACGAAGACACGTATTACGCCGACCCGGAGCTGGGTCTGTGGCTCGTCGCCGACGGCATGGGCGGCCACGAGCACGGCGAGGTCGCCAGCGCGATCGCGCGCGACACGCTGATCGAGGAAGTGCGCAAGGGCACGCCGATAGGCCGCGCGATACAGCTGGCCGACGAAGAAATCATCCGTCATTCCAACCGCCGCGCCGAAGCGCTGCCGATGGGCACGACGGTCGCCGCGGTCAACATCAACGGCGACCAGTTCGACATGGCCTGGGTCGGCGACAGCCGCGTCTACGTCTGGAACGGCGCGCTCAAGCAGCTGTCGCAGGACCACTCCTACGTGCAGGAGCTCATCGAGCAGGGCGCGATCACCGCCGAACAGGCGCGCACGCATCCGCACCGCAACGTCGTGACCCAGGCGCTCGGCGTGACCGATCCGCAGAACTTGCGCCTGGAAACGATCACCGGCACCCTGCAGCCCGGCATGCAGATCCTGCTCTGCAGCGACGGTCTGACCGAAGAAGTGGAAGACGCGCAGATCGAGAGCATCCTCGCGCGTCCGGACCTGTCGGCGCAGGAATGCGTCGACCACCTGATCCTCGCCGCGCTCGACGGCGGCGGCTCCGACAACGTCACGGTCGTGCTGATCCGGCGCCGCTGAGCGCCGCCGCGCGGGTTGCGGCCGGAGCCGCGAACCGCGACGTCGCGGCCTCTCCGCCGCGCAGAATTCCGGGCCAAGTCCCGCTCCGCGGCGAAGCGGAATGAATTGCGTGCGACGCGGACATACGAGTTGCGGCGAGCGCAGCCCGCTGCATCGCCTTCTCTCCGCGAAGAAATTCGAACGCGATTCGTCCGCGGGAACGGGCGCCGAACGCGACGACGCCGGCGCACGAAACGACGCGCCGCGCATGATCCCGCCCGCAAGCCCCAAGCCGGCGGCTTCGAATGCCGCCGCAGCGCAGGGAACGTTCCGTCGGCCGTCTTTCGTCGCGTAGGGCCACGACGTTGCGGTTCGCACGTCGGCTCACCGCAACCGTCGTCGCCGATTCACGGCCGGATCAGGGCGCGCCGTTCCTGAGCGCCTTCAATGCGGTCTGGAAGCTGCCCATCGAATAGCCGTTCTCGTTCTTGAGCACGGCGTAGACGCCGTCGAGCCGGGCCTTGAGCGCATCGGCGCGGGCCTTGTCGATGGTGCCGGTGTTCTCGAACGCGACGATGACCGACTGCGCCGCCATCGCGGCCTGTTCGGCCGCGTCGTAGTCGCGGTATTCGCCGCGCGCGGCGTCGGCTTCGATGTCGGCCAGGATCGCGTTGAGGCTGCCGCCGTCGAAGCGGTGCTGGGCCACGCGCGGCAGCAGCTCGGCCAGCGTCGCGCGCAGTTTCTTCGCGGCGGCCAGCGTCGCGTCGCGGCTCTCGGTCGTCGCGCGATGCAGCGCGCGCGTCTGTTCGAACACGCGCGCCTCGGCGGACGTGTCCACGGCGGCGAGCACGTGGCGGAACATCACGAGATTCGCGTCGTAGAGACGCACGACGCCGGGCCCGAGGCCGGTGCCCTGGCGCGGTCCCCAGCTCTTGTCCGACATGCGCTTGTGGCAGGCGAAGCAGTTGAACAGCACGAGTTCCGGGAAGATGCCCTGCATGCCGGCCTTGGGATCGGCCAACTGGTCGAGCAGATTGACTGCAGCCACGCCCTGCCCCACGGCCCAGTCGCGCGCGCCGCTGAATTCACCCTTGCGCTGGATCCAGTCCTCATCGATCGCATAGTGCGGGCGGCCGAGCCAGGTGAACGTGTCGAGCTCGAAGGCCAGCCGCGGATGCCCCGCACCCATGATCCGGTGCGTGATCATGCGGTCCTTCGTGCCCATGTGGCAGGACAGGCAGAGTTCCGCGCGCTTGACCGGGTCGTCGGTCGCGTACATGCCCTTGGCGAGGTTGTCCGCATGCTTGACGCTTTTGTCCGCATGCGCGTTGAGCCACTGCTCGGAGCCGCCGTGGCAGGCCTCGCAGCCGACCCCGTCGCTGAGCTGGAAACGCTCGCCGCGCTGCGCGGCCGGCACGTTGTCGGCATGGCAGTCGAGGCAGATCTTCGCTTCGGTCGCATTGCCGAGGCCGAGCTTGCGCGCGATCTCGCGCGAGGCCGGCTGTTCGAGTATCGCGTAGGCCTTGGCGTGCGGATCGGTCTCCTGCCAGATCGCGAACTCGTTCTGCATTACATGGGATTCGCGGAACGCCTGCGAGGCGCCGTGACAGACGCTGTTGGAACAGCTCGCAACCCCGAGATGCTTGTGCGCCGCGATCGCGTCGACCGCTGAAGCGGACAGCACGCCGGGCAGCAGGAACACGCACACTGCAACGATCCACGTACGCAGTCTCATCGCCGAACTCCCCATTCAGGCGAGCGCCCTGGCGGCTGCTGGGCGCGCGGGCCGATTATGCCACGGGCACTGGCGACCTGTGCCGGGCCCGCGCCGGCGGCGCGGACGGGATCCAGGTCTCGGGCCTACTACGCAAAAACGCCGGATTTGCTGACAGCCCCGGTGAGAAACGTGGCGCGGCGGCGGAACCGTGCATCGGTCGCCGGGCTGCGTCGAGCCGGTGAAGCCGGGCATCGCGAGTCGTAAACCGACGACGCGTCAGGACCGCCGTCGCCGCGAGCCGTACGACCGGGACCTGCGGCTAGACCGGCGCCGGTTCCAGGCGGCGCCAGACGCAGGCGCCCTTGCTCGCCTTGTCGATGCCGGCCAGACGCGCCTCGTGCGCGGCCAGTTCGGCCGCGTCGGCCAGGCGCACGCGCACGGGTGGCCGTTCACCCGCGACGCCGTAGACGGCGATCTGCACCTGCGTCGTTTCGACTTCGACGACGAAGTCCAGCGCGCCCTGGCCGGCGGTCAGCGCGAGATAGACGTCGGCGAGGATTTCCGCGTCGAGCAGCGCGCCGTGCAGCTCGCGATGACTGTTGTCGATGTCCAGGCGCTTGCACAGCGCGTCGAGGCTGTTGCGCTGGCCCGGATACATCTCGCGCGCCATCGCCAGGGTGTCCAGCACCGTGGCATGGTCGGTCAGGCGGCCGTACTGCGGGCCGAGCCGCGCGAGTTCCGCGTCGATGAAGCCGACGTCGAATGCGGCGTTGTGGATGATGAGCTCCGCGCCCTTGATGTAGGCGAGGAATTCCTCGACGACGTCGGCGAAGCGCGGCTTGTCGGCGAGGAACTCGATGCTGATGCCGTGCACGGCCTGGGCGCCGGCATCGATGTCGCGCTCGGGATTCAGATAGCGGTGGAAATGGCTGCCGCTGACGCGGCGCGCGAGGAGCTCCACGCACCCCAGTTCGATCAGGCGGTGGCCGCGCGCGGCCTCGAGGCCCGTGGTTTCGGTATCCAGCACGATCTGGCGCATCAGGCTTCCTGGCGTTGGCGTTCGGCCGCGAGGCGCGCAGCGCGATCGACGCGTTCGTTGTCGGGATGTCCCGCATGGCCGCGGGTCCAGAACCATTCGACCCGGTGGCGCGCGACCGCGCGTGCGAGCCGTTCCCAGAGATCCTGGTTCTTGACCGGTTTCTTGTCGGCCGTGCGCCAGCCGTTGGCCTGCCAGCGCGGCAGCCATTGCTGCATGCCCTGCTTGACGTACTGCGAGTCGGTCGTGATGCGCACGCCGCAGGGCCGCGTCAGCGCTTCGAGCGCGGCGATCGCGCCCATGAGCTCCATGCGGTTGTTGGTCGTGTCCGCCTCGCCGCCGGAAATGACCTTCTCGACCGTGCCGTAGCGCAGCAGCGCGGCCCACCCGCCCGGCCCGGGATTTCCCAGGCAGGCGCCGTCGGTGAACACCTGCACGACCGCCGCTTCGTTCATGCGCTCGCGCGCTGCGTGCCGGAGGCGAGATGGGCGCGCGCCGCGCGCTGCCGCAGCGCCACGGGCCGCGAGCGCAGCAGCGCGTTCGTGCTGCGCTTGCGCGCGAGCAGCAGCCAGCTCGAACGCAGCGCCGGCGGCAGATGCAGCCGGACGCCGGCCACGGCCAAACGCTCGGCGCCGATGCGGCGTTCGGCATAGACGTCCACGCCGCCGCGGGCCAGCGCGCGGCGCCAGGCGCCGGCGGTCGCCAATTGCGGCGGCACGGCCTGGCTGCGTGTCTGCCAGGCCAGCCACGGCCGCCAGGCGCCGAATCGCGCGAAGCCGACGATCAGCGCGACGCCGCCGGGTTCGAGCACGCGCACGAGCTCTTCGCGCAGCGCGGCCGGCGCGGCGACGCCTTCAAACGCATGGTGCAGCACGACGAGGCGGAAGCTGTCGTCGGCGAACGGCAGCTCTTCCGGACTGCAGACCGTGTCGCCGGCCAGCCGGTCGGGGCCGTGCAGATGCAGGCCGACGCGACGTCCGAGCATCGGCGTGGCCATCCGCTCGGCGAACTCCGCATCGCAGCCGATGAACAGTCCCTGCCGCCCGAACACGCCGGCGCATTCCGGAGCGAGCGCGGCGCGCTCCTGCGCGAACACCGCGCGCAGTGCGTCCATGGGATGAGGCGGCTGGGGTCGCAGGAGCATAAGCGGCGCACGTCAGGGGACGCGGATTTTGCGCCAAGTCGCCCCGGCTTGTCCCGCAGCGTTTGCCGCCGTCGTTAAACGCGCTTAACGAGCACTGCCGGAAGCGCGGCTATAGTCACGCGCCTCTGCCGCTTGTCCGGAACGTCGTGCTGCGCCTCGAACCCGTCCCCGCCTTCGACGACAACTATCTCTGGCTCGCCCATGACGGCAGCCGGGCCGTCGTCGTCGATCCCGGCGACGCGGCCGCGGTCCTCGCCGCGCTGCAGCGGTCGAACCTGCAGCTGACGGCCATCCTGCTGACCCACCACCATGCCGATCACATCGGCGGCGTCGCCGCACTGCGCGAACGCTTCGACGCGATAGAAGTGTACGCGCCGGCCGACGAACGCATCGCCGCGGCGACGCGGCGTGTCGCCGACGGCGACACGGTCGAGCTGGCCGCGCCGGCGCTGCGCCTGCGCGTGCTGGCCCTGCCCGGCCACACGACCAGCCATATCGGCTACCACGGCGACGGACTGCTGTTCTGCGGCGACACCCTGTTCAGCGTCGGCTGCGGCCGCCTGTTCGAAGGCACGCCGGCGCAGATGCTCGCGTCGCTCGACAGCCTCGCCGCGCTGCCGGCCGCCACGACCGTCTGCTGTGCGCACGAATACACCGCCGCGAACTGCGCCTATGCGCTGAGCGTCGAGCCGGACAACGCCGCGCTGCGCGAACGCTGCGACGAGGTGCGCACACTGCGCGCGGCCGGCCTGCCGACCCTGCCGAGCACGGTCGCGCGGGAGCGTGCGACCAATCCGTTCCTGCGCGTCGACGCGCCGGACATCGTCGCCTGGGGCGAGCGCCACGGCATCGCGGCGGCGGCGCGCGTCGAGCGCTTCGCCGCACTGCGCCGCGGCAAGGACCAGTTCCGGGCGCCTGCCGCATGAACGCACGACTGCCGCTGCGCCGCCTCGCGCTCGCGCCGATGCT
>NZ_JANFVR010000194.1 GCF_024609805.1 Tahibacter caeni | reverse complement strand
CACCTGCGCGGCATCGCGCTGCTGCCGCGCGATGCGGCTCCGTGGCGCGCGCCGCCGGCCTGGCAGCCGGCCGACACCGCGCTGCCGCTGCCCGTGAACGAACCACCGCTGTTCCGCGTCGACACCGCGCTGCGCCCCGAGGCCTTGCTGCATCGTCGCGACCGTCTGCGCGAGACCGAACCCGCCGCGATCGTCGTCGCAGCAGCCGATGGCACGGCGGTGACCGCGGCGCTGCGCACACCGGCGAATGCCGTCCCGTGCGTGGACTTCGACCCGATCGTCCTGCCGCTGGCCGCGGTGCTGATGATCGCGAGCTGGTATCGGCCCAGGGCGCGTGCGGTGCGGGCTGTCGCGCAGGCCGCCGTGGCCGTCGCATTGCCGCTGTGGCTCGTGGTCGGCCTGCGTATCGGCGACGACCTGAGCCGATCGGCACAGATCGCGATCGGCCTGACCGCCCTCCATGTCGCCGTACTCGCGCGCAGCGACACGGCCCAGCGCTGGCGCTGGTTCGGCGGGTGGCGGGCCTTGATCCATGCGGCCGCGGCGCCGCTGCTGAGCCTGCTGATCGTGCTGGCGCTCGGCCGTCCGAACGGCCAGGCCGCGGTCGCGCCGGCGGCCGCGGCCGGCTATCTGCTCTGGGCGCTGCTGCAGCAATACCTGATCGGCGCCGTTTTCGCCGATCGTCTGCGCCTGGCCGGCCTGCCGCTGCACTGGACCGTGCTGGCCGCGGCGACGCTGTTTGCGCTGCTGCACGCGCCGAACGCCGCACTGATGCTGGCGACCTTCGCCGGCGGCCTGCTCTGGAGCACGGCCTGGCTGCAGGAACGCAGCCTGCTGCCGCAGGCCGTCTCGCACGTCGCCGCGGCGCTGGTACTGACCTCGGGCCTGCCGCCGGACTGGCTGCGTTCGGCCGAAGTCAGTCTGCGTTTTTTCCTCTGACCTCAGCGGCCGCGCGCCGACGTCGCGCCAATGTGAAAAACGCCGCAAACCGCGCAACCGGCCGTCTCCTGCGGCGGCCCTCGGAGCCGGCCGGCATGCCCCGCCGACGCCCCCGTCTCGTCTGGCCGGTGCGGGACGGACGCGTTGGCCGCCGACCGAGGCGCAGCCCGCAGATTCGGCAATCCGATCGCGCAACTGCCGCCGGATCGGCCTGTGGACCGAGGTCCTGCGGCGTACCCGTTGCGGCCGCACTGGGGCTACACTGCGGATCGCAAGCAGGGGGTTGTGATGTCCTCGATCACGGAACTGCTCGATCGCTGGAAACGCGGCGATCGCAGCGTCGAAGATGCGTTGGCCACGGATATCTATCCGGTGCTGCGCGAACTGGCGCGTGCCCAGGTCCGGCGCCACGGCGGCGCCCTGACGCTGCGCGCGACCGAGCTGGCCAACGAAGCCTACGAACGCCTGCACGCGCAGCAGGGCGTGAACTGGCAGAACCGCGCCCATTTCCATGCGATCGCCGCGACCTTGATGCGCCGCGTCGTCGTCGACTACCTGCGCGAACGCCAGGCCGAGAAGCGCGGTGGCGACCAGCTGTTCATCGCGCTGGACGACATGAACCAGCGCGAGGCGCCGTCGCAGGGCGATCACGTCGACTGGCTAGCCGTCGACCAGGCCCTGACCGAGTTCGCCCAGGCCGCGCCCGAAGCGGCCCGCGTCGTCGAGCTGCGGCTGTTCTCCGGATTGACCAAGGAAGAGATCGCCGAGGTCTGCGGCTCGTCGCGCGCCACCGTCGGCCGGCAATGGCGCTTTGCGCGCGCCTGGCTCGCGGAACGGCTGGACGTGGTGCCGGGCGATGAAGACGCCGGCTGAGCGCATACGCCGGCTCGGGGAGCTGTTCGACGAGGCGCTGGATCTCGATCCGGTCGCCCGCGAAGAGCTGATCCGGCGCTGCCGCGCCGACGACGCCGGACTCGCCGACGAACTCGCCCGGCTGATCGAGCGCGACCAGAGCCTGCTCGGCAGCGAGCCGCGCACGGCGCTGGGTCTGGTCGAGACCAGCCTGGACGCCCTCGACGCCGACGCGCTGCGCCCGGGACTCAAGTTCGGCAGCTACACGCTGGAACAGGAGATCGGCAGCGGCGGCATGGGCCGCGTGTTCCGCGCCACACGCAGCGGCCCGGATTTCAGCCAGGAGGTCGCGATCAAGTTCGTGCGCCGCGACCTGCTGCATCCGGCCCTGCTGCGGCGCTTCTCGACCGAGCGCGCGATCCTCGCCGCGCTCGACCACCCGGGCATCTCGCGTCTGATCGACGCCAACACCACGGCCGACGGCACGCCGTACGTGGTCATGGAGTTCGTGCGCGGCCAGGCCATCGACGGCTGGGCCGACGCGCGCACGCTCGGCATCGCCGAGCGCCTGGTGCTGTTCCGCAAGGTGCTCGCCGCGGTCGCCCATGCGCACCGCAACCTCGTCGTGCATCGCGACATCAAGGCGAGCAACGTGCTCGTCAGCGACGACGGCGAGATCCGTCTGCTCGACTTCGGCATCGCCAAGCCGCTGGGCCGGCTCGGCAACGTCAACGCGACGCAGACGATGGACCGCTTCCTGACGCCGTCGAGCGCCGCGCCCGAACAGCTCACGGGCGGCCCGATCACGGTGGCCTGCGACATCCACGCGCTCGGCATGCTGCTGTACGAACTGCTCAGCGGCCGGCTGCCGTTCGCGTTCGCGCAGATGACACCCGGCGAGATCGAGACCGCGATCCGCCAGCTGCCGCCGCCGCCGATGGCCAGCCGCGTCGGCGATGGCGACCTCGTGCTGGCCCAGGCGCGCGGCTGTTCGACCGTGCGCGAGCTGCGCGATGCGCTGCGCGGCGATCTCGAACACATCGTGCAGCGCTGCCTGCGCAAGCTGCCGGCCGAGCGCTACGGCACGGTCGACCAGCTCGACCACGACATCGACTGCGTGCTCAAGGAACAGCCGATCCGCGAACGCCAGAGCGACCGCTGGTACCGCTGGCGCAAGTTCGTCTCGCGCCATCGCGTCGCCTCCGCGCTCAGCGCCGTGCTGTTCCTGACCATCGCCGCGGCCCTCGTCGCCATCGTGCGCCAGAACATCGCGATCACGCACGAACGCGACCGCGCGCAGCGCGCTGTCGGGCTGCTCAAGAACGCATTCGCGGCGGCCAACCCGACCGGCGTCACCGGTGCGAACGTGACGGCGCGCAGCGTGCTCGAAGCGGCGCGGCCTTCGCTGGAAGCCACGTTCGATACGCAGCCCGACGTTTATGCCGACCTGGCCGGCACCCTGGCCGAAGTCGAGTTGGCCGTCGGCCTGAGCCCGCAGGCCAGCGACCTGGCAGAGCGCGCCGTCCAGGCCGCCGAAAAAGCCGGCCTGCCGCCCGAACGCCTCGGCAACCTGCTCGTGCTAGAGGCGCGTGCCCGCACCAGCGCCGGCGAATACTCCACGGCCGAACAGCGCCTCCAGCGCGCCGCCGCGCTGGGCCTGCGCACCACGGCCGAGTGGGAGCTCGCCATGGGCATGCTGTGCTATCACCGCAGCGACACGCCCTGCGCAATCGGTTATCTGCAGGACGCCGTACGCGACACGCGACTGCGGCCGCCGTCGGACGACACGGCCGTGCTCGCGCGCCTGCAGCTGGCCGGCGCGCTGCGCACGGCCGACCGCAACCAGGAGGCGCTGACCTTGCTCGATCAGACCCTGGCCTGGCAGCACGCGGAGCTGGCGTCGGATCATCCGCGCCTGACCTTGGTGCGCCTGTACCGGCTCGACACCTTGCGACGCGCCCGCGGCGCCGCGGCCGCGGTACCGGAAGCGCGCAAGGTCGTCGCCGAGGTGGACCGCGTCTACAGCCCGACCAGCACGGTGTCGGCGCAGGCGCGCAGTTCGCTCGGCGTCGCGCTGACCGAAGCCGGTCAGCGCAGCGAAGGCGTGCAGGCAATCCGTGAATCGCTGGCGGCGTGGCGCAGTTCGCTGGGCCCGGATCATCCGAACACTCTGCGCACGGCGTTCAACCTCGCGCAGATGCTGACCGAGCTCGGCGGCAACGACGCCGAAGCCGAGGCGCTGTACCGCGACGTGCTCGACCGCGGTGAGCGTATTCGCGAAGAAAGCCGAATGCCTACGGCATTTTGGCGCAACAACTTCGCGCGTTTTCTGCTCAAGGGCCGGCGTGCGGCGGACGCACTGACCCTGCTCGTCGATCCGCTCAGCGAGGCGCAGGCGCGCGCGACGCGCGCGACCATCCATGCGACATACCAATCACTGTTGCGCGAAGCCGCCGAAGGCGCCGGCTGCGACGCGCAGCCCGTGCCGAATGACGTCGCCGAACGCTGCCGGCGCGCCGAGGAAGCGCTCGAGGTCAACGTCGAGGTGACGCCAGCCGCCGATTCCGGCAACAACGGCTGAGCCGATACACGTAGATTTTCCGCGTACGCTTGTAGCATCGGCTGGTGTGGCTCCGTCCGCACCGCGTCGGCAAATTCCCGCTCCACATTCCTTTTTCGTGACTGCAAGACCCATAGCCTAAGGGGGGCTGACCATGAACCGTACGATATTTACTCTTGTCCTAAGTGCCGCCGCTGCGCTGAGCAGCACCAGCAGCCATGCTCAGGTCGAATACTGCGACTGGCGCATGCGCTCGGTCTGCGAGTCCGGCTGCTACGTCTTCGTCGCGCCGTCGACCGACAACAGCTGCGACTCGGTCAACGCGCTGGTCATCGACCATGCGCCGGCCGACCAGCCGCCGCCGGACCCGCAGCTCAAATGCGAGCGGAACACCACCGGGTATTCCTGCACCGCCTGGCCGCAGGGCGACAATCTGAGCTACGCCTGGTCCGCGAGCGACAACTCCGCCGCCGATGCCTATCCGACGGCCGACGCGACCCGGGAATTCGACTGCAACGCCAAGGATGTCTCTGTCACGGTCGTCAGTCCTGCCGGTGCCAGCGCCGAGACCTCGGTTTCGCTGCCGGGCTGCAACTGACACGGAGATCGACCGCATCGCGTAACGCTTGGTAACAATTTCGGTATCGGCATCGTGAGCCCTGACGGGCTCGGCTTCCGAGTAGTGTCCATCGGGCTCCGCAACGCCCTGTCGCACCGCAGTCGTCACGCGCCCCCTGAGCGTGGCGACTGCGGCGCGGTATCCACTTGGCACTACCGTCCGGCCTACCGCGGGGGAAGCACATGCCGATCGGCTCCATTCTGTTGCGCTGCAGTCTCGTCGGACTTGCGGTCATTTTTTCGGGCGCCACCGGCGCCGCCAACCTGAGCTGCGCTGCGACCCGCGACGGCTATCGCTGCGAGGTCTGGCCGCAGGGCGCCGCCTTTCGCTACGAATGGCAAGCGACCGGCAGGACGGCCATCGTCGGCGACACGGCCGATCTGGCCCGCCGCCGCGTCGTCTGCGCCGACCATTCCACGACGATCGCCGTCAGCGTCATCACGCCGGCGGGCTATGTCGAAACCGCCACGCACCGCCTGCCGGCCTGCGCCGGCGCCAAACATCTCGACAGCGCCGCGCTCGCGGCTTCGCTCTGAGCATCGGCAGTTCCATGCCGCGGCCGCATCCCCGGTCGCCGCGCGGGCGCGTCTTCGGATCGGCGTCTGCGCTTCAGTCGTGACTGCCGCGCGAGCGGCCGCCTCTCTGCGGTACGGAAACCCGCCGTCGATCGTCGGCCGCATACTGACAGCTCGAACATCCGCGGCACGAATGACCGATGCCACTGCTAGGCGGGCATTCCTGCCTGACGATCGCAGCGGTTCTTCGGCGACGCTCGCGCCAATCCCGATCGGCGTGGCGCGGCATCCGACCGACGCGAAGCACCGGCCGACGATCATCGACGCCTGCTCAGCGCTCGGTTGTTCTGCGCTCCGCTGCTCTCCCCTGCCGTGCGCAACGCTGCATCGCAACAAGCGACGGGACGTTCCGCGACGCGAGCTCGCCTCGCCGCGCATTCGCTGCAACCTCGAACGCAGCAGAACCGGTCGCAACGACGCGCCGCAGCCAGCCGCTGCGGCTCGTTCGACGTCTCGCCGCTTCAGCTGCCTCGCTGACGCAAGGTCTCGAACAGCGCGATGCCGGTCGCGACCGAGACGTTGAGACTCTCGACGGCCCCGCGCATCGGTATCTTCGCGAGGTAATCGCACTGCTCGCGCGTGAGCCGGCGCAGACCTTCGCCTTCGCTGCCGATGACGATGGCCATGGGTCCCTTGAGGTCGACGCGAAAGAAATCCTGCTCGCTCTCGCCGGCCAGGCCGACCAGCCAGACACCGGCATCCTTGAGCGCGCGCAAGGTGCGCGCGAGGTTCGTCGCCGCGATGAAGGGCACGCGGTCGGCGGCGCCGGCCGAAGCGCGGCGCACGATCGGCGTGATGCCGACGGCCTTGTCTTTGGTGACGACGACGGCGGTCACGCCGGCCGCTTCGGCGCTGCGCAGGCAGGCGCCGAGGTTGTGCGGATCGGTCACGCCGTCGAGCACGAGCACGAGCGCCTCGCGTCCGGCCGCCTCGACCAGCGCGGCCAGGTCGGCCTCGCTGCGCGGGGGCGCCGCGCGGTACTGCGCGACGACGCCCTGGTGTCGCGCGCCGCCGGTCATGCGGTCCAGCAGCTCGCGCGTGCGGCCGTGCGGCTTGACGCCGAGATCGCGCGCGCGCTCCGACAGCTCCTTGAGCCGCGCATTCGCGCTGCCGGTCTCGATGAACAGTTCGATGATGTTCTTGGGATCGTGGCTCAGCGCGGCCTCGACCGAGTTGATGCCTACGAGCAGCTCATGGCTCATCGCCGCTTCTTCTCCTGGGTGTCTTCCGCAACGAGACGGAAATCGATCTTGCGCTCCTCGAGGCTCGCGCGCAGCACCTGGATGCGTACGGCGTCGCCGAGACGGAACTTCAGGCCGCGGCGTTCGCCGGTCAGCAGGTGCCGTATCGGATCGAAATGGTAATAGTCGTTCGGCAGCTGGGTGATGTGCACGAGGCCCGTGACCTTGGACTCGGTCAGCTCGACGAACAGGCCGAACGAGGTCACGCCCGAGACGATCCCGTCGAATTCGCTGCCGACGTGCTTCTCCATCCATGCGCACTTGTAGCGCTCGTCGACGTCGCGCTCGGCCTCCTCGGCGCGGCGGCCGCAGTTGGAGCAGTGCACGGCCATGCTGGCCATCGCCGCCGGCGAATAGCGGTAGGTGGACGGCTTTTCCTTGGCGAGCGCATGGCGTATCGCCCGATGCACGAGCAGGTCCGGATAGCGGCGGATCGGCGAGGTGAAGTGCGCGTACGCGTCGAGCGCGAGCCCGAAATGGCCGCCGCAGTCGGGCTGGTAGGCCGCGAGCGACTGCGAACGCAGCAGCACCGACTCGATCAGGCTCGCGTCGGGACGCTTCTGGATCTTCTTGATCAGGCCGGCGAAATCGGCCGGCTCCACTTCGGCGGCCGGCGGCATCTTCAGGCTGAAGTCCTTGAGGAACTCGAGCAAGTCCTGGTACTTGCCCTCCGGCGGCGGCTCGTGCACGCGGTACAGCGCCGGCATGTGCAGCTTGCTCAGATAGCGCGCGGCTTCGACGTTCGCCGCGATCATGCATTCCTCGATGAGCTTGTGCGCATCGTTGCGCGGCTCGGCGCCGAGCTGCACGACCTCGCCCGACGGCGCCAGACGGAACTTGACCTCGGCGCTCTCGAAATCGATCGCGCCGCGCTTCTTGCGCGCCTTGGCCAGCACCTTGTAGAGCTGGTACAGATGTTCAATATGCGGCATCAGGCTGCCGATCTGCGCGCGCGCCGCGGCGTCCTTCTCGCCGAGCACGCGCCAGACCTGGTTGTAGGTCAGGCGCGCGTGCGAGCGCATGACGGCCGGGTAGAACTTCGACTTGCGCACCTCGCCGTCGTGGTCGACCTGCATGTCGCAGACCATGCACAGGCGCTCGACCTTCGGGTTCAGCGAGCAAATGCCGTTGGATAGGGTCTCGGGCAGCATCGGCACGACGAAGCCCGGGAAATACACCGACGTCGCGCGCTTGTACGCTTCCTCGTCGAGCGCACTGTCGGGCTGCACGTAGTGCGAGACGTCGGCGATCGCGACGACGAGCCGGAAGCCGCCGGGCACCGGCTCGGCGAATACGGCGTCGTCAAAGTCGCGCGCGTCCTCGCCGTCGATCGTCACGAGCGGCACGCCGCGCAGATCCTTGCGGCCGGCGATCTCGGCCGCGGTGACTTCGGGCTCGACCTCGGCCGCGTCGCGCAGCGCCGCTTCGGGCCATTCGTGCGGAATGCCGTGGCTCGCGATCGCCATCTCGACGATCAGCGACGGCGTCAGCCGCTCGCCGAGCACGGCGAGCACGCGGCCTATCGGCCCGCGGTGCAGCCCCGGCGGCTCGGTGATCTCGGCGACGACGATCTGGCCCGAGCGAGCGCCGAGATCCTTGCCCGGCGCGATCAGGATGTCCTGGTGCAGGCGGCGGTCGTCGGGCGCGACGAGCACGAGGCCGTCCTGTTCGACGATGCGTCCGACCAGTCGCGGCGAACGCCGCTCGAGCACCTCGACGATGGCTCCCTGGCGCCGGCCGCGGCGGTCGACGCCGACGATGCTGCCGAGCACACGGTCGCCGTGCAACACCTTGCGCATTTCGTACGGCGACAGATACAGGTCCTCGCCGCCGGCGTCGGGCTTCAGGAAACCGTAGCCGTCGGGATTGGCGAGCACGACGCCGGGCACGAGATCGAGCTTCTGCGCGACGCCGTAGCCGCCACGGCGATTCTGGATCAGCTGGCCGTCGCGCAGCATCGCCGCGAGCCGCTTGGTCAGTGCGCCGAAGTCGCGTTCGTGGGTCAGCGACAACGCCTTCGCGATGGCCTCGGCGTTCATGAGCTGACCCTGTTCGGCCAGGAACGCGAGTATCGCCTCGCGGCTCGGGATCGGGTGTTCGTAGCGTTGCTGTTCGCGCTCGGCATAAGGATCGGAAGCCGCAGCGCCCGTCGCCGCCGGCGCGCCCTTGCGCGCCTTCGCCGGTGCCTCCGTTGCGGCGCCGCGTGCGCGCGGCGTGTCGGGCGTGTTGGCGGTGCCGCCGCGTGCGCGCGGCGCAGTGGCCGGCGTCTTCGCGCCGCGCGGCGATTCCTGCGTCGCCGTCGCGCGCTTGCGCGTGCGCGGCGCCTCGTCGGCGGCG